>DATENA010000101.1:0-13873 GCA_035275285.1 Fibrobacteria bacterium | reverse complement strand
AGGGGGCGGAGTATTCCAAATCGATGTTGGATACCCTATCGAAAAGCCAATTGGAAAAGAAAATGAACCATTTGAAGCGTCAAGCCAAGGCAGCGGGAATGCAGTTAGTGCCCATGCCCGTGGCGAGTTAGTTGGTAGCCGGTAGCCGGCTAAAAGCCGGTGCCGTCAGGCATTTGCCCGGCATACTTTGCGAGCAAGGCCCGCAATTCCTTTTCCATGATGGGCTTGATGAGCAAGGCGTCCATGCCCGCCGCCAGGCATTTGCGGAGATTGTCGTCCATGGCGTCGGCCGTCACCCCGATGATGGTGAGCCTGGGTCCGGGACGCGGGTTCTGCCTCAGGCGGCGCGTGCATTCGTAGCCGTCCATGCCCGGCATGTGGCAATCCATGAA
This sequence comes from Fibrobacteria bacterium, assembly GCA_035275285.1. Lineage (GTDB taxonomy): Bacteria > Fibrobacterota > Fibrobacteria > UBA11236 > UBA11236 > Chersky-265. Next base: position 13,481 of record DATENA010000101.1, on the reverse strand, counting down.
CACCACGTGATAAACCGCCTGGGCGTGGGATTCCAGGGCCTTTTCCCCGGAATGGGCCAGGTCGGCCGAGAGTCCGTAGGTTTGCAGGAACGATTCCAGGACTTTGAGGTTGAGGGGATGATCGTCCACCACGAGGATGCGCAGGGCGAGGGCGCCCTGCGGCAACGCGCCTTCCTGCACGGAGGGTTTCGGGGGCGAGGCCGCCACGGCGCCGGATCCGGCCTGGCGCGGGTCCATGGATCCGTCCACGCCCGCGTGGAATAGGCCTTTGAAGGAAATGAATCCCATACGCTCGCCCCAAATCAGGTTTGGCCGACTTGCCTCCGCATTTCCGCCAGGGAGGGCTCCAAGGAGGCTTCCAGGTCGGAGAAATGCAGCAGCCATTCCGCTCCCCCATGCGCGCAGGCGACCTCCAGGGATTTGCAGGCTTCCCCCATGCGGCTCAGGCCCAGCATCAGGCACAGGCCCTTGAGCGAATGGGCCGATTCGCCGGCCTCCCCCAGGTTCCCGGCCTCGAAGGCCGCGCGGATGGAGGCGATGAGGCGGGCCGCGGAGTCGCGGAACTGATGCTGGGCGCGCTCCCAGAAGCGGGGATCATAAACCCGGATCCATTCGTCCATCTCGCGGAGATGGCGCAGGTCCACCCAGTTCGAATGCGGGGTTTTGGGCGCGGCCACGGCCTGCCGGGGCTTCGCCGTCCCCAGCCAGCGGGACAGGACGTTTTGCAGCTCCTCGGCGAGGATGGGCTTGGTGAGCACGTCGTCCATGCCTGCCTGGAGGCATTTCTCCCGGGTGCCCACCATGGCGTCCGCGGTCACGCCGATGATGACGGGACGTTTGCCGCCGAAGCGCATTTCCCTGAGGGCCCGCGTGCATTCGAATCCATCCATGCCCGGCATGTGGCAGTCCATGAAGACCAGGTCATAGGGCGCGATGGAAAACATCTTGAGCGCTTCCTGGCCGCCCGAAGCCAAGTCCGCCCGATGCCCGGCCTGGGCCAGGAACCCGGACAGGACTTTCTGGTTCAGGGGATGGTCTTCCACGATCAGCAACCGGGCGGGGGCGGCCGGGGACGGTTTCGCCTCCGGAACGTGCGCCACGGCCGGGGTTTCCGCTGCCGCCGCCGCCGCCGGGGCCCGCGGCGTGGGGGCGATGGGGAAGGGGATTTCGAAATGGAACAGGCTGCCCGATCCCAGCCCCCGCCGCGTCTGGAATCCGATGCGGCCGCCCATCATGTCGACTATCTGCTTGGAGATGAAAAGCCCCAGCCCGGTGCCTCCGTATTTGCGCGTTTCCGCCTGATCGACCTGGGAGAAGGATTGGAATATCTTCTCGCGGGCCTCTTCCGGGATGCCGATTCCGGTGTCTTCCACTTCGCAGCCCAGGCGGAAGGCCTGTCCCGCGCCGGGGGCGCCGTCCGCTCCCGCATCGTCCGGACGCTCCGGGCCCGCGGCCCGTACCCTCACGGTTACCCCTCCCTGCTGGGTGAACTTCAAGGCGTTGCCTATGAGGTTGTTGAGCACCTGCTTGAGGCGGATGGGATCGCCGATCAGCATCGCAGGTATGCCGGGGGCGGTTTCCAGCCTCAAATCCAGGCGCTTGCGGCGCGCTTCGTGCTCGAAGGGGCGCATCACGGAATCGAGGAGCGGTTCCGGGGAAAAAGGGGCGTTTTCCAGCTTCATCTTGCCGGCCTCTATCTTCGAAAGGTCCAGGATTTCCCCGATGATGACCATCAGATCGAGACTGGAGGATTGGATGGCCTGGACCAGGTCCTTCTGGTCGTCCCGCATCTCCGATTTCAGCAGGAGGCTGGACATGCCCAGGATGCCGTTCAGGGGCGTGCGGATCTCGTGGCTCATGTTCGCGAGAAACTGGCTCTTGGCCTTGTCCGCCGCCCGGGCGGATTCGCCGGCCTCGGCCAGGGCCGTTTCGGTCTGGCGGTTGGCCAGGAAGAAATAGAAGACCACCACCACCTGGAAGAACTGCGCCACGGCCACCACCACGAAATGGAGGATGCGCACGTTCGCGTCGCTCAAGGCGAGGAACAGGCCCCGTTCCGGGGCGAAGGCGTTGATCGCCAGCAAGGCGATCGAGTTGAGGCCCACGCCCCAGACCATGGTCGCGCGCTCTTCCCAGTCGAAGAGGACCAGCAGCATCCAGGCGACGGGAAGCAGGAACAGTTCGAAACCGGAGACCCGTCCCAAGGCCAGGGACATGCCTACGATGGCGGCGCTGGAGAGGTACACCAGCAGAATGCGGGAGATCCAGGTATGCCCCCTGCGGTTCAGCAGCGGGATGAAGGCATACGCGAAAGCGATGGCCACGGAAACGATGCTGAGCCGTGCCAGGCCCAGGAGCGGGTAGAAGCAGGAGTACATCAGGGAGATGAAAGAGGCGATCACCGCGATGCGGTTGCTCAGGTAGATCCGCTTGCCGCGGCGCGGATCCGGGGACAACGGCACTCCCCACTGGTAGGCTTGCCTCAGGGCCCGAGGCAGGATCGTCAACGCCATGGGAGTAAAGGTATTATTCCGAGTTATGATCGTCCTGACAAATCGAGCCCTCGCCGCGGTGAGGCAACCGGCCGGTCCCGAAAAAAAAGCGGCCCTCCCTGCCGGGCGGCCGCTTAAGGCACCGATTTTGCCGTTGCGCGCGATTTGCGCCGCATGCCGCGAATCGGAGCGAACCGCCTTTCCAGGCGGACCGCCCGTTCAGGCGGTGGCTTCGACTTTGGCTTTGGCGGCTTTGGCGGCCTTGACCTTGGAGGACTTCGGCTCCGCGGACGCGGCGGAATCGGCCGGCTTGGCGGCGGCGCCTTCGGTCTTGGCGCCGCGTTCCTTGATGCGGGCGGCCTTGCCCGACAGGTCGCGCATGTAGAACAGGCGGGCGCGGCGGACCTTGCCCAGGCGGTTCACCTTGATGGAGGCGATGCGGGGGGAGTTCAAGGGGAAGATGCGCTCGACCGGGATGTTGTTGGAAATCTTGCGGACCGTAAAGGTTTCGGAGACCCCGTTGCCGCGGCGCTGGATCACCACGCCGGTGAAGGTCTGGATGCGCTCTTTGGCGCCTTCGATGACCTTGAAGTCGACGCTGACGGTGTCGCCCGCGCGGAACTCGGGGATGTCGCTGCGGAGATTGCCATGATGGATGGCGGCTACGGTGGGATGCATATGATGTCCTTTCTTGCTCTCTTCCGGGGCCCGGTCAGAGGCTGCCCAAAATCTTTTTTTCCTCGTCCGACAGGTCCAGGGATTGGAACAGGTCCGGGCGATTCTTTCGTGTCAATTCCAGGCTGGCCTTGATGCGCCACTTCCTGATGTTCTCGTGATGGCCGGACACCAGCACCTCCGGCACCGTCCGCCCTTCGAAATCCTGGGGCCTCGTATACACGGGCCAACCCAGGCGATTGGGAAGGTAAAAGGAATCGGTTTCCGCCGAGGCCATGTCCCCAAGCACGCCGGGCAGAAGCCTGGCTATCGCGTCGATGAGGGTCATCGCGGGCAATTCGCCTCCCGATACGACGTACTCACCGATGCTGAGCTCTTCATCCACATAGGCATCCGCGAAACGCTGGTCGATGCCTTTGTAATGCCCGCAAATAATAAGAATATTATCCATTTTGGCCAATTCCTTGGCCCTTTCCTGGGTGAAAATCCTTCCTTGCGCGCTCATGTGCAAGACATGCGGTTTGGCGGGCCCCAATTCCTCCAACACGTGGTCCAGGGCTTTCTTGAGCGGCTCGGGACGCAGCACCATGCCCGCTTCGCCTCCGAAGGGCACATCGTCCACCTGGCCGTATTTGTTGATGGCGAAATCCCGCAAATAATGGCACTTCAACCGCAGGGAATCCGCCTTGCGGGCGCGCCCGGGAATGCTGGCGTCCAAGGCCGCGAACATTTCCGGGAACAGGGTGAGGACGTCGATCCTCACAGGATGCCCCGCAGGGTGGAGATGTCGACCAGGACCTGGCGGGCGGTCTTGTCGATCCGCTTCACGAAATGATCGTTCCAGGGGATGAGCATATCCTGCCGGCCCGTGCCCACCACCAGCAGTTCCTGGGCCCCCTGCTCCAGGACCTCCACGACCTTGCCGACGGTTTTGCCTTCTTCGTCGATCACGATCATGCCGGGAACGTCGGAGAGATACACCATGTCCTCGGGCAGTTCCAAACGCTCTTCGGCGGGAATGAGCAATTGGCCGCCGCTGAGGCGCGCCACCGCTTCCGGCGTGCGCAGATCCTTGAATTTGAGGTACCAGTTTTCCGCGTCGGCCCGGGTGGCGCGCACCTCCAGGGCCTCGGGAGCGTCGCCATCGCGCTTCCGGAAATAGACGGTGGAAAGGCCGGTATGCCGATCGAAATCGAACGTGGCGGGACTCACCTTCAGTTCGCCCAGCAAACCGTAGGGCTTCTGCGTGTATCCGATGAGGATCAGGTTATCGGGTGGGGCGTTCATGGGCTGGGTTCGCCGGCCGCCCTCCCGGAGGGAAGGGCGGCGCGTTAATGGGAAAGAGGCTTGCGGAACCTTGGGAGCGCACCGGCCGGAGGCGCGTTGCGTTCACCGGGTCCGTAGCGTTCGTCGCTCGCGTCGCTCGATCAGGCCGCGGGGGCCGCGTCGGCGGCGGGCGCTGCGGCGGCGACCGCGGCAGCGGTCTTGGCCAGCTCTTCCTTCTTCTTCTTATGGATCTTCGGCTTGCGGGCCTTCCAGGCCACGGCCTTGCCGGCGGTCGCGGCGGTGGCCTTGCCCTGCCTGGTCTTGGCGAACTTGTCCATGATCCCTTGATGCTGGAACAAGGAACGGACGGTGTCCGAAGGCTGCGCGCCCACCTGCATCCACTTCAAAGCGCTGGCTTCGTCGACCTTGAGGGTCGGGGGATTCTCGGAGGGATCGTAATAGCCGATATGCTGGAGAAATTTACCGGTGGCCGCTTTACGCTGATCCGCCACCGCGATACGATAGAAGGGAAGATGACGGTGACCCTGTCTGGACAATCTGATTACAACGGACAAAAGTGTTCCTCCACGGGAATTTTCAAGATGGGCTAATTTAGCAAGGAATAGGGCGGTTTTAAAGGGAAGGGAAGAAAATTCCGGGGAAATACGCTTTTTAAGCCGATTTGGCCGGATTTCCTCACAGCTTCGGCCGGTTTGGAGTTGCCCGTTTGGAATTCCCGGTACCAAAGGGGTTCCACCTCGTTGGGGCAGGTTTTGGGCTTACCGTAGTAACGGTGGATGGCATGGGCGGATTGGTCGCTCACATAGGTCTTGTCGTCTATGGGAGAGGTGGTGACCCGGACCGTCTCGCCGGTTTTGCGGCCTTTGAACTCGACCGTATATTTGTCCACGGCCCGGGCGGTCATATCGAACTGGGCGCTGTCGGGTTGGTCGACTTGCCCGGGAGCGATCCCGTTCCACCGTTCCATGAACAGCGCGGCGGTATTCAAATCGAAGGACGAGGTGATTATCCCGTTCGCGAACCGCACGGAGACGGTCTTGTACGACGAATAATGCTTCGACCACATCAGGTCGCTGTCGTGTTCGGTTTTTTCAGCAGCCGTCAAGGTGCCGGAAACGACCTGGTATCCCTCGTCGGTAGCGGTCCAGGTGCCTTCCAGCCCGGATCCGGCGCCCGAGCGGGTATACACGGAGATCCACTCCACGACCGCTCCCGAACGGGCCGTGTCCGAGCTGTGGTAAATGGAGAGTTTTTCTCCGGCAATCTTGAAGCGGACGGAATCCGCTCCGTTTTCGTAGACCTCCGAGTCGAGGGTGTTGCCCGAGCAATAGAAGCCGGTATCGTCGTGGGCGGGATTGAGGATCCACTCGCCGGAGACGGAATAAGGCGTCGTCCCGGAAGCGGCAAGCGATGGCGTGGCGGTTTCCCCGGAGGAGTCGGAGAGGCAGCCCGTCAGGGCATAGGCCGAAACGAGGGCGGTGAGGAGCGCGGCGCGAGCGAGGGTGCGGTGCATGTATTTGCCTTTGCGATGGGGGAACGGCGATCCTTCCCGGGTTCAAACCTCTTGGACGCTTCCGGGCCGTTTTCTGCATTATGGAAAATCACATTCCCGGCATCCCCCGGCCTTTTTGCATCATTTTCTGCATCTGGCGCATGCCGCCCATCTTGCCGGCCATGCCCGAGAATTGCTTCATCATCTTCTGCATCTGCTCGAACTGCTTGAGGACCTGGTTGACTTCCTGGATGCTGGTGCCGCTGCCCAGGGAGATGCGCTTGCGGCGGCTGCCGTCGATGATCTTGGGGGCCTGGCGCTCGCGCCGGGACATGGAGCTGAGGATGGCTTCCACGCGCACCAATTGCTTGTCGTCCACTTTGGCGTCGGCCAGCTTGTTCATGCCCGGGATCATGGAGACCAGGTCCGTGAGCGAGCCCATCTTCTTGACCTGGCGCAATTGGTTGAGGAAATCGTCCAGGTCGAACTTGTTCTGCTTGAACTTCTTTTCGAGGGTCTTGGCCTGCTTCTCGTCGTAGACGGCCTGGGCCTTTTCCACCAGGGTGAGCACGTCGCCCATCCCCAGGATGCGCGAAGCCATGCGATCGGGATGGAACACCTCCAGCGCGTCCGGCTTTTCGCCCATGCCCACGTAACGGATGGGTTTCCCCGTGACCGATTTGATGGACAGGGCCGCGCCGCCGCGGGCGTCGCCGTCCATCTTGGTCAGGATCACGCCCGTGAAGTCCAGGCGGTCGTGGAAGGTCTTGGCCACGTTGACGGCCTCCTGGCCGGTCATGGCGTCCGCCACGAAGAACTTCTCCTGGGGCCTCACGGTTTCGATGATGCGCTCCAGCTCGCGCATGAGCTCGTCGTCGATCTGCAAGCGGCCGGCGGTATCGTAGATCACCAGGTCATGGGCGTTGTCCCGGGCGAACCTGCGGCCGTTCTCGGCGATCCTGATCGGATCGCCCAGGCCTTCGTCATAGACCGGGATCCCCAGGGACTTGCCGATGGTCTTGAGCTGATCGATGGCGGCCGGGCGGTAGACGTCGCAGGCCACCAGCAGGGGGCTTTTCTTGCGGGTGTTGCGCAGGTGCAGGGCCAGCTTGCCGCAGGCCGTGGTCTTGCCCGAGCCCTGCAGGCCCATCATCAGGATCTGGAAGGGCGGCGAGCCCTGGAACGGAGGCTCTTCGGCCTCTCCGCCCAAAAGGGCCACCAGTTCGTCGTGGATGACCTTGACCATCACCTGGCCGGGGGACAGGGAGGTGAGGACCTGGGCGCCGATGGCCTTTTCCTTGACGGCGTTGATGAAGTCCTTGGTGGTCTTGAAATTGACGTCCGCGGACAGGAGGACGACGCGGATTTCCCGCAGGGTTTCGGCGACGTTCTCCTCGCTCAGCTGGGATTGGCCGCGCAGGCGCTTGAAGATGCCTTCGAGTTTGTCGGAAAGTTGTTCGAACATGTTCCGGAAAATAGAAATTAACGCCCCGGGCCGCTCGGCCGGGCCGCTCGGGTTGTACATTTTTGGGATGGCGAACCCGAGGGAAACCCCCATAGTCCTTTTCGACGGCCTTTGCGGCCTGTGCAACGGGTTCGTCGATTTCGCGCTGGCGCGGGACCGGAGAGGCCGCTATCGCTTCGCGGCCCTGCAAGGCGAAACGGCCGCCTCCCTGCGGGAATCCGGCGGGGCTCCGCCCGCTTCCCCGGTCACGTACGGTCCGGATGCCGATCCCCTGCGCAGCATGCTGCTGTGGGAGAACGGCGTCCTGCATCGGAAATCGGACGCGGCCCTGCGGGTGCTGGGCGGCCTGGGGGGGCCCTGGGCCCTGGCGCGCCTGCTCCTGGCGGTGCCGCGCTTCCTGCGGGACGCGGTGTACGATTTCGTCGCCCGCAACCGCTATCGATGGTTCGGCAAGCGGGAAACCTGCCGCATGCCCTCGCCCGCGGAGCGCAAGCGCTTCCTGCCCTGACGCCGCGGCAAAACCTGTTCATGGGACCGCTTCTCAGTCCGTTTCCGCCACCGCGGCGCGCCTGCCGTCGTCCCCGCCGACATAGCCCCCGCCGAAGCCGGGCAAATCGATGAGCCGGCCGGCCGCATGCGCCAGCAGGAAATCGTCGATCTCCTTGGGGGTCGCCTCCCGCACCGTTCCCTGGCCTTGTTCATCCCCGATGAGGATGTCCGCCACCTGCTCGTCGCGCAACCGGATCAAATCCCGGCCGTCGAAATAATCCTCGCGGTAATGCAAGGTGACCCGTACCGCCCGCTCCTGGCCCCGGTAGGGCGGCAGATCGCCCCAATAGTATATCTGGTCGCCCGGGGCCTTGAGCCAGCGCAGGGGGCGCGGCAGCACGTGCTTGCGCGCGCCGCGGTTGAGCTCGAAGAAGAACCGGCGGAGGTAGGCCGCGTGGTCGGCGGCCCGCCGGGCGCAGACCGGGCGGATGCCGAACCGCTCTTTCACCGCGTCCATCCGCGCGGCATCGGGGCCCGCCGCGCGGATGGCGTCGCGCAGATCCGGTTTCCACACCTCCCCCAGGTGGTAGGTGATCACCGGACCGGGGACCAGGAAGCAGCCGTTGACCTTGCCGTACAAGCGTTCGTGCGGGCACATGAAATCGTTGTACAGCCCGTACAGCGTTCCGCTGGCGCCGCGCACGCGCCAATGGATGCGCTGGGTGAAAGGCGTGTCGAACCAGCCCAGGGGCATGGGCTTCCACAGCTTGTGGCGCAGGGGAAAGGCCGCCAGGAAAGCCAAGGCGGCCATCGCCGCCGCCGGCCCGAAGGCATGGGCGGCCGCGGTTTCCGGAAGCCGGACGATGAAAAAGGCCAGCGCCAGATCGGCCAGGATCCAATCCCAGAACAGCAGCCCCGACAGGGCGAACACCCCCAGGTGGAATCCGGCCCAGGCGCAGCAGAAGCCGAAGGCGGCCCCGGGGCGCAGGAAGGCCAGGGGCGACAGCAACTCCAGCGCGAAGGCGGCCGCCTGCAGGGGTTTCTCGGCGCACCGCACGGCGGAGATCACTTTGCGCCAGGCGGGCCACGGCAGGAAACGCGCCCATCCCCAACTGTACGCGCTGGCGGCGAGATGATGGATGCGGTTGTCCGTGACCCAGGAATGCCATTTCGGCCCCAACATGCATTTGGCCAGGGCGGTGATCAGGTAATGGGACACCGCGATGGCCAGGAGGAAGAAGACGAGCGCGGAGACGTCCCGGAAAAGGCCCAGGGGAGCGAGCGCGGCCGCCAGGACGGCATGCGCCATGAGGGCCTGGAACAGCCGCATGGGGAGCGTGGCATGGTGTTGCCAGAGGCCGAAGGGGACGGTGAACAGGTATCCGGCCGCCAACAGGCAGGCGGGGCTGAACCAGGTCCCGGCGGCCAGGGCGGCGAGCGCGATCCGGGGTAACCTGTGGGTTTCCCCGGTCGCGGGATCGACGTCCTTGGTGACGGCCTGCCAGGCCAGCAGGGCCGCCAGGCACGCGGCCAGGGTGCGCACGTCCCGGCCGCGGGGGAGGGCATCCCAGCCCCAAAAGGGGATCGAGGCGAGGCAGGCTGCCACCCACAGGGACTCGGCCAGGCCTTTCCGCCCCAGGCCCGCGCGCCCGAGCAGGCGCGGGAACCCGTCCTGGCGGACGGCGAGATCGACGAGCCGATAACCCAGGGTGAGCAGGCAGAGCTGGACGGCGTCCCGGAGCAGGGAGGGCATGCGGACAAGGTAGCTTCCGGGACCCCTAAGGCGAGGCCGGCAATCGCATTGAAACCTTGCATGCCCTTGATTGCCTGAAACCACGTAACGGACGGCAATTTCCGGGATCTTTCCTGGATGGGGAAACCCGGGAGGATTGAGTTAAATTTGGCGAGCGCGGGCCGTTGGGGAACGAGTCGTCGGGGAATAATCTGGGCGAGGGATGCATACATGCCGGGAAAGCTTGAATCCATGGACACCCTCGTCGAAGTCGAATTGAAAATCGTTTGCGTCATCAAAGGGGGCGCGGGCACCCTCAGGATCCGCATCGGTCCGCAGTCCATCGCGTTTTCCCAGTCCGGCACCCGGTTCCACAAAGCGGAATCGAACGTTCTGCCTCCGCGCTGGCCTTTTTCGGGAGTGGCGCCCGCGCAAGGGAGCGTCGAGGTGTCCGTCTACGCCGGGGACGAAAAACTGGCGGCCACCTCCTTTTCGGGAGGCCTTCACTTCGGCATGCTCGTTCCACTCACGTAGGGAATGGATCCCATGATGAAACGCCTTCCGGCCTTGGGCCTTTTCGCCATCTTCTGTCCCTTGTGCGCGGCGCAAAGCCTCGATCCCGCCCGCGCGCTGAAGGAGGCCGAATCGGATCAACCTTCCGCTTTCGCCTCCTTCAACGAAAGGATCGTGAAGTACTATTCCGCGGCGGTCAAAGGGAATATGTTCTCATCCAAGGACGGAAGCTTCGAACTCAATGCTTCCGTGTACGGTTTGCGCACCGTTTTCGATCCCGGGTTGAGCGTGGACACCCTTTTCCTGCGGCATCCGCGGCAGCGGAACGCCAATCTGGGGATGCAACTGGGGATGGGGGACGGGGCCAAGGTCGACCGGATCGGCGGGAAGGTGAAATGGGCCTTCATCAACGGGCGCGATCGGGACGGGTACCGGTTCGGCGAGGGCATCAATGCCGCCCTGGACGGGTTGAACCAAACCCTGTTCTCCGCCGATAGCGCGTATATCGCGTACCTCAAAGCCAATTTGATCGATGCGTCCGGAGCCTACAAGGTCCACTATGACCAATACGAAACGTCCCAAGGGAAGTTCGCGATCTCCCAGGACCCGCGCGATCTGGACCCGGTGTTCTACCGGAAGTATGGCCGGGGCATCGAGGCCCATGCCCGGAGCATCCGCGCCTCCATCGACTCCATCGCGGAGGTTCTCGACAAACGCCTCCTGGCCACGGCCGAGGTGTCCGGCGACTACCGGATGGGCGAGGGTTCCCATTGGGCGTTCTCCCTGGAAGCGTACCGGGGGGTGGGGCGCCGCGGCGAGATCAAGGCGGCGGCCGGATACCGCGTCACGGATTCGGCTTCCACCTGGTCCCGTTTCCGCTGGGGGCTGCCGGTGGAGCTCGGCTACACCTTGATGCTCTGCAAGACCTCGGAGAGCACTATCGATCTCACCGCCCTGGCCGGCACGGAGTTCCGGGGCATGGCCGGGGAGGGGATCACGGAGGGGACCTGGGCCGATACCTACGGCCTGGGCCTGTCCCTGCCCATCAAGAAGGGGTTCTCCTTGCCCATCCTGATCCGGAACGACAGCTTCAGCGCTTGGCATGGAACCGCCTCGGTCGAATTGAGCCTGAACCTCCAACCCAAGTAGCGCCCCGGCGGGCGAACCGGATCCGGGCGCAAATCGGCCCGTTTCCCCAAAACCGGGCCTGAATCGGCCCTCTCCCTGCAAGGAACCCCCGGTTTTTGCTAATTTCCCGCCCTGCTTTGGCATGGCCAGGCCATGCTCCATGCGTTTCGGGACCGTACCGGCTTCTCGAGGTTTAGAAAGGACCAGCAATGTCGCTTAAAGTTTACACGATGAAAGACGGTTCCATGTCCCCCCTCAAAGGCAAGACCCTGGCCGTGATCGGCTACGGCAGCCAGGGCCATGCCCAGGCCCAGAACCTCCGCGACAGCGGCGTCAAGGTCATCATCGGCCAGCGCAAGGGTTCGCCCAACCACAAGCTCGCGGTCAAGCACGGCTTCAAGCCCGTTTCCGCCGCGGAAGCCGCCGCCCAGGCCGACATCATCCAGATCCTCCTGCCGGACGAAGTGCAGAAGGCCGTGTACGAAGCCGACATCCTGCCCCACCTCAAGCCCGGCAAGACCTTGATCTGGTCGCACGGCTTCAACATCCATTTCAAGAACATCAAGCCGCCCAAGGACGTGAACGTGATCATGGTCGCCCCCAAGGGCCCCGGCCACCTGGTCCGCAGCGAGTTCGTCAAGGGCGGCGGCGTGCCCTGCCTCATCGCCATCCAGCAGGACGCCAATGGCACCGCCAAAGCGATAGCTTTGGCGCATGCCCGCGGCGTGGGTGGCCTCAAGGCCGGCGCCATCGAGACCACCTTCAAGGACGAGACCGAAACCGACCTGTTCGGCGAGCAGAGCGTGCTTTGCGGCGGCCTCTCGGAACTGGTCAAAGCCGGATTCGAGACCCTGATCGAAGCGGGATACCCCGAAGAACTGGCCTACTTCGAATGCATGCACGAAGTGAAGCTCATCGTCGACCTGTTCTACCAGGGCGGCCTCAGCTACATGCGCTACTCGGTGTCCAATACCGCCGAGTTCGGCGACATGGTCACGGGCCCCCGCATCATCACCGCCAAGACCAAGGCCGAGATGAAGAAGGTGCTGAAGGAAATCCAGAACGGCAAGTTCGCGAAGACCTTCCTCACCGAGCTTCAGAGCGGCGGCAAGAATTTCCGCGCCTGGGAAGCCAAGGAGAAGAACCATCCCCTGGAAGTGGTCGGGCGCAAGCTGCGCAAGAACATGAAATGGATCGAGTCCAAGGAAGTTTGATCCGGCGCGCATACGGGGAGGCGGAACATGGCGAAATCGGGCGATGGACTTTTGCAGGCTTCCGAATCGGCGCTCCTCCTGGTGGACATCCAGGAAAAGTTCCGGCCCGTGGTGCCCGGAATGGACGGGGTGATCCGGAATTCCCGTACCCTGGCCGGCGCCGCCGCCCGCTTGCGGATTCCCGTGCTGGCTTCCGAGCAATATCCCAAAGGGCTGGGTCCCACCGTCGCGGACCTGCGCGACCTGCTGCCCGGCGATCAGGAATACTTCCCCAAGCTGAGCTTCAGCGCCTGGGGCTGCGAGTCCTTGCGCAAGGCCTTGGACACGGCCGGCCGGCGCCAGGTGGTGATGACCGGGTTGGAAACCCACGTGTGCGTGATGCAGACCGGCATGGAGCTGATGGCCGCCGGCTATGCCTTGTTCCTGGTGGCCGATGCCGTCGCCTCGCGCAAGGATCAGGACCGGGAGGCGGCCCTGCAGCGGCTGCAGCGCCAGGGCGCGGAACTGGTGACCACGGAGATGGTGATCTTCGAATGGTTGCGGGCGGCGGGGACGCCGGAGTTCAAGGAACTGCAGGCGCTCGTCAAGTAAAGTCTTTACTCCTGCTCACGATCCGGACGCTTCCCCGTAAACCATCGCGGGCACGTTGAAAAGGTCGAAGTGCCGGATATTGTATATTTTAAATCCGCTACCAAAAGAAGATGAGATGCAAATGCTTTTTCTTGCTTCAATTCTAGGCATGTCCGTCACTTTTGCGAATGAAAGCACAGGGAGGATTATTGAGGTCAAGAAGCAAACAACCGATATAGGAAGTTGCTCAAATCCACAAAGCAATTCATACTTTTTCATTAGACTAAGAGTAAGCAACCCCGGCACGGCGGGATTGCCTAAACTAACTTTTTTGGCTTCCACCCTGGCAGGGAGTACAACCGATATAGGATTGGAGGCATTTTGACCCCGTCTAAGAGTATGGTGGTGGCAGAGGGCATGAATT
>DATENA010000100.1:0-19234 GCA_035275285.1 Fibrobacteria bacterium | reverse complement strand
CCAGGGCAGCATGGGCGGGGCCGTGCTCGACACGGGCCGGCTGATGCGGAACCGGGATCTCGATCTCGGGAGCAACATCCTTGGAAGCGTGGGCGTTCTGGAAGGCCGCCTGGAGGGGGACTCCGCCTCGGCGGCGGCCGGCTACATACAGATTTACGGCCTGGAACGGCTGGCCCGCATCAATTCCAACGGCGCATTCGCCTTCCAGGATCTGCCCGCCGGCCGGTTCCGGCTGCGCGCCGTCTCCTCCCTGCGGGGCCTCGCCTATGCGGAACCTCCGCCTATCGCCTTGGGGCCCGGAGATACCGTCGATGCGGTCATCGTGCCCTTGACCCGCTTCGAGAACGAGGACTATTCCCGGTGGGCCCAAGCGCGCAACATCTACCTGGATGCCGCAGCCGCGGGCCTGGCGGATTCGCTCGTCGACTACCCCCTGCTGGTGCGCCTGCATGCGGGCAACTTCGACTTCGGCGCCACTTCGGGCCGTGACATCCGCTTCGCGGACGCGGAAGGCCGCCATCTTTCCTACGAGATCGAACGCTGGGACGCCGCGGCCGGGAAAGCCGAGATTTGGGTAAAGGTCCCGGTAGTGCGCGGCAAGGGCGGCGCGCAACGCATCACCCTCTATTGGGGCAACCCCGACGCGCCGGACTTCTCCAGCGGCCGCAGCGTGTTCGGCGCCTATGCAGGCGTCTGGCATCTGGGACGCCGCGTCCTCGGCGCCGGCCCGGCGGAGTACCCGGACGCCTCCCCGACCGCGGCCCTGGGCGTGGCTTCCCGCGCCATCCCCGATGAGGAATCCGCCATCGGCAAAGGCGCCGCTTTGGGGGGCACCCAGCTTATCCTGGCCCCCGGCCTGGACGCCGTCCGCCCGCACAACGGGTTGGCCCTATCGGGATGGATCCGCACCGGTAAAGTCGACCGGGAAGGCGGCGAGATGGTCTCCTCCGGGAACAACTACGGGCTGCGCCTCGATTGGGCGGGCCAACCCTACTTTTACATGTTCGACGATTCCACCTACACGGACGGAAAGTCGGGCGACGGCCGATGGAAGACCAGCATCGCCAACGGTGTCGATTTGCGGGACAACGCCTGGCATCACGTGGCGGCCGTCTGGGACGGGGCCTTTATGCGCGTCTATGTGGACGGCCAGGAGAAAGACCGGACCGCGGCTCCCAACCCCCCGTTCTTTCCGTTCGACAAGGAGATATGGATGGGGCGGCTCGGGCAGCAAGATATCACCCATGATTTCTCCGGCCTACTGGACGAGGTCCGGATCTCGGGGGAAGCCTGGCCGAAGGACAAGGTGAAGCTGGACTTCGAGAGCCAGAAACCGGGATCGCTATTCCTGGAATTCCGTTAACAGGACTTGCCGGAGAGAACCGCCGCGGCTGCGGGGTTTCGGATGGCCGGCGCCGTCTCGGCCATTGCGGTGGGGCCCCCCACCCTCACCCTTTTACTCCGGCGTATTGACAAGAGCACGGGCAGGGAATGTCACAGAGAAACGGCCCCGCCTCCTAAGCAGCCCGAGGAGCTTACGTCCGAACCGCCTGCGGTTCGGCGAGTACTGCGACGAGGGCAATGACGGAGGCGGGCCGTGATCTCGTCAATGCGCACCGGAGTAACCGGTTTCGGTTGCATCGCCATCCCGGCCATGCCCATTCCAAAGGCACGGGCGAAGCATCAGCGGGGATGGGCCATCGGACGCAGGGTGCCTGATTTCACCTTTCGGGTATCCTCGCGGGGGATCTCGCGCCCGTCCAGGCGCACAAGGGACCCGGCCTTGCCTGCAGCCCATACGCCCTTCTTCCGGGCTTGTCCCCGGGAGTTTCCGGCCCGGATCCCGGTGACCAGCGTGCCGCCCACGTGGATGACGGCCAGGCGGCATTGGCGATTGAAGACATCGCTGGTATTCCCGAAAGCGGCGGAGTAGATATTGCCCCGGGAATCCCGCAAATTGCTGCCGGTATAGCACCCCGTCCCCACCGAGCCCTGCCCCAGGCTGCGCACCGAGGTGACTTGGCCGGTTGCCCGGTCGTATTGATAGAGGACGCCTGCCCGGGAATTGGTGGTCGTGGACGGGATGCCGTAGATCACCTTTTCGTCCGGAGAGAGGGTGATGCCATAGAGACGGGTAATGCGCATGCCATTGTCATAATCCGCTTTCGGAAGGAAATGCCCCAGCAGCTTCCAGGTGTCGGTCATCACATCCAACTCGTAGAGATTGCCATGAACGGTGGATAGAAAGATGGTATTCCCGTCCGCGGTCGCGGTCTGGCCGTTCCAGAATCCCTGCGAGCATGAGAAGGCGGTTTGCTGCTTGACGCCGGTGGCCATATCATAGACCCAGATGGGGTGGGACTCGTTCCGCTGCTCCACGTGTTCGGTGCCCCGATAGATGTAGATCTTGCCCCGCTTGGTGACCACCACCTCGCGGCTGGTGGGATTACCCAGCGTCCAGGGTATGCCGGGGATGATCTTATTGATCTTGTTCTGCTTGTAATCGAAAAGCACGATATCGCTGAGGGGATGGCTGAGGCCGATCAGGAGGTTATGCCAGGGCGAATAGGTAAGGGCCACTATTCCCTGCTTGTCGGTGATCACGCCTCCCGGAAAGCCCTTGCTCACATCCTCCATCTTTCCCTGGGCGACATCATAAGTATAGAGATGGGACCCGCGGTACTTGGGGAGCTCGTTGATGTCGTCCTTGAAGTCGTGGAAGCCTTGGGATCCCATGTACATCTTGCCCTCGATGAAGGGCATGTGGGTATGGCCTTTGGGGATTTCTTCCGAAGCCTGGAGATTGCCTGCCGCCTGGGAGGTGCCCATGAAGCTGCCCAGGAATTTCCGCTCCCCGCTGGTGGGGTCGTACCGGAATACGAAATAATCTTCATGGCCGTTCTGGATGCTGGTCCACCCGACATAGATCCTCTCCTTATCGTCCATCCCCAGCGAGTTCCAACATTGGGTTTTGTCCACGCCGGCGGGGGTGATATCGTCGAAGGAAATGAAAGTATGGGTAATCTCGGAGTATGCCGACCCCAAGGCGAAAAACAGCGCGGCCGCCATCAGGCGAGGCTTCGCCCCCGCTCTCCCCGGCGAGAGAACCCGTGGCCGCAAATTTTTATGGAACATGGAACCTCCTGACCCTTTCCAGGGATGCGGCGTAACCCGGCGCATTTTTCCAGAAAGATACTGCCGCCCCCCCCATGACGCTTCATACCCGATAAGAATGTGTGGCAGGACTCGCCACGGCTATTCCTGGACAAAACGGCTATCCCTGGACAATCCGGATGGGTGAACCGCAGCGGGTAGCGTGATTACGAAGAGCGCATTCGTCATCGAATTCAGGTCGGTGGCGAACCGCGGTCTCGCGCGTCCGCCACCGCAGGTGGCAAAAGCCTATTCGTCCGGAATGCAGATCAGGCGCTCTGCAAATGGGGAATAGGCGGCTTGAGCGATCGCAGGATTACCTATGGTACCGGCTTGGCAGACAGAGCCTGCCCGGCCGCATTAAAGGATTTCGACCCCATGTCGGCAGGGATCAGGGCACCGCCCGGGCCGACTCGCGAACCGGCTCCACGCTTTTCCATTTGTCCTTCGGTTCCCAGTTGTACTGCAGACGGTGTCATGCGCTGCTCGCCGGCGGCCACCAAATCGTACACGTAGATGCCGAAGCCCTGGCCCGCCTGCCCGTCGGAATGGCCTTCCTGGAACGCGAAGTATTTGCCGTTGTCGCGCACCACCGGATTGGTGGCCTTGAAGCCCTTAACATTGCTGAAGTAGGTGAGACGCTTCCATTTTTCGTCGCTGAGGTTGAAACGGTAGATCTCGATCTTCTTGATACCGTCCCCGCAAACGTGCCGATTCGATTCCACCAGGGTGTACTTTCCATTGGGGAAAACGCCCTCGGGCTCGTCGAAGGGCTCCTTGTCGCAATCATTATTCCCATTGGTGAGGTCCCGGAATTCATCTTCCTCCATATCGTACACCAACGCATCGCTGCCGTTAAGGCCATACGCGGCCATGATCAATTTCGTCTCCTCGGGGGGTACGAAGTTCTGCGGTTCCACCTCGCCCGTCTTTACCTTCTTTCCGTTTAGCCGTACATCATCATTGTCGACGATCTCCTTCTTGTTGGCGAAAGAGGGTACGCCATTCTTATAGACGATGTCCGCGGTGTAGATATGCTCCATATCGCTGGTATAGGCGATCTTGAGCCGCTTGCGCGAAATGGCCGCCCCCTCGTTGATGATGGTGTTGATACGCGTGGGAGGCCCTTTCAGCTTCGAGTCGAGGATGTAAGCGTAGGCCACATCCCGGCCGTACCGTGTCTTCTGCCCGCCGGATTTTTTCCCCATCGTGAAGAAATAATCCCCGTTGGAAAGGTACATGGCGCGCCAGCATCCCATGCCATCGGGGGCCTTGAAGATTGGGCTCACTTTCTTGGTTTCCACCTCCACTTCGAAGATATCGCCTCCGGAGCGATTGAGGAAGAGGATGCGACTCCCGTCGATCGACCAATCCGCCCTTTCACCGAAGTCGGTGATGCGCTCTATGTAGTCAGGCAGCTTGTTTTCCGGGAAAGAGGCGGCGAATGGGGAATCGGCAGCCCCCAAAAGTCCCAACGCGACGAATAGTTTCCCGATGAGTAGTTTTCCGATGAATAATTTCCGGTTCATGATATTCATTCCTTTTTGAATAATGGCGAATTCTAAATAACGGCGAACAATGAAAACGGCGAACAATGAACGATCCTCGCCTAAAGACGAGGGGTTCAAATTCCGGCCAAAGCCGGTACTAGTCGGCCTGACGGCCGATTAAAGAACCGGAACTACACCACTTTGAAGTCATCATGATGTTCTTCCGGTTTTCGGTCCTCGATGTATTTCTCCTACACTTTCGTCGTTTACGGATCCCCTATCGGGGACTTCAAAAAAAAGCAGAACCGCTAGGCTTCCGCCGAACCTGGACCTTCCCTTTCGTGTGTCATATAGCCCTTTCTAAAAATGCATCATGATTCGATGCATCTTTCCGGGAATAATAGTTCCGGAATCACCATGACGTGTCCTACCCAACGAGAATACGTGGCAAAATTTGCCACGGTCATTCCGGACGATTTCGGGCGATTTCGATGGAGACGGCAGAGTGGATATCCGCTGCACCGCCTGTAAATCCGGGAAAAACCCGGGAAACAGGAGTACCTGGGAACCTGGGAAGCATCGGCTTCCATCGCCGGCCCACGCGCCTGAAAGGCGCCGCCGGGCGGCGTTGAAAACGGTTCCCGGATCCATGGTAACCAGTACGTTACCGTACTATGTGAGGTACTATGCCATGGCGGGCATCGGCCGTGAAATGACGGAGGGACCGGGGCTTGGCGGCGGCGCGCCGGGCGCTAGGGGATTAAGGTCTCGATATCGCCCACCATCTCCAAGGTGGAGGAGACGCCGTCCGCGCGGCCCCGGCCCGAGATCCGCACCATGGTCCCCGAGGGATACCAGACCTTGAAGGACAGGACCTCTTCCGTCGCGCCCGTGAGGGAGGTGGCGGGATTCCTGTTCCGGACGATGAACCAACCCTCTTCGTCGCGCATGGGGCGGCCGGGCAGGATCCGCGACAGGTCGCCCGCCTGGATGCGCAGGTAGTTCGTCATGCCTTCCACGCGGTCGGGCAGCGGGGTGGACCCGTCCTTTCGATGGGTGCCGGCGGTGAAAGGCTTGACGAGCAAGGTGTCGCTGGGCCTGGCGAGGGCGCCCAGGGCCCATTGGACCGCGGTCTGGGCCAGGTACTCGGCCTTGACGCGCCTCAGGTCGCGCCCGGCATAGCGGATGTCCCCATTGACCTGCCGGTAGGTGACCATGCCCAGGATGCCCAGCACCATCATGAGGACCAGGGCGGTGAGCAGCGAGAAGCCGGGGGAGCCGTGGCGCATGGGTTCCCTCAGTTCACGAGCTGCACGCGGGCTTGCGGCAGGCGGGTCTTGCGGAAGAGATCGTTGCGGCCTTCGCTGGCGAGGGCCACGGTGAATTCCACGGCCCGCACCGCGCGCGGGTCGGCGGTGATCCGATCCTGCCGATCGCGGTAGGTGAAGGCCAGGGCGATCCCGCCGCCTTCCACGAGCACCTGGCGGTTGCGGGCGCCGGAGGCGCAGGCGATATCCTTCACCAGGGCCGAGCCTTCACCGCCCCGCAGGGCCTGGAAGGTCACGGTCACCGTGTCCCAGGCCGGGCAATGCCGTCCGCTCACGTCCACGTAGGAAAGGCCCAGCCGGTCGGGGCCCATGGCGAAGCCACGGCGATTGTCCTTGAGACAGGCTCCGGTATTGGCGATCTCCTTGGTCATGCCCTGCATGGCCTGCCTCACCTTGGCCTGCAACTGGACCTGGCTGCCCATGTCGTTGAAGTTCAGCATCTGGCTGCGGAAGAGCATGTGGGCCAGCAGGACCAGCATCAGGCCCAGGGAGCCCGCCACCAAGGCCTCCATCACGGTAAGGCCGAGTTCGCCGCGCGGCTTCATCGGGGCGCCGTCGTGGCCATGCCCAGGCGCACCGCATGGCCGCCCTCCCAGGTGACCGTCACCCGGCTCCGGATCAGGGGGGCGCCGCCGCCGGGCACGCGATCCTGGGTGAGGCTCACCGTATAGGCCCGGTCGGCTTCGGCCGTGAATTTCCGCGTGGAGGGATGCTGCAGGGATCGGTGGAGGGAATAGAAGGCGGCGGAATCGGAGAGGGTCCGTTTGGCGTCCTCCAGGGCCTCTTCGGCCACCTGCATGGCCTCGGTCAAGGCCTGCGACTTGAAGAGGGCGCGGCGCTGGGAGGTGTTATAGGCCACCACGCCGGCAAAGAGGGTGGCCAGCAGGAAGAAGCCCACCAGCACCTCCATCAGGGAGAGGCCGGACTGGCCGGCACGGGGGGGCCTCACCACAGGAAGCTCCGGCGCGGCACCTGCTTGGGCGCCTGCACCTTGAGGTTTTCCGCGAAGAAGACCACGTCGTCGAAATCCATGTCCGACTCGTCTCCCGCATTGTCCTCGAACCCGAACTCCATGGTGCTGTCATTGACCATGCCGCTGGCGGACCAGACATTGCCATAGCGCATGGCGGGGTTGAGATGGTTCCTGCTGCTCGCCCGGTTGTAGAAGGGGGATTCGGGCCCGTCCATGCCGGTGTACTTGGGCCACCAGGACTCCCGGTTGGCGTCCAGCGATCCCCGCTCGCTCCGCAGCACGTATTTGAAATGGACGGTGGCGCCCACGGGGATGTACCGGCTGATGTCGACCTTGGCCGTCGAGGATGTGGTATTGTCGAACAGGTAGATTTCCCTGTGCGTCACCGGGTCGATCAGGTACAGGCTGCCCAGCCAGCCGGCCTCCTCCCCGCGGTACCAGACGCGCACGGGATGGTCGGAGGGACGATAGATGCTGGCGCCCAGGAGCAGAGGAGGCTTGGCGGTCCAGGGGACGCGCGAGGGACTGGCCGCGTCGGGGGGGACGGGAGTGAAGACCCGTACCTGGGCGGTTACGGGCAGGCAGGCCGCGGCGATCCAGAGGATCGAAGGGAAATGGAGAATGGCACGCACTGTCCTGATTATATGGGGTGGAGCAGGGCCCAGGCCATGCTTGGGGAGGTTGATTTCCTTGGGTTTTGGGGTTCTTGGGACGAATCCCCGCCGGCCTATTTTTTTCCTTCCGGAAAGTGCCGGGCCGGGAGCGGCAGGAATCGCATATTAGGGGAAAGTCGCTGGCGACCCAGGGGGTTGTAGGAAGTCGAGCCTGACGTGAACAGCGGCACCCCCTGCCCTATTATCCATCCTGCCGGGGTTGTCTCGCGTAGCCGCCCCTTGGCTCCCATAATGGATACCGCTCCAAAAACGGACAGGTTCCATTCCGCTTGGTACCGCAGTTCCATCACGTTGTCCCGGGGAATCACGATGGGAAGCCAGATGTATTGCGAACGGGTGCTGCCGCCGCCGTTCCAGCGATCGCCCATGTAGAGGTAGCCCTTCTCATAGCCCTGCACCTTGAGGATGAAGGTGGGCTGGGAAGCGAACATGTTCCGGTTCACGTCATCGATCATCGGATTCCCGCGCTGCGTCCAGGGCCCCATGATGTCGGTGGCCGTGGCATAGGTCCCGGGATTGGGGGTCCAGCCCGCGCATCCGCTCGCGATCAGGTAGTAGATGCCGTTGTACTTCATGATGCCTTCGCCCTCGCAATGGCTGCCGGTGACCGCGTCGCGGGTGGTGACGTTCTGGAAATCGGGCGTCAGCTCCACGACGCGGATTTCGGAGTTGCCCTTGGAGGAGTAGAACACATAGACCTTGCCGTCGTCGTCGGTGAAGATGCCGAAGTCCCGGGACTCGTGGCCATTGGGCCGGAAATGCCTGATCATGATATAGGGCCCGGCAACGTTGTCGGAAACGGCGACTCCCAGCTCGGCGGCCCCGTAATTTTTGGTGTCATGGTGATACCACATCACGTATTTGTTCGTGAGGGCATTGTAGACCACCTTCGGCCGTTCGAAGACCATGCCCACTAGGCCGGCCTCCTCGGCCGTCATGGCGATCCGTTCCTTCTTCCAGTTGTAGAGATCCTGGGAGGAATAGCAGCCTACGCCACGCGGAGTACCGCGATATTCGCCGAACCAGTGGTACTTCCCGGACTTCGGATCCAAGAGCACGTTGCCCCCGTGGGCGTCGACATGCACTCCGCCGTCGTCCAGCGTGTTGCCGCCGTTCTTAATGGACGTGAGGCCGGCCTGCTGTGCCTGCGCCGGCAAGGAATCCAGGGCCAACCCGAAAAGAGCGGACCATACCAAGGCGTGACGCTGTGTAAATAAGGTTTTCATTTTTTCTCAAGATCGAATTGGAAGCGGGCCGGAAGGACCCAACCGCAAATTAGGCCGCCACTCGATTTCCCGCATCCCATTCCGCCAAAAACCGTTGCAGTTTTTGCCACGGAAAGGATCCGTTGAGGTTTTGACTTGCATTTTACCGGCCTTGCAAGCCCCCAAAAACCCGACGCCCTCACCGCCATTCCGATTGCCGCGGCCAAACAGTCAAGTATTTCGAGGTTTCCGTCATAGCCAATAACCAGTCCGCCCCCTTGGGAAGCTGCCACGAAATCTCCACGCCGTCGGTCTCGGGCACCGCGGCCGATACGGAAATCCTGGTCAAGAATTCCAACGGGGTATGGGTGAGGCTTTCCGATGATCCCCCCTTCACCGGAACCTATGCCCATGCCTTTATCTATTTCTTCGCGGGCAACAATACCCGTAGCAACCCCAAGATCCGCGTGACGGCCTACAACGACTTTCACCACGATGAGGCTTTTGTGATGGAAAACTCCTTTTTAACGGAGGACTTCAACGGCTGCATGGATGGCGTGGCCGGCCTGGATGGAACGATCCAGCAAGCCTCCGCTTTTATCGACGGCAACAACGTGGCGACCCTCCATCGCGTCTTGTAACCCTTTTCCAGCCTCCCCTGAGCGAGGGGAGGCCTTCCCAACCCTTTCCCAAAATCGTCCTGGAGATTTTGATCATGAAATTCACGATAGCCTTGGCTTGCCTCAGCCTGACCCTGCCCCCTTGCTCCGGCCGGCAGCGCAAACCGTAGAAAGAGGAAGCCGAACGCTATGCCAAAGCCCAAGCTTTGATTCGCGTGGAAGCCCATTCCGGCGCCTGTCTGGCGAATCACAATCAGCGAGGCGCCTGCTTGCTCACCGTTTCCGCCTTCAACCAGTTCGCCAATACGGTGGAACCGGACGGGGATCTGACCGAGGAACGAATCCGGGAGGTGCGCCTGGCCATCCTCAAGGAATACCGCGGCTTTTTCGCCCGCCGCGAGGAAAGGACTTTCGAGGTGCTGGCCTCCACGGATTCCCTGCTCTTGGATTCCCTGCACCGCCTGGCCTTGGCCGATTCCGGAAAGAAACTGCGTAAGTGGCAACGCTCCCCGATCCTCCGTTGGGAAGGAGGATCCGCCGTGATCCGTCCCTCGGAAATCCGCATTTCTCCCGAAGTGTCCTTCGAAAACGCCCTTCCCACCTTGGTTAACCTGACCGCCTACAATCCCCTGGATTCCGCCCGAGCAAGCCAGGACGCGCTGAAATAGTACCAAAGCCATGCCAGGGAATTCGCCATACCCGATACCCTGGAAGCGGAGGTAAGTCTGGTCCCTGGGACCTTCGTGGATTCCTCCTTTGGACGGGAGAGGGCTACGCGACGCCTGGCCAATATTCACCCGCGTGATGCAAGGCGTTGGCTGGAAAGCCAGGACTCCTTGCGGCCAGGCGGAAACTATGGCCCGGTATACCAAGGAATGGGGGTCTGGAGTTTCCGTCTCTTGAAGGTGAAACGGGGACTCTTCCGGACGCAATCCTTCTTTGACAAAAATCCGTTCACTCTTAGTGAACCTGGGCAGATGGTCGATGGGCATGCAGACATCGTTAAAATCCCCCCAAAAAACCTTAAATTCGATGTTTTTTAAGGCGATTTGGAACCAATAGGCGTCGAAAAGAGGGGTCCTTTTGATTCAAAATCATTCTCCTTTAGTAAACATTTCTCCCATCTTCGGGCTAGGTTTAGGGTTCGGTTGACATTCCTTTGGGGGGCGCTTTCATGCATTGTACGGAAAAAACACTGAAATCATCCGCATGGGCGATGACCCTCGGGATATTCTTCGGTTCCGCGTCCGCCCAAACGCCGGTCGTCAACCTTCCCAAACCCGACGCGAACGGCTGGATCAAGCTGTTCCGCGGGAACAATGCTTCGGATTTCTTCACCTACTATTCGGACAAGAACAGCAACAACGCGTTCCCGGACAATACCTTCAAGTCCAGCGCCGATACCGTGGTGGTGAGCGGGACCCCTACGGGGCACTTCATTTTCAAACAGCCCTTCTCCCACTATCGGATCAAGTTCGAAGAGATGATGCCGGACCGGCTCGGCAATGCCGGAATGTTGGTGCACGTCCAGGTGGCCGATCCCGCCTTGGGGGGCGTCTTTCCCCGTTCCATCGAATGCCAAGGCGACCCGAGGCAGGGAATGGGCCAAATCTGGTGCATCAGCAACGTCTGGGTGAAAGTCCACGCCACCACCAATGGAACGCCCCAGTACAACCCGGCCGCCGGCGAGATCACCTACGGGGCCAAGGATAACGGCTCGCGACAGATACTCGGCATCAAGAAACCCGCCATGAACGTGGGTGAATGGGTCCTGATGGAAGCGGAGGTCCATGGATCGGACAGCCTGGAGCATTTGGTCCGGGGGGAGACCATCATCAAATATTCGGATCCGCATGTCGCCCCGCCGAACAACCCCAATCAGGTCGAGAAAGTGCTCAAGAGCGGCCTCATCGCATGGCAATCCGAAGGCGTTCCGGTGCGCTACCGGAATATCATGATCAAGCTTTTCCCGGAAGATCCCCTCTACAAGACCCTGTATGCCACCACGGCGGCGAAGGACTACCGGATATTCCCGAAGACGGGAGCACGGCCCTCATTGGGTTTTTCGCAAGGCGCGGTTCGCATCCTCAAGGGAGAGCAAAGCCGCTCCGTCGTCGGACGCGCGCTTCCCGTTCCGGGCATGTAAACTTTGATTGAGGCCGAAACCCTTTGATTGAGGCCGAAACCGGAACCTTTTCACATCAAAATGAAAAGGCCGCCCTCCGTTCCCTTTATTAAATTCCCCCTTGAAGCCCCTCGCGGCAGCCGCTTACCCGAGGCAGCCTGCCGAAAACGGCGGAAAATCGCGACGATTTTCCGCATCATAGCGGAAAGGCTAAAATTTTCGTAAAATCCGTTTTTTGCGCTTTGATAGATTCTGCCGAATTGGATTTTTCCGTGACGCTCTTTATGGGAAAATATCCGGGCAGGGAATCAGAACGCAACCAAGGACCGTCGGCATGGATGTTACGGACAAGCCAGTCATTTTGATCGTGGACGATGACAAGGAAGATCGGATCCGCCTGGGCCGGTACTTGAGATTGGATGGATACGAAGTCCTGGAGGCGGTCGGAGGCAGCGAAGCCCTGGCGATCGCGGAGAACCCCTCGACACGGATCGATCTGCTGATCACCGACGTGCGCATGCCGCTCCTGAACGGATGGGAATTGTCCAAGCGGATCAACGCCCTGCGCCCGGACCTCAAGGTCCTGTTCGCCTCGGGCTATTCCCTGGAGATACTCAAGCTGCTCAAGATCTGCGTCGAAAGATCGTCCCTGATCCACAAATCCCTCGATAGGGGTATTTTCCTGTCCGTGGTCCGCCGGTTCCTGAACATCCAGAGTCAGGGCGACCCGGCGTACAGTCCCTAGAAGTCCCTAGAAAGGCGCCATCTCCCCATCCAGGTGATTGGCGTGGTACAGCTCCTTGCTTGCCTCGACTTCATTGCGGAAGGCTTCCGCGGAAAGCTCCTTGCCGTCGGCCCGCATTTTCTTGAGGATGCGGATGGCCATGGGGTTGATTTCGAGTCCGCCTCCGAAGGTGTACAGGATTCCCAAGCGCTCCAACTGGCGGACCAGGCCGGAATCCAGTTCCGTCAGCATGGATCCCCAGAAATAGTCGTAGTGCAACTCGTCCCCGTCCAGTTCCATCGACATCCCGCCCGGAGAGTTTTCGTTGAAGGCACTCAGGAATTCTTCGATAGTCCGTATCATACGCGACCTCCTCTATTCGACCCCGGTCGGTGGGCCGGAAAATCCGGACCGGCCATTAGTCGCAGGTGCCCCATACAAGTAATCAAAAAGGTTTTCCGGAAAGTCCCAAACCGGCGATCGAAACCGGAATGAAACAATCGCATGCCGGATCGGGCCTTGATTTGACCCTGGAACGGCCTTTTACCGTCGGGAAAAGGCCGGATTGTTCCGGAGCAACACGAATGCGGTCGTCAGGAAAGCCTGCGAACCGATCAGAAACGAGAGGCGGTCCCCGATGAGCTGATCCTCGTGGTTTTTATCGATGTGTAAAGGGAAATATCCTATGCCTTTCCGGAACGCAAATTTATTTTCTATTGAATCGTCCTGCGAAAACCGAAACGGAATCCGAACCGGGGAGAATCGAATGCGCGGCCGCGCCGGCCCCGCAGATAGAGCGGCCGTACGTCCGCGAGTTCGCCCCGGTTCCGCATGCTTGCCATCCGTTCCGCACACCTGCCATCCGGGAGCCGAACATGTCTTACCAATCCGAACAGCTGAAACTCAAGGAAGATGCCGATGGGAAAGCCCATTGGAGATTGTGGGGGCCTTATCTGGCCGAAAGGCAATGGGGAACCGTGCGCGAGGATTATTCCGACAACGGCGATTCCTGGAACAGCTTCACCCATGAACAATCGCGCTCGCGCGCCTATCGTTGGGGCGAAGACGGCCTGCTGGGGATAAGCGACAGCAGGAGTTTCCTCTGCTTCGCCCCGGCGCTCTGGAACGGCGCGGATCCCATCCTGAAAGAGCGCATGTTCGGGCTTACCAACCCGGAAGCCAACCACGGCGAGGACGTCAAGGAATGCTACTACTACCTGGATGCCACGCCGTCGCATTCCTACCTCAAGGCCCTCTACAAATACCCGCAAAGGGCCTTCCCCTATGATTGGCTCCTGTCCGAAAACCGCCGCCGGAGCCGGCAGGAACCCGAATTCGAAATCCTCGACACCGACGCGTTCGATCAGGGAAGGTATTTCGACGTGCTGGTGGAGTACGCCAAACCGGTCCCGGAAGACATCTGGATCCGCATTTCCGTGTCCAACCGCGGTCCGGACGCGGCTCCCATCCACGTGCTGCCCACCTTGTGGTTCCGCAACAATTGGGGCTGGAAGGGCGGCTGGGGCGCGAACATCCCCAAACCTTCCTTGCATGCTTCCGTGCAGTCGGTAACGGCGGAACACGCGCGCCTGGGACGGTACCTGCTGCTGGCCGATCCCCTGCGGGCGCAGGAGGGCAACGGGCCCGAATGGCTGTTCTGCGACAACGAAACCAACAACGCCAGGCTTTGGGGCGGCGAGAATGCCTCGCCCTGGCCCAAGGACGCCTTCCACGACTACGTGGTGGGCGGACGCAAGGAAGCGGTCAACCCGGCGGGGGTGGGGACCAAGGCCGCGGCGCATTACCATGCCATGCTCGCTCCCGGCGAAACCCTGGAATTGAAATTGCGCCTATGCAAGGAGGAACTGGTCGGGAACGCGTCCTTCGAACCCTTCGACGACGTGATCAACCGCTGCCGCCAAGAGGCGGATGAGTTCTACCAGGGCATGGCCCGCCCGCAGGACGCGCAGATCTTCCGGCAGGCCAGCGCCGGCCTCATCTGGAGCAAGCAATTCTATTATTACCGCGTGGACGACTGGCTCAAAGGCGACCCCTTGCTGGCCCCGCCTTACGGCCATTCCCACGGCCGCAATCACGATTGGACGCATGTGTTCTCCCGGGACGTGATCGCCATGCCCGACAAGTGGGAGTTCCCCTGGTTCGCGACCTGGGATCTCGCCTTCCATGCCATCCCCTATTCCATCCTGGACCCGGACTTCGGGAAAGCGCAAGCGCTGCTCATGATGCGGGAGTGGTACATGCATCCGAACGGCCAGCTCCCCGCGTATGAATACGATTTCGGGGACGTCAATCCTCCCGTCCTGGCCACGGCGTGCCGGCTGCTCTACCAGGTCCACGCCAACCAGGGCCACAGGGATTTCCATTTCCTGCGGCGCGTGTATCCCAAGCTGCTGCTCAATTTCACCTGGTGGGTCAACCGCAAGGACGCGAAAGGCAAGAACCTTTTCTCCGGAGGCTTCCTGGGCCTGGACAATATCGGCGTCTTCAACCGTTCCATGACCCTGCCTCCGGGCGTGGAGCTCGAACAGGCGGACGGAACCGCCTGGATGGCGCTCTTCTGCATGGAAATGCTGGCCCTGTCCTTGCAGCTCTCCAGCCAGGATTCCGCCTGGGAGGACATGGCGGTCAAATTCTACGAGCATTTCGCGGCCATCGAGACCGCCCTGAACGGAAAGGATGGATTGTGGGACGAGACGGACGGATTCTATTACGACGCCCTGAGGTCCGGAGACAGGAAAATCCCCCTCAAGGTCCGCTCCATCGTGGGGGTGCTGCCCCTGCTCGCCTTCGGCGTGGCGGCGTCCGAAAAGCTGGAAGGATTGAAGGAATTCACCTCCCGGGCGGATTGGTTCGCGCGCACCCATCCCGGCATGAAGGAGAGGTTCACCCAGCACACCCGGGACGGCGCCGACGGCAAGCCCGTCACGCGCAACATGGCGGCCCTGGCCTCGCGCAACCAGTTGGAACGGGTGCTGCGGTACCTGTTCGACGAATCGGAGTTCCTGTCCGATCACGGCATCCGTTCCGTGTCCAAAATCCACGCTGAACACCCGTACCGGCTCGATATCGCCGGGCAACACCTGGAAGTGAACTATCTTCCGGGAGAATCGGACAATACCATGTTCGGAGGCAACTCCAACTGGCGCGGGCCCATCTGGATGCCCATCAATTTCATGCTCGTGGAGGCCCTGCGGCGCTACCATGAATTCTACGGAGACTCCCTGAAAGCGGAGTTCCCCACCGGCTCGGGAAACTGGGTGAACCTGGACCAGGCCGCCGACGCCCTGTCGGAAAGGCTTATCGGGATTTTCCGGCCCAACCCGGAAGGGTACCGCCCCTGTCACGGGGCTTATGAACGTTACGCCCACGATCCCCATTGGAAGGAGCTGATCCTGTTCTACGAATATTTCCACGGGGATTCGGGCCGCGGCTGCGGCGCCAGCCACCAGACCGGCTGGACCGCGCTGGTTTCCAGCCTGGCCTTCCAGATGGCCCGCAAGGCCGAACGCGACAAGGCTCCGGAAGAAGTCGAAGCCATGGCGGGGAGGGAATAAGCATGTCCGCACCCGATCGACATCCCCTGCTGTACCAGATCAACACGCGCGTGACGCTTGCGGAGCTGTCCCGGACGCTGCCCCGGAAGGCCACCCTCGACGACGTGCCGGACGCCTTCCTGGACGAGATGCGCGACAGGGGGTTCCGGTGGCTGTGGTTCCTGGGGGTGTGGCAGACGGGCGAAGCCGCGCGCGCCGTTTCCCTGGCCAATCCCGCCCTGCGCGCGGAGTACGCGCGCGAACTCCCGGATTTCCGGGACGAGGACGTAAGCGGTTCCCCTTTCGCGATCAAGGCCTACCGCGTCCATGCGGATTTCGGCGGGGACGAGGCGCTGGCGCGGCTGCGGGAGAAGATGTCCGCGCGGGGTCTGAAGCTGCTCACCGATTTCGTGGTCAACCATTGCGCTCCGGACAATCCCTGGTCCGCTTCGCATCCGGAGTACTTCATCCCGGGCGATGAAGGCGATCTGGCCCGCGAGCCGAAGAACTGGGGACGCGTCTCCTTGGACGGCGATGGGAACGGGAATGCGCGCGAAGCCATCCTGGCCTACGGCCGGGATCCGTATTTCCCCGGCTGGCCGGATACCTTGCAGCTGAATTACCGCCACCCCCGCTGCCGGGAGGCCATGACGGGCGAGCTCCTGGAAATCGCGAAGCGTTGCGACGGCGTGCGCTGCGACATGGCCATGTTGGTGCAGCCGGACGTCTTCGAGAGGACCTGGGGCGACCGGGCCCTGCCCAGGGACGGCGTCCCGGCCGCTTCCGGACCCTTCTGGCCCGGGGCCATCGCCGCGGTGAAGGCCGTGCGGCCGGATTTCCTGTTCATCGCCGAAGTGTACTGGGACCGGGAATGGGAACTGCAGCAGGCCGGTTTCGACTTCACCTACGATAAGCGCCTCTACGATCGGTTGCATGCCGGTTCCGGCCAGGCCGTGCGCGAGCATTTGCTGGCCGATCCGGATTTCCAGAACCGGTCCCTGCGCTTCCTGGAGAACCACGATGAGCCCAGGGCGGCCGACGCCTTTCCGGACGCGCCGCATCGCGCCGCCGCGGTCATCGGCTTTTTCGTCCCCGGCCTGCGCTTTTTCCATGACGGCGAGTTTTCCGGCCGGCGCGTGCACGTCTCCATGCATCTGGGCCGCCGGCCCGAGGAACCTCCCCGTCCGGAGTGGGAGGCGTTCTACGCCGACGTGCTCTCCTGCCTGCGCCGCAGGGAGGTCCATGACGGCGCGTGGAGCCTGGCGCAAATCCTGCCGGCCTGGGAAAACAACCCTACCTGGAACGCGTTCACGGCCTTCGCCTGGCGCCTGGACGGAGGCAAGACCCTGCTGGCCGTGGTGAACTATTCGCCGGGACGCGGCCAATGCTTCGTGAAATTCGACATGGCCGGCCTCGGAGCGGGGATGCTGCGGCTCACGGACCTGCTGGGCGAGGCGGAATACGTGCGCTCCGCCGTCGAACTCGCGGGCAAGGGCATGTATTTCGATATGCCCGCCTGGGGGCATCACCTGTTCGAAGTCAGAGCCTGATCCCCGCCGGCTCTGGGTCGCGGGAATGGAAATTCGTAGGTTGAATCCCGTTTCCATTCCCTTCAGCTCCCGGAAGCCGCGATGAAATTGCAACTCAGGAACCTGAACTTCACCTATCCGGGCCTGGGGAGGCCCGCCTTGGACGATTGCAGCCTGCAGTTGGACACGGCATCCGTCACGGTGCTGGTCGGGAACAACGGCGCCGGAAAGAGCACCTTGATCCGCCTGCTCACCGGCCAACTGTACGGATACTCGGGAAGCTATACCCTGGAAAATCGCGATGCGGACGTGCTGCAGGGAGAATGGCTGGCCGCGAACCGTTTCGGCTACGTCCCGGACGTGCCCGTGCTGGATCCGCGTCTGACCGGACTGGAATCGCTTTTGATGGCGGGCTCGTTCCGGGGCATGACCCGCGACGAGACGCTTCTCCGTTTGCGGCACTTCCGGGAAATCTTCGACCTGGGCGAATGGCTCGGGAACATGGTCTGCGGGAAATACTCCAAGGGAATGAGGAAAAAGGTCTCCCTGGCCATCGGATTCCTTCCCGACCCTGCCTTCGTCTTCCTCGACGAGCCGTTCGACGGATTGGATCCCATCGCCGTCTACAATCTCAAAAGGCATCTGAAGGAAAGGAAGGCGCGGGGACTGGGAAGCTTGCTGTCCTCCCATCTGCTCGACGCCGCCGAAAAGGTGGCCGACGAGTTGATCATCATGAAAGGGGGCCGCTTGGCCTTTTCCGGGGCCTATCGGACGCTCCTGGAGAACCGGCCCGGGGGCGCGGCCCTGGAAGAAATCTATTTCGAATATTTCGGCGGATGAAAGGGCCCGTTCCTACCGAAGGCATGGCCGGAAGCCCGCCCTCGCGGCGGCCGCCTCGCTGGCGCCGCGCCGGCCGCTTGGTGCCGGCGGGGGCCCTCATGGGCCTCTTCGTGATCGGCGCCGACGATTATTTCGGAACCGGCGACGGGGCCTTCGGATTCCGGATCCTGGGCGTCTTCCTGCTTGCGGGCCTCCTGTCCGGATTCGCATTGGCCTTGGATCCGCTGCGCCATCCGCGCAGGCTCGACTCCTTGTTCGTCAGCGCGGCGACCCGGGCGCGCAGGAAGTCCATCGTTTACCGGAACACGCTGGAGAACGCGCTCACGCAGCCGGTGCTTCCTTGCCTGGCGCTTTTGGTGATATGCATTGCCAAAGGATACGGGCCAGGGCCGATCGCCGGCCTGCTCGGCATTTTCCTCCTGGAGTCCGCTTTGGTTTCCGGGATGCTGGCGGCCGTGATCCGATGGGGATTGATTCCCGTCTCCAGGAAGGCCTTCCCGGGAGATGGGGCTTCGTCCTTCGCTTTCGGGGGCGGATCGGACGCGGTCTTCATCGCGGCCACCTTTTCCGTTTCCCGGCTGCTCTCGGGCTGGCTGCCCGGCCCCTATGCCTGGATCGTCCGCAGGAAGCTGATCTACCTATTGCGCGCCGATGCTGTATCCGTGCTGATATACCTTTGCCTGGTACTCGCGCTGGGAACGGCGTTCAGCGTGCATTGGAATCCGTTGGGCGCGGCCGTCTTCACCGTAGCGGGAACGATGCTGTCCCTGACCCTGGTTCAAATCGCCCTGGCTGAAAGCGAGGCGCATTACCGGACCTGTTCGTATTTCCTTCCGGGAGAATGGCTGAATTACCGGAGCAACCTGGCGCTTTACCTGGCGGTGGCGCTCCCCTTCCCGGCCTTTTTCGGCGTTTCCGCCGCTTTCCACGGCGACGCCGCTTTGTCCAGGTTGTCGGGAGGGTTCCTGCAGATCTCCGTCACGTGCATCGCGTTCCCGTTCCTGCTGATGGCCGAAGCC
>DATENA010000099.1:0-15448 GCA_035275285.1 Fibrobacteria bacterium | reverse complement strand
GAAAAATACGGGAAGAGTAACGCATCGAACGTTTACGTTTTGCATCAAGGGGTGTTCTTGCATCCTGATGCATTCCATCGACTTCCGAGGATACTCTGCCCGCGCGTACCTCCGTTTGATGAGGAGAAAGGGTGAGCGGATACTCTCCCCGGGGAAACCGAAGTCAGGTCCTTCGTGCCTTGGATCCCGATACGCACATTATGTGCGTATATTTTTCCCGGCTTACCCCAACCGGTTCGCTGGCCTCCGTGTAACCGGGACCATTGAGCGCACCCGATCCCGGCATTTTTCCCCTTTTCCGCCGGATTTTCTAGATTTAGGCCCTGATTCATCCGACAGGGTTTCCCGATGATCGAATTCCTCCGCGGCCGCCTGGCCCACCGCCAGCCCGCCCGTCTGGTCATAGACGTGGGCGGCGTAGGGCTGGGCGTGGACGTATCCTTGCGCACTTCGGAACTCCACCCCCGGGTCGGCGAGACGGTGGAAATCATCACCTACCTGCACGTGCGGGAAGAAAGCCTGGAGCTGTACGGCTTCCAGAACCTGGTCGAAAAAACCCTCTTTCTCAAGCTGTTGGGCGTCTCCGGCATCGGGCCGCGCCTGGCCCTGCGCATCCTGTCCGCCGTGCCGCCCCATCAATTGGCCCAGATGATCCTGGGCGGGGACATCCGCGGACTGACCGCCTTGAAGGGCATCGGCAAGAAAACCGCGGAGGTGATGGTGGCCTCCCTGCGGACTTCGCTCGCCAAAATGGATTTGCAAACGCCCGCGGGCGGCCAGGCGGCCGTGCTGGACGCGGGCGGCGAGGCCGCGCGCGATGCCGTGATGGCCCTGATCACCCTGGGCGTGAAGGATGCCGCGGCCCAGTCCGCCGTGCAGAAAGCCCTGGAGCGCCTGGGAGACAAGATCGACACGGGCCGCCTGATAGCCCAGGCCCTGCAGGAAGTGTAGATTACCCCGATGGCCGACCGCATCATAGCGCCCGAACAGTTCGGGGACGATCAGGACCAGGATACCTCCCTCCGGCCCGCCACCTTGGCGGACTTCGTGGGGCAGGAGAAACTGAAGGAAAGCCTCAGCATCTTCCTCCGGGCCGCGCGGGATCGCAAGGAGCCCATCGACCATATCCTGTTCGCGGGACCGCCGGGCCTGGGCAAGACCACCCTGTCGCATATCATCGCCCGGGAAATGGGCGCGGCGCTCAAGATCACCTCCGGTCCCGCCTTGGACAAGCCTTCCGAGCTGGCCGGCCTGCTGACCAACCTGGAAACCAACGACGTCCTGTTCATCGACGAAATCCACCGCCTCAGCCGGGTCATCGAGGAGTTCCTCTACCCCGCCATGGAGGATTTCAAGATCGACATCATGCTGGAATCGGGGCCTTCGGCCAAGACCATCAACCTGCCGCTCAAGCGCTTCACCCTGGTGGGCGCCACCACGCGCACGGGCATGCTCACCTCACCCCTGCGCGATCGGTTCGGCATCACCTTCCGCCTGGAAACCTATTCGGACGCGGAGATGAAGAAGATCCTCAACCGTTCGGCCCGGATCCTCAAGGTGGACCTGACGCCGGAGGGGACGGAATTGCTGGCCGCCCGTTGCCGCGGGACGCCGCGCGTGGGCAACCGCGTGCTGCGCCGCTGCCGGGACGTGGCCCAGGTGAAGGGCACTACCGTGGTGGGCGAAGCCATCGTGACGCGGACCCTGGACATGCTGGGCATCGATCCGCGCGGGCTCGATGAAATGGACCGGAACATCCTCAAGACCATCATCAACAAGTTCGACGGGGGTCCGGTGGGCCTATCGACCTTGGGGGCCTCCCTGGGCGAAGAGACGGAAACCCTGGAAGAGGTGTACGAGCCCTATCTGATCCAATTGGGGTTCCTGAAGCGCACGCCGCGCGGCCGCCAGGCCACGGCCAACGCGTACCGCCACCTGGGGCTCATTCCGCCTTCGGTACCGCCGTCCCAGGAAGAGCTGCTCTAGCGACCGGGGCGATGGAGAGGGCACGCCTTCCGTTCAGAAGGACCTTTTCCCCTGCGGGCGCGGCGAACAGGAACCCGGAGGCTTCCGCCGACCATGCTCTTTTGCGCAAGTCCGCGCCGGGGGCGCTTGCCGATCCGATGCGGAAGCGGGACAAGCCGGACCCCGCCTGTCCGGGACGTAACCTGCCCGCTACTTTGAGCCCGACCTTGTAACATCCCCCATCCCCCGTGATGAACAGGGTCTTGCCGTCCGCGCCGCCGAAATGGCAATTGGAGGCGTTGCCCACGCTGCCCGGGGAATACCGCTTTCCCTGCACTTCCTTGGCCGCGATGGCGATGTAACCCAGTTGGTTTCCGGTGGAATCGTGCACGATGATCCTGCCCTCGCTCCGGGAGGCCCGGTACACGTTCCCGTTCGCATCCACGGTGAGGCCGTCCGTCCAGCCCGCGAAGTAGGTACAAGCGCCCACTTCGCCGGTGGCATTGTCCACGGCGCATCTCTGCAAGCCCTCCGAGGCGACGTAAAGGATGCTTTTTTCCTCGATCCACTCCACTCCGTTCACGCCGTAGAAGTTCTGGGTCCTGATCTGGCCGTCCATGCCGCGGAAGAACAGCGTGTTGCCGCTGAGATTGGAAAAAAACAAGGTCCCCGTGGACGAGAGGCTGAGATCGTTCACGCGGCCCAGGTTCAGGGTCCCGCTCTTGGCCGCCAGCACCGTGGTCTTGCCGTCCGGCTCGATGCGCAACACGCTGTCCAGCATGGCGATGTGCAAACGTCCCTGGTTGTCCATCTCCAGCCCGTTGGATCCCCGGCTGGGATCCTTGTAGATGGATTTCGTTCCGTCCGGGGTGATTTTCCAGATGCGCCCATCGTTCACGTCCGGGTCTTCGGAGAAATAGAGGTTTCCCGCCGGGTCCACGGTGGGCCCCTCGGAATAGGCCAGGCCTTCCAGGACGCTTTCCACTTGCGTTCCGGGATCGGCCAGCTCCGGCGGCAGGCTCACCACATGCTGGGCCAGGGCTATCTGGGCGGAAAAAGGGGAGGAAAAAAGGAGGGCGGAGCATGCCATGCATTTCCGGAAATCCATCCTGCGGTGCCTTTCGTTAACCGGAAGGAGGAAACCTCCCGGACCTGCACTGAAACATAATGGCTTTCCGGCGGCGGCGGGGGCGGGACTTTCGCCGGTTTTCGGGGCCATCCGCGCGGGGTCATCCGCGCGAGCCGGGCGACCCACGCGGGCATGGGCCGCGGGGCGTCTACTTGTTGGGCTGAGGGGTGAGGCGCAGGTAGGGCCTGATGACCCTGAATCCCTTGGGAAAGCGCGTCTTCAATTCTTCCGGATCCTGGATGGCGGGCGCGATCACCACGTCGTCCCCGTCCTTCCAATTCACGGGCGTGGCCACTTTATAGCCGTCCGTCAGTTGCAGGGAATCGATCACGCGCAGGATTTCCGTGAAGTTGCGGCCCGTGGAGGCGGGATAGGTGATGATGGCGCGGATCTTCTTGTTCGGATCGATGAAGAATACGGAACGCACGGTGAACTTGTCGTTGGCCAGGGGCTGGAACATGCCGTAGGCGATGGACACGGACTTGTCCTCGTCGGCGACGATGGGATAGTCCACCAGGCAATCCTGGGTCTCGTTGATGTCCGGGATCCACTTCTTATGGGACTCCTCGCTGTCCACGGAAAGGGCGAGCACCTTGACGCCGCGTTTGGCGAACTCGCCTTTCAGCTTGGCGGTCACGCCCAGCTCGGTGGTGCACACCGGCGTGAAATCGGCCGGATGCGAAAAGAAAAGGGCCCATTTGCCTTCGATATAGTCGTAGAAATGCAGCTTGCCCTGGCTGGAGTTCTGGGTGAAGTCCGGGGCGATGGAGCCGATGGTCAAATTGGACATGTTGTCCTCCTGGTTCCTGGGTTTGGAATATCAATCTAGCAACCTGATAGAACGGGAGTAAAAAAAATCCGGAAAGGGAAGGTGGTCCTGAGGTTACTTTGGCCGTATTCCCCGCAACCGCAATCCCTACCGGGATTATCGGGAATGCTTATCGCCCGAATCGAGGCAATCGGGCCCTCCCTGCAGCGCCGGAAGGGGGCGGGCCGCCGGCTTATCCTTCGCGGCATACCGGAGCCGGCGATCCTAGATTGTTTGGGCGTTCCGTTCCAGTACGTGTAGTACCAGCACCGTCCACTCCGCCAGACGCGGGCTCTCCGCCCAGGCCTTCGCACATCCCCGGCAATCGCGACGCAAAGCATTTTCAAAAAGCCCGCCACGCCAGGCCCCTCTGCAAGCGCTGCATATGCAATGCATATACACCGCGTGCATATACATTGTCCCCCTAGCCCACAACCCTGTCGACCCAAGCCCTCCCCAGCCTCACCGGCCCCTTCCCCGGGGGGCCGCATAGACCCCGCAGTCTCCGCCCCCGCAGTCAAAGTCCCAACCCGATTCGCCCCACCACCCCTCCAACGAACCGCACCATACCGGACCCGACCGCACGCGACCCACCCCGCCGACGGGGATTGCTCGGTGGCGGCAGCGCCCGGTCCGGGGACGCTTCCCGCGAATTTGAAGCAGGCAGCCGCGGCGGGGGGCAATGTCAAAAGGGTTTAGACGGACCGGGCGCGTCAGTCATCATTCAAACCAGAAGACAGAAAAGACTGCAGCTCCTCCGGATTCATAAGGACCTCCCGAGGCTTGCTGCCCCGCTCCCGCCCCACGATCCCTGCCCTCTCCAACTGATCCACCAACCGCCCCGAACGCGCATACCCGATCCCCAACCGGCGCTGCAGCAGCGACACGGAAGCCTGCTTCACCTGGACCACCAGCTCCGCCGCCTCGCGGAACTTCTCGTCCCGGGGTTCGTCCTCGCCGCCTTCGCCCGACGGATCGTCGTCCAGGTTGAAGGATTGGATTTGCGGATAGTTCACGTGCTGTTCCGAGGCCACCAGGGCCAGCTTTTCCGCCTGGGCATCGTCCAGGAAACAGCCGTGGAGGCGCACGGGCTCCGGGAACTCGATGGGCCGGAAAAGCATGTCGCCCCGGCCCAACAGCTTCTCCGCGCCCATCTTGTCCATGATGGTGCGCGCGTCGATCTGGCTGGCCACCTGGAAGGAAATGCGCGTGGGAAGGTTGGCCTTGATGGTGCCGGTGATGACGTTGGTGGAGGGGCGCTGGGTGGCCAGGATCAGGTGGATGCCCACGGCGCGGGCCTTCTGGGCGATGCGGGCGATGTTGGTCTCCACTTCCTTGCCGGCCACCATCATCAGATCGGCGAGCTCGTCGATCACGATGACGATGTAGGGCATCAGTTTCTTGTCCTCGTCCTCCATGGACTCCGGCAGCACGCCTTCCTTGAACTTGGCGTTGAAGCCCTTGATGTTGCGGACGCCGCATTGGGCCAGCACCTCGTAGCGGCGGTCCATTTCGAAGGTGGACCATTTCAGGGCCTGCACGGCCACGTCCGGCTGGGTGATCACCGGGTAGAGCAGGTGCGGGATGGCATCGTAGGGCTTGAGCTCCACCACCTTGGGATCGACCAGGATCATGCGCAGCTCGTCCGGGGACTTGGAGCATAAGAAGGAGGCCATGATGCTGTTGATGCAGACGGATTTGCCCGAACCGGTCTGGCCCGCGATGAGCAGATGCGGCGCGCGGGTCAGGTCCATCACGTAGGGCTCGCCGGCGATGGTCTTGCCCAGGCAGATCTTGAGGGTATCGTCCTCGCTCGCGAACTCCGGGGCGCGCAGGATTTCCTTGATGTAGACGATTTGCGCCTTGCGGTTGGGCACCTCGATGCCGACCACGGATTTTCCGGGAATGGGCGCCAGGATGCGGATGCTTTTGGCCTTCAGGGCCAGGGCCAGATCGTCCGCCAGGGTGCTGATGCGGCTCACCTTGACGCCGGGCGCCAGCTCCACTTCGTAACGGGTGATGACGGGTCCGGGGCAAATCTGGGTGACCTTGCCCATGACCTTGAAATTGATCAACTGATCCTCGAGCACCTTGGATTGCTCGCGCAGTTCTTCTTCCGTGAACTCCAGGGGCTGCCTGGGCGGCTCCGCGAAGATCTCATCGTGGGAGGGCACCCGGTAGGGATCGTACTTGACCTCGGGCTTGGGGGGCCTGGGGACGGCCGGAGCCTTGGCTTTGGCCTTGGGACGTGCTTCCAAGGCGCCTTCCGCGGGACCTTCGGCCTCCGCGGCATCCGCCTCTTCCCCATCGATCCCGGTTTCGAGGGCATCCTCTTCCTCGTCCTCATCGGCGATCATGCGCTTGAGCGCCAGCGGAGGCCGGACTTCCGCTTCCGCTCCGGCGCCGGGATGCAGGGCCTCGGCCTCCTTGGCGGCCTCCAGCCTGGCCCTCTCCCTGGCCTTTTCCTTCATCAGCAGCCCGGCGATTTCCGGGTCCCGGGACTTGATCTCCCAATCGTTCAGTTCGGACACCCGCTTGCGTTCCAGGTCCAGATCGCGCAGCTTGCGGACGGCGAGGGGATCGTTCATGTCGATGGCATCGATTTCCTCCGCGGCCTCATCGTCCCCGGCTGCTTCCGGAATTTCCAGGAAACTGTTGCCGGAGAGCACGGGGGATTTCCGGAGGGCGGCGGTGGCGAAGCGTTCGTCCCCGGCCTCGGCATCGTCCGCGGCGCCGCGCTTGCGCTTGCCTTCCGGCCTGGGCTGGTCTTCATCGGGAAGGGGGAACCTGGCCATGGCGGCGCGGCTGCGCTCGGCCTTGGCGTTCAAACGGGCTTGGGCGATGTCCGCGGCGGCCTGATCCGCGTCGGGGACGCCGGTATCCCCTGGTCCGTCCCCTTCCGGCCGGCTCCACAACCGCCTCAGGCCCAGGAAGAAAGGCCGGCCCACGAAAACGATGGACGCGGCGGATTTCTCCGAGACCGATACCACGCTCATGCGGAACCCCCAGATGAGGATGAACAGCGTGGCGATGGCCGTGATCAGGTAAGGACCGAACTGGCCGGTGCCGAATACGGGCAGAAAGCATTTCTGGACCAGGAAGTTGCCCAGGTAGCCGCCCGAGAGTTGGTAGTCGACGGCCTGGAACCCGGTTTTGGCGATGTTCTTGATGCTCAGGAGCACGCCCGTGGCCACGAAAAGCAGCGCCAGGGCCAGGACCAGGCGAAGGCGCAGGCCGCCGCGGGCCAGGACCAGCTTGAACCCCAAGGTGGCCACGGCGGCTACCAGGAACAGGACGGGCAGGCTTCCCGCGAAACCGTTCAGCGTGTCCGCCCACCAATCGCCCAGATACGGGCCGAGGACGTTGCCGGCGGCGGGATTCGCGAAGCTGGAAAGCAGGGCGATGACGGTGACCAGGGAAACGGACAGGAGCAGCAGTCCCCATCCCTCCCGGATCAGATGGCCGCCGTCGTCTTCGGCTTCCGGTTCTTCTTTGCCCCTGGACTTGGGCGCCGGTTTCCTGGCCTTGCGCTTCGCGGTCTTTACGGACAAAGGAAGACTCCCTTCAGGCCTTGGCCCGTTTGTAGAAATTCCGGGAAACCACCTTGGCCTTTTTCCCCGCGTCCCGGATCACCACTTCCAGCTCGGTGCCGATCTTGGCGAGCCCGACGTCCACGTATGCCATGGCGATTCCCTTGTTCAAGGTGGGAGACATGGTTCCCGAACTCACGACGCCGACGTCCTTGCCGCCGGCGCGGACGAGGCAGCCCTCCCGCGGGATGGCCAGTTCGAGCAATTCGATCCCGACCACCTTGCGTTGCATGCCCCCGGGCCTGGTCTTGGGCTCCAAGGCGGAGCGCCCGGCGAAGTCGCCCTTGGTGAAATCCGTGATCCAGGCCAGGCCGGCTTCGATAAGGTTGGTTTTGTCGGTGAGTTCATGGCCGTACAGGGAATAACCCGCTTCCAGGCGGAGGGTATCCCTGGCCCCCAGCCCTATCGGGAGCATGCCATACCGGGAGCCCGCTTCCAACAGGCGGTTCCAGAGGGCGGGCAGGTCCTTATGGGCCGGGAAGAATTCGAATCCGTCCTCGCCGGTATAGCCCGTGCGGCTGTACAGGGTGTCCACGCCCAAAACCTTGCCCCGTCCGGCTTTGTAGGTGGCCACTCGGGAGGGATCCGCATCCATCACCTGGCGCGCCACGTCCAAGGCCCTGGGGCCTTGCAGGGACAGGATGCCCAGCTCCTCGCTGGCATTGCGCAGGACCACGTCCGCGCCCTGGGGATCCTCCTTGCGGAGGCTTTCCAGCCAGGCGAAATCCTTGTCGATATTGGAGGCGTTCACCACCAGTTTGAAGTCCTCGGGGCCGAGGCGGTACACCAGGATGTCGTCCACCACGGTGCCGTTGGGATAGCAGAGCGCGGAATACTGCGCGTCCATGTCGTCCAGTTTATCGACGTTGTTGACCGTCGCGCGCTGGAGAAAGCCGCGCGCGCCCTTGCCCGTAACGAAGAAGTTTCCCATGTGGGACACGTCGAAAAGCCCGGCGGCCTTGCGGACGGCCTCATGCTCCTGGCGGATGCCGGAATACTGCACGGGCATGATGAAACCGGCGAAGGGCACCATCTTGGCGCCCAAGGCCACGTGGATATCGTATAACGGAGTCTTTTTTCCCGAAGTCACCTTGCTCCCTTGTTGCGTTTTGCCCGCACCCGCCGACCGGTCCGCAGGATGGTTGGAATCGGCCGCCCCCAGCCGGTCGCCTCGGGCGCAAAAATGCGCGGACGCCCCATTCCACGGGGCCCGGAAGCCGGTAGTGCACAAAATATACTCAAATGCGGAAGAGGTTCAACTAAAGAGTGCGGGGGATAGTGGAGGGGGTGGGTCCCGGCGACGGGTCGAAGAAAGTCGGGAGTAGGGGGTCGGGAGTTGAATACGTAAGATCTTCGTATTCAACTCCCGACCCCCTACTCCGAGGGGCGAAGCGGCAGGCTCACGGCTTTGGCCCGTACTCCCGACTGAAGACCGCGCGGTAAGGCCCGCAATGACTTCGTAGCCTATCGAATCTCCAACACCTTATCCAGCGAAGTCGTTCTCAATATCTGCCTCATCTCGGCCGAAGGGTCCAGCAGGATCAGCTTCGCCGTACGCTTGGCCAATTCGTTCATATTGAACATGATGACGCCCAGGCCCGCGCTGTCCAGGTAGTCCGCTTCCGTGAGGCGGAGGAAAAGGCGCGATTCCACCTTGGGGATGGACTTCTGGAACGCTTTGATTAGGGAATCCAGGCCCGGCTGGTCCCATTCGCCCTTGATTTCGATGCAAGGTTCGCCTTCGTAGCTGGAAATCTTGATACTCGATTGCGCCATTAAAATGCCCATCGCGTTGAAGTTCCTTATTTTAACCTTATCCGACGGCGGGAAGCAACAAGGGATCACGTCCGCCTTGTTAAATTGATCGGATGCAGGAAAACGGCCATAAAGGATTCCCCCCTTGAAACCCAATCCGGTACTGATCCTCCTGGGGCATGGCAGCAGGACCCAAAAGACCTTCGAGGAAATGGAGGAACTGGCCGCAAAACTCCAGGAATCCTCCCGTAACCTGACCGTGGCACCCGCCTTTTTGACCCTTCTGGAGCCGGAACTTTCCCGGGCGGTGCGGACGGCGGTGGAGGCCGGGGCCGAGGAAATCCACGTGCTACCCCTGTTTTTCTTCTCCGGAAAGCATGTCCTGGAGGACGTTCCGGCCCGGTTCGAGGCCCTCCGGGCGGAATACC
Source organism: Fibrobacteria bacterium (assembly GCA_035275285.1). Classification (GTDB taxonomy): domain Bacteria; phylum Fibrobacterota; class Fibrobacteria; order UBA11236; family UBA11236; genus Chersky-265. Next base: position 5,773 of record DATENA010000099.1, on the reverse strand, counting down.
CGGGCGTGGCCCTCACGCTCCGCGAGCCCCTGGGACGCCATCCCGGGTTCCTCGACTTGCTGCGGCAAGCCGGCGGCTTCGGTTGACGGTTCTCCCGGGCCGCCGCCCAGGAGCCGCGTATTTTCCTACCTTGCGGGTCCCATGCCAAAGTCCAATCGCAGCCGGTTTCCCGGAGCCCGCCGTCCACCCGTCCGCCAAGAGGCCGATGAACCCATCAAAAGCCACGGCCGCCGCGGACGCGTGCGCCGGGGCAAATCCTCGGAAAAGGCCAGGGACGCTCGGGACGGACGGACCATGGAACCCGAAGCCGGCGCCGGCCCCGGAAGGCGCTTCGAAGCCGGGGGAGGCTCCGGCCACGCCGCAAGGCCGGCGGCAGGCCGGGGGCCTCAGGGCCGCTCCGGACGCCGGGACGGCGAAGGGGGTCCCCGCGGCCGGTATTCCCTGCCTCCCACGGACGACCGCGAACCGCGCTTCTCCGACCTGCTGATGCAGTTGGCCCGGCGCGCCGCGCCCGATCTGGTGCAGGGCGGCAACCATCCGGAACCCCTGTCCCGGCTCGACTACGCCTTGGAACTCGATCTGAAGAACAAAGCCCTGCAGGAGTTCTGGACCGCCCGCGGACTTCCCGACAAGCCCAACCGCATCCTTCCCTCTCCGAAACCCCGCGGTTACCGCACCACCACCAAGCGGCGCGTGGTCAGCCTCAAGGGCCGCTTCGAACTGACGCACCTGACGGAAAGCAGCTCCGCGGCCAATCCGCGCGCCGGCGCCGAGTCCCTGGTGGAGCCCCGGGAGCACAAGGCCATCTATGCCTTCATCCTGTCCAAGCTCAATACCCCGGCCTATGCCGGCCTGGCGCATGCCCTGAACTACCTCATCATCCGCGGGGACTATGAGCGCTTCACGGTCCTGTTCAACGTGCACCGGCTCAACGCGGACGTGGTCCGCAAGGCCAGGCTGCTGGGCGATCACTTGAAGGGGATGGATCCCAAGACCGTTTCCGCCTTCATGTTCTTCGACGCCACCCGGTCGGACTATTACTTCGAGGCCCAATCGTCCGAGGGTCCCTGGAAGCTCAAGAAGATCTTCGGACCGGACGATCTGCATCTCAAGGTGCTCGACCGGACCTACGCGTTCAATCCCACTTCGTTCTGCCAGGTGAACGCGTCCATCCTGCCCGCCTTCCTGGAAAAGGCGGACCAGCTCCTGAAGCCCAAGCCGGAGTACCGCCTGCTGGACCTCTACAGCGGCTTCGGCTTCTTCACCTTGCACCTGGGCCGATCCTACGGCGAGGCCCTGGGGGTGGACCTCGGATCGGCCTCCATCGAGTCGGCCCAGAAAATGGCCGCCGCGGATCCCGCCTCCCATTGCCGCTTCAAATCCGGCCGCATCCAGGTCAAGAGCCTGGAAAAGCTCCTGCCGCCCGCCACCGCGGACAAGCCGGAGGCCCTGCTCCTGGATCCGCCGCGCCAGGGCACCGAACCCGGCGTCATCCGCGCCCTGGCCGCGCGCCGTCCCGCCCGCATCCTGCATATCTTCTGCGATCTGGACACGCTTCCCAAGGAAGTGAACCAATGGCGGAAATCGGGGTTCATGGTCTCCAAGGTCGTTCCCCTGGACATGTTCCCGGGCACGGACAATCTCGAGGTGATGGTCCTGTTCATCCCGGACCGCTACGGCATCCTGAACCGCATCGACAAGTCCAAAACGGAACTCACGGAAAAGGGCGACGAAGACGGATTGTTCCCGGACGGGAAGAAGCCGGGGCATCCTTTCCGGGCCGACAAGCCGGTCCCGCGCCCATTCGGCGCGGACAAGAAAGGACGCCCCTTCCGGCCCGATAAACCCGGGACGGACGGGCCTCCGCAACGTAAGCGTCCCTTCAGCGCGGACAAACCGCCCCGCTCGGGCCGCAAGCCGCCGCGGCGGCCTTTTTAACGCTCAAATGAGCTGCGAGCATGACCGAAGCCCCGCGCCGTAGGTAAGGAGCTGAGGGAACCGGGGTGACTTTCCCTCCGGTGGGTGGGCATGGACATCCCCAAGACGTGCGTCAAGCCTGATAAGCAAGGATTGCGCCAAGTTTGAAAGAGCAAGTGCTCTACGGGCAAGGGCCGTGGCGGTCACCGCTACGGGGACAGCAGTATCACGGCTCCCACTCCGACAACAACCAGAGCAGCCGCACCCCCGGCGAACTTTTTCCAGGTCCAGAATGTGGCCGTGTCCTTTTGCTTTTCCCTTTGCACCGGAGCCGCCGCCGTCTGGTCGCTGATGCGTTCGGCATTGCCCTTGGTCAGATCCAGATAGCTTATAGCATGCCAACCCGTTTCCATAGCCATTAGGCTGCCGTCGGGCAGAATCATACCGCTACTTCCCTTGAACCAGGTATACACAAGCCGCACCTGAGAAGAAAAGGCCGTAATGGGCGTAGGGGCCGACATGAAACCCGCGACTTCGATGTCCAGCCTTCCACCTTCGGCCACCTCGATGCCGCCCCATCGCTTTTTGCCTGGCTCAATGCCGTTGCGGCTGCTGTCGATGGATCCGCTCAAGATTACGTAGGAATTTTTCGTTCCGCGAATAATCAGGGTACCCTCCACCTTGATGACACTGTTCAAGGTGGGATTTGCGAAGTACAGCATGGTTCCGGGATAGACGGTGGTAGTCGAACCCTTGCGCACGAATACCGTGTCGCAGTTAAGGGCGAAGGGATATTTCCCTACCAGACCTTCCTTACCGATGACAGGAGGAAGGTCCTGGTAGAAGACCTTGTTTTCAAGACAACCGGCAGCGCGCGCGTCCCGGCCGGCGAGTGCCATCAACGCCACCATGGCTGTCCATGCCATCTTCCGCGTCAAACTTGCGTAAACAGCGCCATTGATACAAGCAACAATGCCCGAAACAATCGACAATTCTTCTTTCATGGCGCTTGACTCCTTTATGGGTAACTTGCACATTGGGTCGTTGATTACCTCCGCGGCCGTGGCGAGCTGCGTGAGAAAGGATTCCCCGAATGGGTCGGTTGCGATCCTCATCCAATGCTATTTACGGTTTTTCCACTTTCAGATAGGAGGCGGGCGACCCGATGGCCGCCCGCCCATGGGAAGGAGCCGTTATTACCCGCGCAACGGACATCCTTCGAGTGCCATAAAATAGTTCTACCGGGTCCCGGTAACGGCTTAATTGCGGTTTCCTCCCACCGGAGAACCCGGATCTTGAGGAAAAATGTCTTCGCTTGGCTTACCATTATTATCATTGTGCTTGGAAGCAATCCAAAGGAAGGCCCCTCCCAAAGCTGTGGCCCCAAGCAGTCCGCCGGTCTGCCAATTGATTAGCGGTTTTTCCCAAAAGGTTTTTTTGGAGGGCCGCCCATTCGTTTGAGCTTTTGCAGGGTTTTCATTTTTGTGGGCAATACTATCCGCCGTCCCCATCGCCAACGTATCATCTTGAAAAGGGCGGGATTCAGGATAGGACTCAGGGGTAGCACTTACCTCGGCAAAGGCAAGGGAAAGCAGCACAATCAGGGAAAGGGTAACCGAGAAGTTATGAAGCGTGCCCCTCATCTTATCTCCTGTTCCAACCCTGCAAAAGCGGGGTTGTCAGAGAATGGGTTCTTTGACGGGCCGTTACGGCGAGCCGGAGGAAATACAAACCATTCGGAAAGGACCTGGTGGGAATCTCCAAAGCTTGGACACCCGGCATTTTTGGACCCGCGGATAGCCTTGTGATTTCACGGCCTCTTGGATCATAAACCGACAGGCCAACGGATTCCGCAATCCCGAATTGGCCGGGAATCCTGAACATCAGCTTTACTCTGGATTGGCCGGGAAGCGCGCTTACGGAAAGAATCTCGAATGGATCCATGCCTGTCTTTCTAAGCTTCGCTTCCAGTGCGGAAATATTTCCGGGCTCCACATTGAACACTTGGTATGTATTCCAACCCGGACTTGCTTCCAGCCGTATGGATGATTCATTCAAGGGCAAGAGACGCAACGCGATGGGATCCCAGACCGTTAGGATTCCGTTGTCCATGGACTTTCGATCCGCTTTGATTTCAATTGTGCCCGCGCTCCCGGTCCTGACCACAAAGGTGGAAGTCAGGCTATCCGTAAGCATGACCGGCCCTCCAGGGCCATGCCAGGACGCCAGGAAACCCGGCTTCATGAAATCGGGTCCCTGTCCGGATCTTGATTCTGAACCGGGGCGGGCATAGAGGAGAGCGGCTTCACCCGTAGGCAGGAATCCAATGGCAAGGGTTAATCTGTCCTGGGTGGCTTGGGCCGTTCGCTGGGATTGCTTGGGCAAAGGCTTCAAAGCCTTCATCGGGTTGAATATGAGGTTGGTTTTCCGGGAAGCGCGGACGGCGTATCCTTGGAAGGGCTTAAGGGTATCGGCAATAGCCCAATGGTGGGTTGCCCCCTTGCCGCTGCCTTGCCAATCCAGCGCATGAAAATAAGACACGGCGGCGGCGTCCAAGCCGATGGAGCCGTCTGCGATGGGCACAAGGAGAGGATTGGCCACGAGTTGCCAGCCGGTGTCCAGCGGCACCGTATCCGGTTTCAAGAGAAATCCTTGGGATGGGTCGAGTTGGGGCGTTATCGCCTCGGGAACACTGAGCAGGTAGCCCCTGCCTTTGACGAGCGTAGTGCTTGCGGGCAAGGTTTCCCATTGGCCATTCCACGCGGTCAAGTCGGCCTTCTCTTTTTTGTCGCCCAAGGGAGCCAAGAGTTGTGCGAGGGGAAATTGGGTTGGGAATCCAACCAACTCCCAAACACGAACGGGGTACGGCTTAGCCATGCCGTTCACGGCATTGAAGAAAGGCCCGGCGTCTACCGCAGCCTGAGTCAGGGAAGCATCCCAGGTGATTTTTCCCGACTTCGTCTCATAGCCGACTTTATAAACGGATAGGGATCCCGGGGGGATCGGAACGGAAAGCGTGGAGTCGGGAGAAATAGTGCCAAAGGACTTTCGGGTCCAATTTCCGGCGGCATCCAGAAAATCAATTTCCACATGATAGGCTTGGGTCCGATTGCTTTCTTCGACCGTGAAGGTAGGCTTCAATACCAGGGTTTGACCTTGGACCGATACGGCGGGTTTGCCGACCGGATATACGGGCAGGGTGTCCGCCGGTTCGAGCTTTTCGGCAATGACCACGGCGGAAATCGAAGGGCTGATGCTGAGGCGGTAGCGGCTTCCCGCCCGCGTTATGCTTGCGGTATCCCAGGCGGAAGCGGTCTTGACGAAGGCATGCAGGCGTTCAGGCCGGTTCGGGGGCGGGCCATCAAGCCAGATTGTAAAGGGCTCTTGGATGTCCAGGTTATCGGGGAGGATGCGGCGCTTGGTCCAAACCCGGAAGGAGTCCAGGGCCAACCCTGTCAGGTTCACGTTCGTATCGAGACCGAGATCACCGGGAGTTTTGGAGAGTAGACCAGCGACAGAGTCTTTTCCAAAGCTAAGACCGGTTCTGATGTTTGCTGCGATGGGGTATTGGCGGGCCAGGAAGATAACTTTTCCGCTATCCCCTATTCCAAAGGCCACCGTAAGGGATGCGGAGTCTTCCTTGACCGGGCTCAAGAGGGTTGCTGTCCCACCGTTCTTCATGAAAGCTTTTTGCAGCTTATTCGATTTGGCCAAAGTCACGGCGAAGTTGTCGCCTGCGGCCCTACCTGCCCAAGTGAAGGATATTCCCTTGGAAAAAGCACCCATGTCGGGAAATTGGGATTGGTCTGGCTGGTAGCTCGAATCTGCTCTGAGTTGGTGGCCCTGTGCACTCTGG
>DATENA010000098.1:0-13760 GCA_035275285.1 Fibrobacteria bacterium | reverse complement strand
CGCTGCGGCGGCTTCTCCGCCCCCGTCCGCTCCCGGGGCCGCGCCGGCCATCGGCGCTCCGCCTCCGTCCTCAGGACCGGCCGCCTCCCTCGGCCAGGCCAATCCGCCCCCGGTCCCGCAATCCGCCGCCGTGAAGGCCATCGCGGCCGCTCCCGCTCCGGCTCCCGCCGCGGCGGTTCCGGCCGCTTCCGCGCCTCCGGCCGGCGATCACCTGGTGGATCCGACCCTGGCCTTGCAGGCCACGGACATGGACAAGCTCGCCCATCCCATGGACCGCTTCAATCCCTCCATCTACAACCTGGATTTCACCTATGCCGACGGCAACCTGGTCATCCGAGCGGGCACGGAAGAAACCCTGTCCCACTATGCCGAATGGGCCTGGGTTCCCGAGCATACCTTACGCCGCCTGAACAAGATCCGCAACCCGCGGGACTTCCGCATGGGCCGCAGGATCCGCATCCCCCTGGCCGAGGACAAGGCGAAGGAATTCGTCAAGCGCAGGGAGGAATACTATCGCGCCATCGAAGAGGATTTCTACGGCAACTATTACGTGTCCGTAACGGAGCCCCTGCGGGTGGAAAAGGGCATGAACCTGTGGGACTGGGCCCAGGAGCGGGAGATCCCGTTCTGGCTGCTGCAAAAGCACAACCCCGGCAAGGCGCTCAACGCGCTCCATCCCGGGGACACCCTGAACCTGCCCGTCATCGAGACCGGCAACCGCAAATGGGGCTTCACCCGTTACGGCAATTCCCGGGAGTACCTGTCCGGGATCTCCCGCTTCCTGGCCTCGGGCAAACCCGAAGCCTACTGAATCGCCTGATCTCGAGCCGCCCGATATTCTACCTTGATTCCCATGTCTACGTCGGAGCTCCCCGCGGCCGCGCCGGAGCCGGGCATCGCCGGGGCGCCCCGTCCGCGCGATGCGGCCCTGGACGCGCTGAGGATGATCGCGGTGCTGCTGATGATCGCCTCCCATACCACGCGCCTCATCGCCTGGGACGAGCGCCGGGGCTGGAGCGTTTTCTCCCTGCTCATCGAGCCGCTGACGGCTTCGCTGTTCCTGATCCTGGTGGGCGCTTCCCTGGCGCATTCCTGGCGTTCCGCCCGCGCGTCCATCGGGCGCGCGGCCTGGTACCGCAAGCAGGCCCTCCGGGCGGCCGCCCTGTGGGCCGTATCCTGCCTGTTCTATACCCTGGAAGACGGATTCCACCTGCCGGACGCGCTGACCATGAGCGGCATCCTCGCCACCATCGCGTATGCCGGACTGATGGGCATGCTGCTGGTGAGCGCGCCCCGGCCCATCCCCCTGCTGCTGGCCGTTTCGGCGGTCCTGCTGGCCCTGCATTGCGGGTTGGACGCGCGCGGGCTCCGGATCTTCGCGGTCAACGGCGGGAACAGCCCCCTGCTGCCCTTGTTCCCGTTCGCCTGCCTGGGGGCCCTGGGGGCGCTGTCCCTGGAGTCCGGGGGCCGCGGGACGCGCGCCGGCCTGGTAACCGCCGCGTTACTGACGCTGGCGTTCCTCCTGCACCGCCATTCCTTCGCGGACATCTTCTCCAAACCGCTCGGCCGCTTCGAGACGGTGCGCACCCTGGCGTTCGGGAAGGACGGGGCGAGGGTGGAGAAGATCGTCCCTTACTACAACCTGCGGCCCATCCTGGTGCCCATGATCGCCTCCCTGGTCGTCCTGGCCTATGCCTTGCTGGCCCTGATCCGGCCCTGGCTGGACCGAGGCGCGCGTTGGCTGCTTCCCATGGGGCGCCGCAGCCTGGACGTGTACATTCTGCACTTGTCCCTGCTCGCCATCCTGGTGGTCTCGGGCGGCAAGCGTCCCCTGGGAAAGACCTGGCAAGGCGATGCGGCCGTCCTGTCCGTGATCGCGGTCTGCTATGCGTGGACGGCGGCGCGGGACAGGTTCCCCTTGCGGCGGCGCGCGGACGGCAGATCCGGCCGGGGGCCCGGGCCGGACAACCGCCGGCCCGGATAACCTCAGGGGCTGGGGATCCAGTCGTCCGGTTCGAACCGGGGCCGGGGGACGGCGGGCTTGGAAAGATATTCCGACAGGGCGTGCGCGCGGCGGAAATGCAGGATGGCCTTGAGGATGGTCCCGAAGCAGAACACGGGGAACAGGGCTGAAACCAGCAACCAGATGGCCATGGAGTTTTCCATGATGCGATCGAACATTCCCGAAAACTAGCAATCCCCCGGTTTCCGCAAGCCGGGTCGGGCCGGGTTGATTTCCCCGCGTTTTCCGGTTATCTTGCGCTTATACCCTCCCCAGGGGGGGAGGGGCAGGGGTGGAAACAGAAATAGAGGGAGAAGGAGAAGTATCCCTCCCCGAGAGGAGAGGTCCCATGCACAAGCACGACAAGCATCTCTGCATGCCCGCGGAAACCCGGGAAGCCGCCGCCAAACGGCTGCTCACGGCCAGGGGCCACCTGGAGGGGGTGCTGCGCATGCTCGAAAAGGAAGACGCCTATTGCGTCGACGTCATGCGCCAGATCAAGGCGGTGATGGGCGGCCTGGAGAAGGCGAACGAGGTGGTCCTGGAAGGCCACCTGCGGAACCACGTGGCCACGGCCCAGGCCCGCGGCGACGAAAAGGAATTGATCAAGGAGCTGATGGATGTCCTCAAGTACCGCTGAAAACGCCCCCGGCGCCAAGGGCCATGCCGGCTTCGGCGTGGAAGGGATGACTTGCGCCAACTGCGTAGGGCGGGTGGAGCGGGCCCTGCGCAAGCTGCCGGGCGTGGAAGAGGCGCGCGTGAACCTGGCCACCTCCAGGGCGGACGTGCGTTTCGATCCGGCCCGGGTGGACGAAGGGATGCTGTTCAGGCAGGTGCGGGAGGCGGGGTACGGGCCGGTGGCCCTTTCCCGGGGAAGGGACGCGGGGGGCGGAGAGCTGGACGCGTTGCGGCGCGACCTGATCCTTGCGATGCTGTTCGGCGTTCCCGTGCTGCTCCTCTCCATGCTGCCCATGGCCATCCCCGCCTTGATGCATTGGCGCATGCGGATCAATCCCTCCGAGGGGTTCTGGAACCTGGTGCAGATGGCCCTGGCCGCGCCCGTCATGTTCGGCCCGGGACGGGCTTTCCTGCGCCGGGGATGGCGCGCGCTCAGGGACAAGAGCCCGGACATGAACACCCTGGTCATGATCGGCACCTGGTCCGCATTCCTGTCCAGCGCGGCGGTCACCCTGGTTCCCACCGTCTTTCCCGCCGGCGCGCGCGACGTGTATTTCGAAGCGGCCGCCGTGGTCATCGCCCTGGTGCTGCTGGGGAAATACCTGGAAGCCCGGGCCAAGGGACGGGGCGCCGAGGCCGTCCGGCGCCTGCTGCGCCTCAAGCCCCCGCGGGCCCGGCTGGTGCGGCGGGACGCCGAGGTGGACGTGGAGATAGCCGCCGTGATCCCCGGGGACGTGCTGGCGGTGCGGCCCGGGGACGCGGTGCCGGTGGACGGCGTGGTGCTGGCGGGGGAGAGCCGCGTGGACGAAAGCATGCTCACCGGGGAGGCTTTCCCCAAACGGAAGCGCGCGGGCGACCGGGTGACCGGAGGCACGCTCAACGGAGACGGCCAGTTCACCTTCCGCGCGGAGAAGGTGGGGGCGGACACCGTCCTGGCGAACATCATCCGCCTGGTGGAGGAGGCGCAGGTTTCCCGGCCGCCCATCCAGGACGCGGCCGACAAGGTGGTGCGGGTGTTCACGCCCATCGTGCTGCTGATAGCGCTCCTGACCTTCGCCGGATGGATGCTGCTGGGGGCCGCCCCGGCCTTCCCCGCGGCCCTGGTCCACGCCGTGGCGGTGCTGGTGATCGCCTGCCCTTGCGCCATGGGCCTGGCCACGCCCGCGGCCGTGCTGGCCGGGACCGGCAGGGCCGCGGAATCGGGCGCGGTGGTGCGCAACGGGGCGGCCCTCCAGGCCCTGGCGGAGACCCGCCGGGTGGCCCTGGACAAGACGGGCACCCTGACCCAGGGAAACCCGCAGGTTACCTGGTTCGCGGCGGCGGAAGGCTGGCCGGAGGAGAAGCTGCTGGCCCTGGGAGCCGCCCTGGAGGCGCGCAGCGGCCATCCCCTGGCCCGGGCCTGGACGGAATACGCGGCGGCGCGGCAGGTGGCGCCCGCGGCGGCGGCCTCTTTCCGGTCCCTGGCCGGCTCCGGAGTGGAAGGCGAAGTCGCCGGCCACAAGGTGGCCGTGGGCTCTCCCCGGCTCATGGAAGCCTGGGGGGCGTCCTGCGAAGCGTTCGCCCCGGACGCGGAGCGGCGGGCCGCGGAAGGCGCCGGGCTGATCTACATCGCCGTGGACGGCCGGTGCGCGGGGGTGGCCGCCGTGAGCGATCCCCTGAGGCCGGAAGCGCGCGAAGCCGTGGACGCCCTGCGGGCCATGGGGCTGGAGCTGACCATCCTGTCCGGGGACCAGGAGGCTCCCGCCCGCGCCGCGGGCCGCGCCTTGGGAATCACGGACGTACGGGCGGGCCTGCTGCCCGGGGGGAAATCCGCGGCCATCCATTCCCTGCGCGATTCCCCGCGCGGGAATTCCCCGCGCGCAGGCGGCAAGGTGGCTTTCGTCGGGGACGGCGTCAACGACGCGCCCGCCCTGGCATCGGCCGATGCGGGCCTGGCGCTGGCGGGCGGATCCGACGTGGCCCTCGCCGCCGGGGACGTCATCCTCATGTCCGGGGACCTGCGCGGCGTGCCCCGCACGATCGCGCTGGCGCGGGCCGTGCTGCGGACCATCCGCCTCAATCTGCTCTGGGCCTTCGGGTACAACACCGTGCTGATCCCCGTGGCCGCGGGAGCCCTGCATCCATGGCTGGGATGGGAGTTGAACCCGGTGCTGGCCGGGGCCGCCATGGGGCTGTCCAGCCTGTTCGTGATGGGGAACAGCCTGCGGCTCAAGCGGCACGGCCGATAATCATTCCGGAAAAATCCGGCCGATCCGCTGCCGCCCACGGCCGGCAAGTGGTATATTAAGGCGGTATGGGCAAAATCCGCAAGGCTTCCTGGTTCCCCGCCCTGAGCGTCCTGCTCATGGCGGTTTTCCTCCAGGCCCAGGCCGCGGGTTGTTGCAAGCTCGGCGTCCGGTTCCTTTCCAAGGCCGGTTCCGCCCCTTCCGCAACGCCGGCCGCCGGCTCTCCCTCCGCGGACGCGCACGGCATGGCGGGCCATGCCTGTTGCCGGAAGGCCGCCGCCGAACCCCCGGCTCCCCGATCCTGCCATCCCCAGGGAAGTTCCGCTTCCCCAGGGACGGCTCCCGTGCATGCGGGCGGACACTCGGATAGCACTGGTTGCTGCCTGGAGGACGCCGGCCTGAACGCTTCCGGACTCGTTTCGATCCACGCCTTCTCCGCCTCGGACCTGTCGTTCTTCTCCGCCCGCGCCTTCGAGGGGCTCCTTCCCCGTTCCGGCCGCGTCCGCATCGCCGCCGGGGCCCTGGATTCGGGGCCTCCTCCCGCATCCCGTTCCAATCTCCCGCTCCTGATCTGAGAGCGCGCCCGGGCGCGCCGGCAGGGTAATCCAACGGTTACCTCCCGCGCCATGACCCGGCCGGCGTTCCCGGCCGGCCCATCCCTCCCTTTCCGGGCCATTCCGGGACGACGCGGATCCTTGCCGCCCCGTTCCGCCAACCTTTCGATTCCAGGAGCGATCATGCAGCCTTCCGAACATCCCTCCGGCCAAGGCCGGAACGCGGCGGCGGGGCCGGTATTCGGCCTGGCGCTGGCGGTTTGCGCCTTGACGGCCGGGGCCGGGCCCGTGCGCCTGGCCGACCTGGTGCGGGAAGCCCTGGAGAAGAACCCGTCCCTGCAGGCCGCGCGCCTGCGGGCGGAGGCGGCCCGCGCGGGCGCGGACGGAATGCGCGCGCTGGACCCGCCCCGCCTGGGCGTGGAGTTCTCCGAGACGCCGCTGTCTTCCTTCCCGGATCCGCTCGCCGGGCAGACGGAGACGGATTACTTCCTGGAGCAGGCGATTCCCTTTCCGGGCAAGCGCGGCGCGCGGGCGGAGGCGGAACGGCGGCGCGGCGAGGCCGGGGACGGGGAGGCCCGGTCCCTGGCGGACGGGATCGTGCAGGACGTGAAAACGGCCTACTACGATCTCTGGCTCATCGACGCGCGCCTGCGCGTCAACGACGGGAACCAGGGCCTGGTGCGGCGCCTGGTCGAGACGGCCCGCAGGCAATACGAGGTGGGGCTGGGGCGGCAAGCGGACATCCTGCGGGCCCAGGCCGAATTGTCGGCGCTGCAAAGCCAGGCCCTTTCCCTGGAAGACGCCCGCCAGGCGGCCGTTGGGGATCTGAACGTCCTGCTCGATCGCCCGGCGGAAAGTCCTTTCGATACCCTGGCCGCGTTCGTTCCGGAGCCGGTGCGGTGGGGCTATGAAAGCCTGCGGCCCCTGGCCCAGGCGCGCCATCCCGGGCTCAAGGCCCTGGACGCGGAGCGCTCCATGCGCGGGGCGGAACTGGCCGCCGCGGGGCGGGACTTCCTGCCGGACTTCATGGTGAAAGGGGCGTACAAGGACATGGGGACCGCCGCAGGGCCGCACGGATACGCGGCCGGGGATTCCTGGTCCCTGATGCTGGCCGTGGACGTGCCGGTGGCGCCCTGGTCGGCCGGAAGGTATCGTTCCGGGTACCGTATCGCCAAAGTCAACTTGGAAAGGGCGGAGCGGGAGCGCAAGGCCGCGGCCAACCGGGTGGACGCGGACCTGCGCCTCGCCCTGGCCCGGGCGGACGCGGCCTGGCGCCAGTGGGAACTGGCCGGGGACGCCCTGGTGCCCCAGGCCGAACAGGCTTTGAATTCCTCCCTGAGCGCTTACCAGACGGGCAAAGGGGACTTCATGGCCTTGCTGGACGCCTACCGGGCCTCGCTGGGCGCGCGCCTGGAGCGGGACATGGCCGCGGCGAAGCTGATGCGGAGCCGGGCGGAGCTGGAGCGCGCGGTGGGAATGGAACTGGATTCGATTCCGGCGCGGCCGGACGGCGGAGGTGCGCGATGAAAGGCCTGAAACGGAAAACGGCATGGCTGGTCCTGGCGGCGGCGGCGATCGGCGCCGCATTGGGCGCGGGAGCGTTCCGGCTGCTGGGGCAAAGGCAGGCCGAGGCGGCGCCGGCGCCGGCCGCCAAAACCATGTACACCTGCGCCATGCATCCCAATTACATCTCGGAAAAGCCGGGACATTGCCCCTTTTGCGGGATGGAACTGGTGCCCATGGGCAACGGATCGGAGGGGGGAAAGGGGACCGGCGCCTCCGGTGCGCCGGGCGCCCGCGGCGTCCGCATCGACGCGGCCACGCTCCGCAACATGGGCGTGCGCACGGAGCCGGTGGCAAAGCGGACCTTGGCCCCGGCCGTGCGCACCTCGGGAAAGATCGCCGTGGATGAAAAGCGCCAATTCTCCGTGAACGCGCGGGTGGCGGGATTCGTGGAATCCCTGCGCGCGGCGACCACGGGGCAGGCGGTGCGCCGGGGCGAGACCCTGCTGGAACTGTACAGCCCGGAGCTGGCGAGCACGCAGGAGGAATACCTGCAAGCCTTGCGCTATGCCAAGGGACTGCAGGCCAAGGGCGGGGGCCCCGCTGCCGCGGCCGCGGCGGAGCTGGTGGAGAGTTCGCGGCGGCGCCTGTTGAACTGGGACGTTCCGGAAGCGGAGATCCGGGCCCTGGAGGAGCGGGGCAGCGCGCGCAAGACCCTGCCGGTGGTCTCTCCCGCTTCGGGCGTGGTGCTGGAAAAGCTGGTGCTGCAGGGGCAGAACGTCACCCCCGGCATGCCCTTGTACCGCATCGCGGACCTTTCCCGCGTATGGGTGGTGGCCAACGTGTACCAGGGCGATCTGGCGCGCATCCAGGCGGGATCCCGGGCGGAAATCACCCTCTCCTATCTGCCGGGCAAGACCTTCCGGGGCCGCGTGGCGTTCGTCTCGCCCGTGCTGGATCCCGCCACCCGGACCGCCGAGGTGCGCATCGAAACCGGCAATACGCCGGCCCTGGACCTGAAGCCGGAGATGTTCGCCACCGTGGTGATGCAGGCGCCCCGCGCCGCTCCCGTGGTGGCGGTGCCGGAGCAGGCGATCATCCGCTCGGGCCGGCGCGACATCGCGGTGGTGGCCGCGGGCGGGGGCCGGTTCGAACCCAGGGAGGTGAAGCTGGGCGCCGCCGCGGACGGGTACGTGGAAGTGCTGGAGGGATTGGCGGAAGGGGAGAGCCTGGTGGTGTCCTCGCAATTCCTGATCGATTCGGAAAGCAACCTCAAGGCGGCCATCGAACAGATGCAGGCGCGGCAGGACCGGGCGGGGGCGGACGACGCGGGAAAAGCGCCATGATCCTGGAACGCGTCATCGCCTGGTCCCTGCGCAACCGGGTGCTGGTCATCCTCCTGACCCTGCTGCTGCTCGCCTGGGGCGCCTATTCCCTGTCCCGCACTCCCGTGGACGCCCTGCCCGATCTGAGCGACGCCCAGGTCATCGTCTATACGGAATATCCCGGCCAGTCCCCGCGCATCGTCGAGGATCAGATCACCTACCCGCTGACCTCCTCCCTGGTCTCGGTGCCGGGGTCCAAGGTGGTGCGCGGCTATTCCTTCTTCGGCTATTCCCTGACGTACGTGATCTTCGAGGACGGCACGGACCTGTATTGGGCGCGCAGCCGCGTGCTGGAGTACCTGAACTACGCGCAGAAGCGCCTGCCCGCGGGCGTGACGCCCACCCTGGGGCCGGACGGCACGGGCGTGGGCTGGGTGTACGAGTACGCCCTGGTCTCCGATCGCCGCTCCCTCCAGGAGCTGCGGTCCCTGCAGGACTGGTACCTCAAGTTCGAGCTGGCGGGCGTGGACGGCGTGAGCGAGGTGGCGGCCGTGGGCGGGTACGTGAAGGAGTACCAGGTGAACGTGGACCCCGCCAGGCTGCAGGCCTTCGGCATCGCCCTGAGCGAAGTGGAATCGGCCATCCGCCGGGGCAACGGGGACGCGGGAGGCCAGGTGGTGGAAATGGGCGAGGCCGAGTACATGGTGCGCGGCCTGGGCTACCTGAAAGGCGTGGAGGATATCAAGGAGATCCCGTTGCGCGCGGACGAGGGGACGGGGGCCGCCGTGACCATCCGGGACGTGGCCGACGTGACCGTGGGGCCGGAGATGCGGCGCGGCGTGGCGGAACTGGACGGGCAGGGCGAAGTGGTGGGCGGCGTGGTGATCATGCGTTCCGGGGAGAACGCGCTCGAGGTGATCGGAGCCGTCAAAAAGAAGCTGGAGCAATTGCGGGCGGGGCTGCCCGGGGACGTGCGCATCGTGCCCACCTACGATCGGTCCGCCCTGATCGGCCGGGCGGTGGAAAACCTGAGCTGGAAGCTGCTGGAGGAAATGCTGATCGTGGCGGCGGTATGCGCCCTGTTCCTGATGCATCTGCGCAGCGCCCTGGTGGCGGTCTTCACCCTGCCCACCGCGGTGCTGGCGGCCTTCGCCATCATGCGCGTGCAGGGCATCAGCGCGAACATCATGTCCCTGGGCGGCATCGCCATCGCCGTGGGCGCCATGGTGGACGGCGCCATCATCCTGATCGAGAACGCGCACAGGCACCTGGAAAGGGAGGCGGCCCGGCCGGAAGCGGAGAGGCGCCCGCATGCCGAAACCATCCTGGCGGCGGCGCGCGAGGTGGGCCCGGCCCTGTTCTGGTCCCTGCTCGTCATCACGGTGTCCTTCGTGCCCGTCTTCACCCTGGAGGCGCAGGAGGGCCGCCTGTTCCGGCCCCTGGCCTTCACCAAGACCTATGCCATGGGGGTCTCGGCGCTGCTGGCGGTGACCATCGTGCCGGTGCTGATGAGCCTGTTCATCCGCGGGAAGATGCCCGCCGAGCACCGCAACCCCGTCAACCGGGTCCTGACGGCGCTGTACCGCCCGCTGGTGGGGGCCGTGCTGCGCGCGCCCGCCCTGGTGGCGGTCATCGCCGCGGCCCTGGTCGCGCTGACCTGGATCCCTTTCCGCAAGCTCGGATCGGAATTCATGCCTCCGCTCTTCGAGGGCGATCTCCTCTACATGCCCACCACCTTGCCGGGCGTCTCCGTGACCAAGGCCAAGGAGATCCTGCAACGCACCGACGGGATCCTGATGTCCTTTCCGGAAGTGGAGCAGGTGTTCGGCAAGATCGGCCGCGCCGAGACCGCCACCGATCCCGCCGGCCTGGACATGGTGGAGACCACCGTGCGCCTGAAGCCGGAGAAAGCCTGGCGCAAGGGCATGACGGTGGACAGGCTGGTGGAGGAGATGGACGCGGCCCTCAAGTTCCCGGGCCTCACCAACTCCTGGACCATGCCCATCAAGAACCGGCTGGACATGCTCTCCACGGGCATCAAGACCCCGGTGGGGCTGAAGATCTCGGGACCGGACCTGGACACGTTGGAGGCCATCGGCCGGCGCCTGGAGGACGTGCTGCGCGGCGTTCCGGGCACCTCTTCCGCCTTCGCCGAGCGCGCGGTGGGCGGCAATTACCTGGACGTGGCCATCGATCGCAAGGAGGCCGCGCGCTTCGGGCTGAACATCGCGGACGTGCAGGACGTGATCCAGACGGCCCTGGGCGGCATGGCGGTGACCACCACCGTCGAGGGCCTGGAGCGCTATCCCGTGAGCCTGCGCTACAGTCGCGAACTGCGTGACAACGTGGAGGACATCAAGCGGGTGCTGGTGCCCGCTCCGGGCGGACGCCAGGTGCCGCTGGGGCAGGTGGCCGCCATCGCCCCCAGCAAAGGGCCCATGGTCATCCGCAGCGAGGACGCGCGGCCCAACTCCTGGGTCTTCGTGGACATACGCGGGCAGGACATCGGCGGCTACATCAAGAGGGCGCGCGCCGCCATCGCGCCGGCGGCGCGCCTGCCCCAGGGATACAGCCTGGCCTGGAGCGGCGAGTTCGAATACATGGAACGGGCCGACAAGCGGCTGATGGCGGTGATCCCCCTGACCCTGTTCATCATCCTCATCCTGCTCTACCTGAATACGCGTTCGCTGGCGCGGACCGCCATCGTGCTCCTGGCCGTCCCCTTCTCCCTGGTGGGGGCGGTGTGGATCCTGCACCTGCTGGGATACAACCTGAGCCTGGCGGTATGGGTGGGCATGATCGCCCTGGCGGGGCTGGACGCGGAGACCGGCGTCATCATGCTGCTGTACCTGGACCGGGCCTACGAGGCGGTGCGGGCGAGGAGCGCGGCCTTCGGCCTCCGCGAGCTGCGCGAGGCCATCGACGAGGGCGCGGTGCGGCGCGTGCGCCCCAAAGTGATGACGGCGGCGGTGATCCTGGCCGGTCTGGTGCCCATCCTGTGGAGCCACGGCGCGGGCTCCGACGTGATGAAGCGGATCGCGGCGCCCATGGTGGGGGGAGTGGTCACTTCCGTGCTGATGGAGCTGGCGGTCTATCCCGCCCTCTATTACCTGTGGCGGCGGCGGGGACTGCGCTAGCCGGAGCCCGCAAGGTCAAAGTGGCAGTTCCACGCGCACCTTCGATCCCTTGGAGTCCGCGGAGACCACCGTGACCTTGAAACGCCCCTCCTTGTCGCTGCCGTCCAGGGCATGCATGGCGATGAAGGTGCTTCCCGTTCCCACGGCGAAGATGCCTCCGGGCCGGACCACCGCCACGTCGCCGTTCTGGCTGCTCATTTCGTAATTGCGGGAAGTGGCGTTCTCGGGCAGCATTTTCACCTGGGCCTGCCTGGTCTCGCCCACCGTGAGGCGCAAATCGGGCGCGGAGATGGATTCCACCAGGATCGCGTTCCCGGATCCGGTCCCGCCGGTGTCCACGGGCACGGCCCCGGCGATGGTCCGGGCCCGGTCCAGGCAGGCCTGCGGTCCGTTGCGGCAGCCGGGAGCGTATTTCTCCACGCTGTCCGCCACGCCGTCCCCGTCGCCGTCCAGGGACCATGCCGATCCCGCGTATCCGGACGAGGAAGGGAGGTACGGGCTGTCGAAGTCCCGCGAGCAGCCGGCCAGCGCCGGGAGGATCAGGAAGGGAAGACGGTGGAACGTAAGACGACGGAACGTAAGCTGCATGTTCAGAAAGCCCATACCGCAACCCCCAACGCCAGGCTCAATCCGCCCAGGACGCCGTAATGCCTGGCCTGTTTGTCCTGGCGTATCACGCTCGTCCTCGCCTCCTGGGCCTCGCGCTGGGACTGCGCGTCCTGGAAGCGCTCGTATTCCGCGTCCGCGTTCCGCTTGGACCGGTAGGCGAGGAAGCCCAGCGCGGCCGCGGCCGCGGCGGTCACGGTGATGGAGGCGATCTTCCCGGCGGTCTTGAGCCCGGAATGGGGGGCCGCGGGGCGGGGATCGGCCGTGGGCGCGCCATTGCCCAGCACGGTCATGAAGCGGTCCTCCAGGTCCAACAGGGATCCGAAATCGGCGGTTTCCCTGGCCGGCCAATGCCGCAGGGCCTTGCGCCCGGCCACGTCGTACAGGGTCATGTCCATGCGGAACTCGGGGCCGTCCGGCCGCACCTTGGTCCAGAGGAGATAGCGGACGCCCATCTTGGTGCCCAGGGAAAGCATGTCTTCCCCTCCGGCCCGGCCGCCCGGATTGCCCGATCCGCCCATTCCCTCCCCGCCGCCGGGGCCTGTCGGCGGGTCGCCCGGCGCTGCGGCCGCCGTGCCGCCGCGGATGTCCAGGGCCGCCATCAGCTCCTCGAGCTCCCCGGGGCCCAGCAGGTCGTACGCGCGCGAGGCGTAGGCATGGGTGAGGGCGCGGTTCACGGCCACGCGGGAATGGGGCGTGGACTGCCCCGCGTCCATGATCCCGAGCAGCCCCAGGGAAGGGCGCTTGCGCAATTCCAGGGAGGCGGGATCCAGATCGGCCACGGCGAATTGCAGGGAGCCTTCCAGGACGTAACCTGCGCGTTTCTGTTTCCGATCGGAACCGGGCCGCTTGGGGATCTCTCCCACGCGCGACCACACCACCTGCGAGGTGGGCACGTGCACCAGATCCAACGTGAAGGCATGCAACTCGGGAAGGGCGGTGGCGGTCCCGAACAGGACGAACTCCGTTTGCAGGGCGTTGCCGGCGTCGAAGGCGCACTGGAATTCCGCGCAGGGAACGTCCGGATCCAGGCCGTACTCCCGGAGCATGCGCGCGGAACTGTCGCCCGCGGCCATGCGCCAACCCGGATTCTGCGCCAGGGCCCGGCGCAGCATGCCGCCCGCTTCCCGATCGGGAAGGCCCGAGGCCAGGTTCACCGGATCGAGGAGGGTCAGGGTGCGCGGACCTTGCGCGGAGAAGACAGGTGCCGCGCCCGCTTGGACGCGCTTCTCCGCCCAAGCCCCGCTCCACAGGAGCAGGCCGGCAAGCGCCAGAAGCGCCCCCGCCGCCGGGGATTGTGAGCCGGGCGGCGGCGGAATACCGGGCCTCGAAGTCGCAGCGCGCAAAGCCGCCTCCTCCCTGCCGCCTCCCCACCGGGATAAATAGTCGACAGGTCTTGAGAGTGAAAAAAAAAATTCCGGGAACCTCCGCAACTTTTCGCGGGTCCAAGCATAGGAACCCCTCAGTAACCGCTTTCCAGGCCCGGCTTGCATTGTGTCGAATCCTTTTCCACCCCGTCCGCTTTGCTAGTTTATGGGTCCTGATTCTCGGATTTTCCAGAAGGAGTCCCCTTGTCCAAATCCCCCGGCCGACTTTCCGCCATTTTGTCCTTGCTCATCGCCTTGGGGATGCTCGTCTATCTCCGGCCCAAAAAGCCCGATGCCGCCGCCGGCGGCCCTCCGGGCGCGGCGGGAGCGAAGGTTCCGGCCGCATCGGCCGCGCCGGGGATT
>DATENA010000097.1:0-2842 GCA_035275285.1 Fibrobacteria bacterium | reverse complement strand
TATCCGGAGGTGAGGTCGAGGGCCCATTGCATGCTCGTCCAGATTGCGCGCCGCGTCCGGCATGGGTTTCGGCATACCCGAACCCCCACCCATCATCCCCGCCCAAGGCGACTCCGCCCCGGGTCGTCCGGAATCCCGACTTCTGGCCGCCCAGGCGGTCCATTTTCTCTACCACGAAATTGCCGGTAACGGGATCCGGATCCGCATAAATGACTCTCCCGATTTTCAGGAGATCCCGGGCCCGGTATTGGCCGTTCCCGAAATCCAGCTGCAACCGCCTCATGTTCTCCGTGCCGGGATCCGTTTCGCCCATGGCCCAGGCGCCGTAGGGGATGAGGATGGTGGAATCGCCCTGCGCCGCCGGATAGGGATCGGAATAGATGGTCGCGCTCAAGCCCACTATTTTCTTGGGATCTATCCCTGCCGGAACCGGGACCGATTGGTATCTGAGCCCGGTCACGTCCCCGATGGCGGCCCGGACTCCCCAAAACCTATCCTAAGCCGGGAACCGCGTCAAGCACCATCGGAAATGGTGCCCTATGCCAGGCATCTGCATATCCTGGCCACCATGCAGGTGAAACCGGAATTCGATTGAAGCGGCGGCCGCCACCGCCACCAGGTACCGCGTGATGTCCCGGACTTGAATATCCGCCCCTGCCCATAGGGGCCGCTGGGAGTTCAGCATAGTATTTCCGCCCCCCATCTACGTTGCCATGGCGTAGGACGGGACACCGGGAAGACGGTCAGTAACAGAATTGCAACAGGGTTCGAAAGAAACGCAATAAAGTGTCGAAGCCGGGCCGGGATCATGGCTGTAAAAGGTGGAGAAACTTCCGCCCCGTCCCGATTCGGAAGCTGACATGGATTTCTTGCGCAGAAGAAAGCCTAAAAATATCTAAGCATGTGCCGGTGGCAACGATATCAGATCTCTCCGGCATCGACACACGCAACATGGAGGTTACTCGTGCGTAATTCAGGCTTCCCATCCTTCTCCCTCGCTTCCCGCGCGGCCCTGGCCGCGGCCCTCGCCTGCGCGGCCGCCGCGACGGCAAACGCCGATCGCACCAGGCAGATCTACGTCCTGGGCACCCTGGGCGGAGCCTCGGGCTTCGCCCGCGGCATCAACGACTTCGGCACCGTGGTGGGCGAATCCGAGCTGGCCAACGGCGAAACCCATGCCTTTTACTGGAAGCCGTGGGAAGACCGCATGGTGGACCTGGGCACCTTGGGCGGCGACGACAGCCGGGCCGCGGCCATCAACAACGGCGGCCTGGCCGTGGGCACGAGCAAGACGTCCCCGGGCGAATATTGCGGCCGCGCGGTGGTCTGGAGCACCAACCGGACCCGGCCGCCCACGGTCTTGCCGGACTTGGTCCCGAACGATCCTTTCAGCTGCAGCCAGCCCGCCGCCATCAATGATGCCGGCATCATCGCGGGCGTCAGCAGCGGCAAGGCCGTGCGTTGGGTAAAAGGGCGCGTCGAAGCGCTCACCCCTCCGCCCGGGGCCGACAATTGCCTTGCCACGGGGATCAACGACCGGGGTTGGATCACCTTGCAATGCAACACCTTCGGCGGTCCTCGCTCCTTTCTCTGGAAGGAAGGCGCCGTGACCGATCTGGGCAGCCTGGGGGGAAGTTTCACCGTCGCGAACGACGTCAACAACAAGGGCCAGGTCGCCGGATACGGCGAGAACTCCACGGGAGGCCTCGACGCCTTCTTGTGGCGCAACGGCGCTTTTACCCTGCTGCCCTCCCTGGGAGGCTATGCCAATGCCCGGTCGCTCACCGATAACGGCCTGGCTGCCGGAGAGGCCGCGACCGAGGCAGGTAGCCACGCGGTGGCCTGGGACTGCCACGGCGCCATCACGGACCTGGGGACCCTGCCCCGCACCACGTTCAGCTCCGCCTTCGGCATCAATAGCCGGGGAACCGTGGCCGGAGTGAACTTCGTGGATACGGGCGATCCTGAAACCAGCGGGTTCCGCGCCGTGATCTGGCGCTAGGGAAAGCACCCTGGTGGCCGGCGGCCCTAGGGGCCGGCCACCAGGCGGGCCAATCGGACCACGGACTTCCGGAATTTGGCAATGCGCTTAGGCAGCGGCTCCAGGGTCTCCTCGTTCAGGTACAGGGCGCGGTTGATTTCGATCATGATCGCGGCGGCTCTCCAATTCCTTCTCGGCGCAATACGGAGACCCAGGGTTCATGGCCTGCGGCGGGCCGGTCGAGAATGGCCCCATTCACCACCGACCATTGGCCGTCCCCTTGGATATGCCATCCCGCCAAATCCCTGCCGTTGAAGAGGAGCATGCGCTTCCGCGCGGCAGCCGGGCCGCATTAGGCCGCGGCCAATCCCAGCATCCGCACCGACCCCATCCATCCGCCCGTCCGGTAATCCTTCATTTTGAAGTACAAACTAGCGGAATGGGTTGCCATGTCAATGGTTGGGAAAAATCTCCTGTTCACCCAGGTGAGCAAATCGTTCCTCGGTGCTTAGATCACCACTCCCGGTGGTGACTACAACGCATTCCTTTAGTGATATCTTTCCTATAGCGCAATCACATAACCGATAGGAGGATATCCCCATGAAATGGAAGCATTATTTCTTTTCCGGATTGCGTGCCTCGCTTCCGGTATTTCCGCAAACCAACCGGCGCGGAATATACGGGAGAATCGGGATCATCTCCGTGGAGTTTTTCATTTAACGAATCGATTTTCAGAATAGTCGTTACGTCAGATACAGAGATATTCGGTTCCAGAGGTCGATGCTCTTAAGAGTAAGCAACCCCGGCACGGCGGGATTGCCTAAACTAACTTTTTTGGCTTCCACCCTGGCAGGGAGTACA
>DATENA010000096.1:0-22751 GCA_035275285.1 Fibrobacteria bacterium | reverse complement strand
GTCGCGGACCAGGCGGAAGCCAGGCATAGCGTGCACGCGGTCAAGATGCGGAGCGGATTGGTTAGGCGCATTCCATCCTTCATTGATATGCAACTCTTTTTCTGCAACTGTTTGGATTTGTCTCCCGGGCTGGAATGAGTTTACCTCCCGGGCTGGAATTAAGATAGGGCCGGTCCATAAACCGGGGTTGCAACCGCCGGAAAAATTCGTGGCGGAACCCGCCACGAATTTCTTCGCCCCAAGCCATGGCGCTTGCGCCGTGTTGGAAAGACTTGCGCTATTTTGGAAAGGTCATCCAGGCCGTGATCTTTTGGCAGCCGATTTGACCTTGATCTGATTTGACCTCGATCTGACCTCCCAGGGCTTCCGGTCGCTCGCGCAGCTTTTTTACCCCGGTGCGCATTGACCGGATGCAGGCCAAGAGGGTAACAGGGGAGGGACCCCGCCAGCTAAGCCGCCCGAGGAGCCGTACGTCCGAACCGCCTGCGGTTCGGCGGCCTCAATGGGTACGGAACACTTCGATGCCGTCCGGGGAGTTGGATTGCGCACGGACGCCATTGGCGCGGTACACTTCCACTCCCGGAATTTTTCCGGAAGGCGGTCCCCAGCCCGGGACCCGGGGTCGGAGGCTGATGGTGCCGGGAATTTTCAAATCGGCGATCTCCATGTCCTTGCTTACGGTGATGGATACCGGGGGCTGTAGGTTTATCCCTTGGTAACTCGCGACCACGAGGTAATCGCCGGCCTTCAAACCGATGTTGAAGTGCCCCTCATCGTCGGAGATGCGGGTTCCCGCGGGCGAGTTATCCGCTTTTTTGGTGAAGGTCACGGTAGCGCCCATCAAACTGTCGCTGCCGCTCGCTCCCAACACGGTTCCGCCGATCTGGAAAGCATCCTTGAAAATCTTATCGGGAAGCGTCTGGGGCTTTTTCGCGATCACGGTGACGGTCGCGGTCGTCGGGGGAGTGAAAGGAGGATAGGCGAAATTCATCAAATAGGTGCCCGGGTCCGCTTCGAACAGGAATCCGCCGGAGCGATCGGTCGTATCCGTCCCCATCAGCTTGTTGTCGGACTTGCGTACCAACGTGACGATGGCGTTCTCCAGGGAATCCCCTCCGGCCGTCAGGGCCACCCCGTCCAGTTCCACCACGGTGATGACGGGCGAACCGCACGTGCTGCCGTCGGTGACGAAGCTGCCGGTCACGGCGGACTTCTGTTTACCCTTCCAAACACCGTACATCTTGAACACATATTTGGTTTGCGCCTTGAGCCCCGTGACCACTTCGTTCTTGGACCCGCTGGCGCGGGTCTGGACCTTGGCGCATTTGTCGGGCTTGGTTTCGCCATAGCAGAACCAGCGTTCGCCATTGTGCTCCCCTTCGGACCAGGAAATCGTGGCCGACGAGGTCGTGGTCGAGATGCCCAGGATCTTGGCGGAAGCTCCCGTAGTCGCATCGCAACTCGCCTGGATCGAGGATTCGGTGAAAGTCGAAGCGGATACCTCCGCCAGCAAAATAAGCGCGCCCAGCAGCAAGCCGCCTGCGCGCATGACCCAGGCGCGCATCGATTTCCTTTGATACCTGCGATTTTCCATCTTGACCTTCCGGATGGGGTTATTTCGGTTCTTGCTTCGGCGAATACCGGCAACTCGTATCGATGGCGGGACTATGCTCGCTATCCAGGGTGGGACATCCGATCAGGCCCAGGCTTTTCGAGGCCCAGCGGTATGTTTTCTTGGGCGCATTATGGCATTCGATGGCGGAGCAGCTCATGTCCCTGGGATGGTAGGCCGATTTGGAAATGGTGGTGTCGTTCGCGTAATTGGTGACGAAGTTGGGGTTGAACTCGACATCCACGATCCCGTTCATGTGGTTGGCCGCCGTCAGCCAGCGCACCACGTCGCCGATTCTGAACGCACTTACCATCAGCGAATCGACTTCCGGCGCGGATACCGTGGCCGTCGGCTTGCCCGAGGGGAGAGGCAGAAAGCCGGGAATGGTATCGATGCGCAGAATGGTATCGGTGGGAAGCCTGCCACCCAGCCCGGAATCCCAGACGGTATCGGTATAGGAGTAGTTTCGGTGCGCAATGGATCCGAAATGGCAATCCATGCAGACGATGATGCCCGTGGGACGCTCCGTGAAAAAGGGGCCGTCTCCGCCGCCCTGGATGCCCTCGCGGGTATTGTAGGAACGCAGATGGTAATTGTGGTTCACGTCGTGGAGCGGATACGCATGGCAACCCGCGCAGTCCGGGGCGGCGCGCGGGGCCGTGGCCGTGGCCAAGAGGGCGGGCTGATCGGGCTTGAGGCAACCCATCAACGCCAGCCCGCAGAATGCCGCCGTCGCGTATCTCACCACTGGGTTCCCGCCTTGAAGGTGAAATAGCCGGCCATGACGATCATGAGGTAACCCATCGCCTTCTTGACCACGACCATCCACATGCCCGACTTGGGGATGCGGGAGAGAAAGGTGGAGAAGGTCCCGAGCAACAGGAGGATGCTCCCCATGCCCATGGCGAAGCTGAAGAGGAAGAGCGGGCCCAGGACCAGGCTGCGCGTAGAACCTACCCAGGTGAGGATGGCCGCCAGCGGGGGCGCCGTGCAGGGCGAGGCAATGAGGCCGAAGGTGAGTCCGTAGGCGAAATTCGAGGCGAAGCCCGGCTTACGCGAGCCCCCGGCTCCGCCGGAAATGCCTATGAAGCGGATTTGGAACACGTCCAGCATGTTCAAGGCCAGCGCCATGATGACTACGGAGATTCCCAGCAACAGCCAGGGGTTGGAGCTGAAGGATCCGAATAGCGATCCGGTGAAGGCGGCGACAAGGCCAAGCGTGGCATAGGTGAAGGCGATGCCGCCGACATAGACCAAGGTCAGCAGAAATCCCTTCAGTTTGGACTCCGCCTGGTTGGAACCGAGGATGCCGATGGTCACCGGGATCAAGGGATAGATGCAGGGAGTGAAACTGGAGGCGACCCCGGCCGCGAAGCACAGGAAAAGCACTCCGGCCGAACCGGTGGACAAGGCGGTGTCGAGATTGTTCATAGGGCTTTCTCGGCCGCCAACGCGAGTTGCGATTCCTGTTCGGGATCGAAACCGGGCAGCGCCCGGGTAAGATTGCCCTTGCGATCGAAGACGTACACCGAAGGAATGCCGCTGAATCCGAAGGCCTTGCCCATGGTGTTTTCCTTGTCGTGCAGCACCAGATAGTTGATCCCCATCTTGGCCGCGACCTTCTTGACCTTCTCTCCCGATCCCTTGTCCACGCTGATCCCCAGTACGGTGAGGCCTTTCCCCTGGTATTTACGGCTCAGTTCCGCAAGCTTAGGGATGGTCTCCTTGCAGGTTTCGCACCACGTGGCCCAAAAGTCCACCACCACGGCCTTACCCAGGAACTCCGAACTCTTACGCTCCTTCCCTTCCAAATCGGGAAGGGTGAAGGCCGGCATTTTCGCGGGGGCACCGGTAGCGGCCGGGTTTCCGGCCCAGGCGGACACTGCGAGGGCTCCGGCAATCACCAGTCCTCTCCAACCACCGCGGCGGGTTATCGCTTCCATTCCATGTGCGTGCGTGTGCATCGATCGGTCCTCCGTTCAGAGATTGAATACCAAGCCCAGCATGAATACGCCCTGCAGGTAATTCTCATCCGGCCCATAGAGCTGGTAGAGGATCGGGGCGGTCTGGCCGGGCGCCGAACCTACCGGATCGCCCTTCGTGTTCCGGAACATATGGTCGTATTTGATGTCCCAGCGATCGGGGAGAATGACGGACTCCCCCCAAGAGTCGGGAAGGGCAAAGGATAGCTTGGCGCCCAGCAAGTAGGAAATGAAAGGGAAGAAGCGGATATCGGCGGTGCGGTAAAGTTCGGAACCATCGTACTCCCGCTTCGCGAAAACGGCGCCCGTCTGGTTGTAGTACCGGACGCGCAACCGGACAAAGCTTCCCTCGGAGAAGTATTGGCTGAGCTTCACGTCGGCGGTGGAGGATTTGATGCCCCAGGTATCCTGGAAACGGCGCACGTCCACGTTCAGCGAGCCCAGGCGATCGCCGATATGATACCCTTGCACGATTTGCCCCGCGACCGCCACGCCGGTTTTCTTGTCCGGAACGGCTTCCGCGCTGATGACGCCGTGGATGTCTATGGGCGGATTGTAGGGATGGCCCAGATAGCCCCAACTGTTGATGTAGGTGCCCGTCAGTCCCACCAGGGTAAGCGGCGTCAGGGATTGGGCCAAAGTCCCGCCCAGGCTGCGGATCCGTTTCTTGCCGCCCATGCCGGCATAGGCCCCCTGCGGCCGGTAGTCGTCGAAGAATTCCGCCCAGTTGACGCCTACCGTGGTGTTGCGTTCGTTGAAGTCGGCGGAGAGGGAGCCCGCCGGCGACATCGAGAAATAATCGTTCTCGCGGCTGTGATAGAAGGAAGCGGTCGCCACCGTGCCCTTCGAAGCGTAGGCGATACCGGGATTCTCGGAATGGCGCAGTTCCACCTTGGAGGCCCCGGAAACGGCATCGATACCGTTGTCGCCCATCTGGCCCACCTTATCCATTCCCAGCCGGCGCGAAGCGCCCGTCACGAAATCCAGTTCCTGTTCCCAATTGAAACTCCACTTGCGGGAAAGCGCCCACTTCAAGGCGAAAGCGGGAGTATGGTTCCATACGCCGTTGCGATCCCAGAAGTATTCGTGTTTCACTTCCAAGCTGCTTCCGCTCTCCCCGGCAACCGTGTTTCCAACCGGTACGGCCAAAAAGATGGCAACGGGAATCAAGGCTCCCCGAAAGGAGCGTCTCCGTTGGGATGACGGTTTCAGCAACCACACCCCCCGCCCGAACCGGAGCTGCCTCCGACCGATCCTTCCCTCCGCGGGAAGTCATGCCCTTCCAGGCCCGATTCCAGGCCGTCTTCTTGCCGCTGCATGATGCGGTCGCTCAGGAACTCTCGTTCCGCTTGAGGCACGGCGGCGCATCCCGCGAGCGATGCGATCGCAAGAAAGGCCGCGGCGAGGGCGGCGAGCAAGAGCGCCCTCGCGCCATTAGAGGCCAACCAACCGCGCTTGCAGAGCGGAAGCCCTGCCACCATCGCTTGGTTTTCGTTCGCGGTCACGCCCATATTGTTCATGGATTTTCCCACCTCATAGGGCTGCCGGAACGAATTGTTCCATTGGGTCCGGTCCCGTCGGCCTTGGACATCTGGTAATGGTTCACGAGATTGCCCTCCCATTTCCAGGTATCGGGGATAATCGGCGATCCGTTGCGATCGAATTCGTCGCTCCAATCGAATCGCCGCCCCCCGGTCGCGGACCAAGCGGACGCCAGGCATGGCGTGAACGCGGCCCGGCTCCGGAGCAAATTGGTTAGGCGCACTCCATCCTTCATTGAGTATGCAACTCTTTTCCGTAAATGTCCGGGCTTGCCTCCCGGGCTGGAGTGAAGATAGGGCCGGTCCGTAGACCGGGGTTGCGACCGCCAAAAAAATTCGTGGCGGAATCTGCCACGAATTTTTTTGGCCGCCGGCGGCAAGGCCTATGCGTCCGCAATGCAGGTCAGGCGTTCTGCAAATGGGAAATAGGCGATTTGAGCGACCGCAGGATTACCTATGGATTGGATGTCATCCTTTTCGCAGTCCAAAGCGGGAGGAGAAGCGGCAGGGCCGCGATGAGGGACAGCGCCTTCGCGGCATCGGTCTCCGGTTCATTCGTCAATTGCACGGACGTTACTTCGGCGCCGGATGAGGGTCTCGGCATGCCGGCCCGGCCATCGGCCCAGGATATTGAAGGGTTGGGAGCCGTCGGCCCATCCTTGCCAAATCGGGAGCGATCCCGGCGTCCGGATACCCCGGGCGGACCGGGGGCCCGGCATCACCGGGGTGCCGGGAAGCAGTTTGCGGGCGAGCGGGTAGAGGGCGTCCGCGATTTTCTGGTGGGCCGCCGCGTTGGGATGCCCATTGCAGCCCTGCTGCGCAGGGGCGGAAGGCAGATTGCCGTAGAAAAGGAATTCCGTACGCGCATGCCCGGCCGCGATCTCCTGGGCCACGATGTCGTTGATGTATTCCCTCTTGATATTCCGCGCCGGATCGGCGTTGTCGAAACCGAAAGCCACGCAAATGAATCCGGCCCCCGGCCAACTGGCGCGCAGGTCGGCCAGGAAGGCGCGGTAACCGCTGATGAATTGCTCTTTGGTCGGCTTCACCGCGCCGTCGAGATCGTTGTTGGCGAGCGTGACCACGACGAGGTCCGGGATCCAGGCCGCCGCGTTCCAGGCCGGCGCCGCGCTGCCGTTCAGCGTCCGCTTGTAGAAAGCGGTGAAAGGCTCCTTCGAGGGCGTGACCTTGTCCCCGCAATTGTGGATCAGGCCGATGCAGGAGATGGCCTGCAGGGAGAGTTCCGCGTCCAAGGCGCGCGCCAAGACCGCTCCGAAGGTCTTGGCGGCGTTGTCGTAGGGCCGTCGATCGCCGCAGGAGGAGGAGGGGCCCTCCGCCCCGTACCCCGCGGCATACGATTCCCCCAGGACCTGGACGCGCCATGGCGGCCGCGAGGGCGGAGCGAGAACGGCGGCGCCGTCATCCAGGACCAGGCCGGAGAAGGTGGTGATGCCGCCGGATCCCTCGGTGCGTTTCGTCAGGGCCAGCACGTGCTCCCCGGTTGCAAGGCCCGTGGCGAGCGCATAGGTATCCTTCCCGTCCTGCAGCGCGATAGGGGCACGCGCCTGGCCGTCGATGCTTACCTCGAAGTTGTTCTTTCCGCCGTTCAGTTTGACGGAAACCGATCCTCCCGTAAAGCGTGCGCGGATGCCGCTTGCGGGCCAATCGCAGCGGGGATGCTTGGGATCGGAGGCCTCGAAACGGCCGGTGTACTGGAGGCGGGGGTCATCGGCGGGGACGTCGACGGAGGCGAAACCCGCACTTGGCAGGGTTTCGGGCTGGCCCGCATGGCTCCTGTCCTTACCCAGACCGGCCTGCGGAAAGATGGCGATAGCGAAAAACATGGCCCAGTAACGCATTGACCCCTCCGACGTTTCGTGCCTCACCCTGGATGAGGTTGAACGGAATATACAGGTTCGCCGGACATTCCGCTCTACGGAAAACCTTGCGGCCCGGATCGAGCCCGTTGCAGGAGAGGATCGCGGTATAGGAGATTGACTTTCGCGGAGGCGATCAACTCGAACCCTGCTCGGAAGAAGCCTCCCCTCATTTGGGTAACGTCTTGATTACGTTTCGGAACGATCCCGGGGCCTGACGTTGTGCTTGAACGAGATCCACCTTGCGTCCCGCGATGGTATAGCCCTCGGAAAATGGCCGTGGAGCGATGCGCAAGGAGCCGGTGCGGAGGCGGATTGGGGCGACTCCCGGGCGAGTCCGGCCGGGAATCTTCAGCTGGATTTTGTAAGCGCCGCCCGTTCCCGTCATGTAAAGGGTCTTGTTCCCCGGACCGCCGAAAGCGCAATTCGAAATTTTTTTCTGCCCCCCGGTCTGGACGTCGATCGTTCCCAATTCCATCCCGACAACTCCACCGGTCCCACCCGTTGGGGCGAACACATAAACTTTTCCCGAACCGAAGCTGGCGATATAGATATTTCCATTCGCATCCACCGTAAGGCCGTCGGGAATAGGGACATTGGCAAACAACTTCTTATTGGAGGGCTTGAAATCGGCGCTCACATCGAATTGGAAAACCTTGTTGTCATTGCTCGAAGTGATCAGCAAAATTTTCTTCTCTTCAATCCACTCGATTCCGTTCGGAACAGGTACACCCAGGGGAGCGATATTGTCATAAGTCGTTACCTGGCCGGACGGGTCGCGGTAGAAATACTGGTTTCCGCCGATCTGATTCGTGAACCAGACGCCGCCATTGGAACCCACGCTGAGATCATTAATCCGGATATTCGGGGCCAAAGTCACGCTCATGGTAAGCTTGGTCCTTGAAGAAGCGCCGACCTTGACGTCGTAAGTGGCAACCGCCGCCATTTCCGCCGAGAACAACTTTCCGATATTGTCGAACTCCAATCCGTTGGGGATGCTGGGGCCGTGGAAGAAGTTGGAGGACGCTCCGGCGGCATTGACTTTCCAGATATTGCCCTGTCCCGAATTGTCCTCGGTGAAGTACAGGTTCCCTTCCAGATCCGCCGCGGGACCTTCGGAATACCCCAGGTTTCGGCTTCCATCCGGAGTCTTGCCCATGACCTTCTGGACCTTCACTCCGGCATCCGCAATTTCGGAGGGAAGGTTATGGGTACCGGCATCCTGGGCCGCGGCCAGGCCCAGTCCAAACAGGACTGCGGAAGCGGTCCGGAGGGCGAGGGTGGTCACGGACGGGCTATGGTGGTTTTTGGGATTGCGGAGCATCAGGTATCCTTTTTGGATGATGGACGACGTCTTCTCCCCCGAAGACAACTAAAAATATCGTCGGAGGGAGATATCCGCCGCCTGAAATCCCCCGGAATCGGCCGGGGCATTCTTGGTTTCCCCGATTACCCGGGAATTCGAGTCCCGAAGCGGGGGATTGTGTCCCGGCCGGAAACGGAAAATCGCCCGAGGCGATCCATCGTGGCGCGGGGTCCGCCGAGGCGGCAGTCAGGTGGAGAGGGGACCGGTCTCCACCCCTGGAAGTGCGCCACGCAGGCGGATATGCCCGAGCGCCGGTTAGACATGCCCGAGCGCCGGTTATATAGAACATGGCGCGGCACATGTCCGAAATCAATGGAGAGGGGGAAGGACGGAAAGCTCTCCGCTCATGCCTGCAGCATTTGCAAAATTCATTGATTCGAGTCAA
The DNA here is from genome assembly GCA_035275285.1 of Fibrobacteria bacterium. Classification (GTDB taxonomy): domain Bacteria; phylum Fibrobacterota; class Fibrobacteria; order UBA11236; family UBA11236; genus Chersky-265. Next base: position 13,988 of record DATENA010000096.1, on the reverse strand, counting down.
CTTAGAGGTTAAAAACTAAAAGGCCCCGCTCCCCTTGCGGAAAAAACCGGGCCTTTTTCAGGGGGTCGGCATTCCTGAACGATTTCAGAACTTTCCGCACCAATCCTGCTCCCTATTCCGCCCAAATTCAGCAATTATTGGGCGCGAGCAAGAATTAAAGGGTTTGGCGGCATAGGATAGGGTGCCGTTTTCCCGCCCTTGAAAGGCCATGGTGTGGGCCGCCCCGCGGTCGGTCGGGTTAGAGGGTGAGGACGAACCGGAGAGGCCGTTATTACCCGCGCAACCTGCCCGCCGGGGATCAACTTCCGAGGCAAAGGAAGAAATCGCTCTTTCCGGAGTTCGCGTAACTCCGGCGTTAACTTGCTCGCATCCATGGAATGGAGGATTCCCGACTTTGTACCCGTGAGAATGGGAGTGCTCGTGAGGTTATCCTTCTCCGGTCTCGGCATGTTCTCCTATATTCTTTTAAAGCCGCGCCAGCTTATCAAAGAATTGCCCTTTCGGTTCCATTGCCAAAATAGAACCGTCCGAAAGGATGATCCCCTGCTTCCTTCGAAGCGGCCCTTCTCGATGCGGATTCGGTCTGAGAAGGTTGTTATCGGCGTCGGAGCCCTGAAAAAGGAAGTGTGCTCCAGGATCAACGTCCCGCCCGCCGCCACTTCAATTCCGCCCCTGGATTCACGGACATTTCGGGGGTCCATTCTAACCCCGACCCTTTAAGCAAATGAATGCACCTCGATGCAACGGGCCGGGGCCGTATCGGAACTCCGCGGCTTATTGTGCAATGGTCGAGCCGTGATGCCATTGAACCATTCCGATGCCGCCCGTTTGCGTTTGACGAACAATCCCCCGAACGCCAGCGTCATCGCCGTTCGCCAAAAGGGAACGCTTCGCGGTATCCGCCTGACCGGGATCGCGCTTGCCAGTGTATTTTTCCTCACTGAATGAACACGCGCGGCCTGTTAACCGCCCATTCATTCCAGGAGGTTCTATGTTCCAAGTCTTCCGTTCCCCGCTCGCCCGCGTTCCGACGATCGCCCTCGCGTTCGCGGCCTGCACGTCCGACTCCACCGGGCCGTCGCTGACCCAGGATCAAATCCACACCGATCTGATGACCATTTCCGCCAAGGTGAAGTACCTGATCGCTTTGCCCAGCGGAGCCGACCTTAGGGACGCCGGGCAAGGCCTGCCCAAACGCGCAGCGGGCGCTTGCGTCCAAGAAGGTTTCACGGTGGACAACTACCTTGACACCAGCGCCGCCGGAGTGACCTCCGTCCTCGATTCCACCTGGAGCTACGTCTCGGTGGGCAAATTGATCTGCGCCGAAAGGGACCGGACCGCTTTCGACATCACCCATTCAACGGATGAGAATGCAAGCTATATAGCCCACACCGACTTCCGCACCGATTATGAATACTCGACCGGCTTATTTCCCCTCAAGGTAAAACTCTCGGGCACGGGAAATATCCACTACAAATCGGACTACGATGTGAAGATGACGTCGCTGACGTTCGTCCTGGACTTCGCCGCGCCGCGGATTGAATTCTCCCTGGCCCTGTCCCTCGAGGATGGGCGTTACACCGTGGTCCTTAACTCCACATCGGCCATGAATTCCGCATCGGAACCGGGCCCCAAGGAGGTCGTGGCGTCGGGCTCCATAACCCATGGGACTCAAACCGTAGGAACGTTCCAGGTGCTGAAGGACGATTCGGTAGTCATCCGCGATGCAGACGGTGAAATCGTCGAGACCCATGGATGACTTTGTCTCCGGATAGCGGTCGTGGCTTCCGCGAGCCGGATTTCTGGATGTGTGAGAATCGCAGGAATTAGAGTTGCGGAATCCGCAACAGGAGAAGTGCATCGTTACGATAATTACACATCCACAATACGACTATCCGGGATTGGATGCGCGCCATGAGAATGATCTCATGTCGGCGACGAAATATAAAGCCCGGATTTCCGATATCGCAGAGACCTACCCTGAAGTATATTTCCAACGCTCGCGCCATTGCCGTTCGCCGGTTGGGAACGCGAAGTGACATCCGCCCGGACGGAGTCCAATCCTGCCTGCGTATACTCTGCACGGAACGATCATGCCGGACCTTTTCGCATTCAATCAGGCCCGGCCCCATAGTCGGGGCGAAAGGACGGATATGAAATGTGCAGCCTTTGCGTTGATGTTGGCCTCGGCGGCCCTGCAAGCCTGGAGTCGGGACGTTGAACGCCTCCCCCTGCGCGAGATCGTTCGCGCACTCATCCTGCCCAAGGGCATGTGGCAGGAATGCCTTGCCTTGCGCGCGGGCTTCTACAATGATACGCTGAAGGACGCGGAAGCGGAGCAGATCGCAGGTTTTCTGCCCGGCTTGCCTTCCTGGTCGATCACGGATCGGCTGAGCTTTATCATGTTTCCGCGGCCTTTTATCCGGTACCTGATCCTGGGCGAAAACATCGGTACTGGAAGCGAAGGTTCCATGCATAACCTAGGCATTGCGATCGATGGGGGGTGACGAGCCTGCCTTCGTGACTCCTGAAAGCTTGCGCCGGAAATACTCCAAGACTACTTGGAAAGCATTGGCCAATCACTTGCGAGCGTGCTGTAGCTAAAACGCAAAGGAGAATCACGAACAATATTCCAGCGCATCCAGTCCGGCAGTCGCATCGTTGGACTAAAAAGGGCATATCATCTACTTGAAATCGTCTTTTGAGGCTATGTTTTGCGTATGGTGGAATCAATGTTACGAACCGAACAAACGGATGTGAAAAAGAAATCAAATTCCGCGCCGCGCATCCTGGCCTGGCTGGCCATCATCTCCGGTCTGGTGGCATGCAACCATTTTCTCTTCGCCACCCTCTTCCACATCAATTACTTCGAATGGTTTTTGGACAATGGTCTTATCTTCCAGGTGAGCAACTCCCTGGTTGCAATGGCGTGGAATAAAATAGGGATTGACGAAGGACTGATTTCGCCCAACCCCATTCGCTATGCGGATTCGGTGACGAAGATTACCGGAAGCTTGACGTATGCACTCGGCACATTTCTTCGCGGAAATGGCGAGAACGCCGCCTCCAATGCATCGGATGAGAACGCAATGGGCGAGCGAACGGTTCTCGCTGTGCTTTCCGATCTTTTCCTTGGGCTACCGTTGACCCTGGTTTTGGCCGGGATCCTCATGGCATGGATGGCTTCCATCGCCCCATTGGTGTATTTCGTAAACCTGGTTGCCGGGGCTCCGATACGCAAGTTTTTACGGGCGCCGAACCAATCCATAGGACGTTACAAAAACGGCAGTCTTGAAATCAAGACGATCGGGAAAAGCGAGGAGATCCCCGCGGGTTGGAACAAGGTCGGCATTCGTGAAAATCCCGTAGCGATCACGGCTTTGTTCACCTCTCTGGTGCTTCTGGCGTTGAAAAAATCCATGGCGCTGTGGGGTGGATAATCCCTCGCGATGGCGAATTTCCATGCGGGTTCGAGCTGCTATTCAGATTTCCGAAGCTTGATCGTCGAAGCGCACCATCTGCGCCTTCGACGGCTTGCCCATCCGATCGACATAATAGAGCAGGTAGAACCCCGGAACGATGAGGTTTTCCTGGGCGTCGGGAGTCCGGAAAACCACGGTATTCTTCCCATCGTTCCCCATGAGCTGCAAGTTGATGAAGCGCTGCCCCCATTGCCCGCCATGGCTCACGGAGGGCTGTTTCAGCAGGACCAGGGAATGCGCTTTGCCGAAGGGCTTGGCGGGAAGGTCTTTCAATTCCACCGCATAGTCCCGGTTGCTCCTGAGCAAGTAGAAGTTTTTGCCTCCGATGGTCTTGGCGAAGCCCGGGTCCTTTTCCGCCTGCTTGCCGGCGCTTTTTCCGATCTCCGCCTTCAGCCTCACGATTTCCGCCTGGCGCTTGCCGTCGATGAAGAGATAAGGGGGATGGAAGAACTCGGCGGTCCAATTCTCTATCGGCGTCACCTCCATGCCCTTTTCCTGCTTGGCCATGGAGCCGTCGGTATGGAAGTAGATATCCAGGTCCACCAAATCGGGATTGGGCAGGGGTTGGCGGTTGGCCTTGGGATCGAAGGGCTCCATTTTCGCCTCGGTATGCACGGTGGCCCGTCCGGCATTGCCGCCGGAAGTCCAAACCCTTCCGTCCGGCATCAGCATGGCGGCATTGTGGTACAGGCGGGGTTCCACCGCCGAGACCATCCTTTTCTTTTCATAGCGCAGGAATTTCCCCTGCGGATCGAATTGGGGCGTCAACAGGATGGGGTACAGCACGCCGCCGTAGAAATCGTAGTTCCCGCCATTGATGATGAGGATTTGCCGGGTCGGCAGAATGATGGCGTATTGCATGGTCCGATCATCCTGGGGCTCCGTGCCCATGAAATCCTTGTCGAGGGTCCAATAGCCTTCGCCGCCCTCCTTGTTGAGGTGGAACTGTTCCATTTTGCGCGAGCCGAGCCCGCCGGCGAAATGATTGGGCTTGCTCGATCCAAGCGGCAGGAAGGTCCCGGCGGACGTCGGCTGGCCTCCCAAGAGCGTGATGTCGCCGGTATTCGGGTCCAGATAGGTCGTGCCATAGGAGGTGACGGTGTCGGGGCGATCGGGACCCGCCTTGAAGCCGACCGAAGGCGCTTCCGGGGTGCCGCCGATGTCCATCCAATAGGTGGAGAACGTGCGGCGCATGAATTCCGTATTGGGGGTCCTGAGGCTCACCCAGTCGCCTTCGCGCGTCATGTAAACCTTGTTTTTCGCGACCAGGTAATTGTGCGGGTACAGCTTGAAAGCGTCCTTCTTATTGTCCTGGATGCAGCGTTCGGGGCAGTCGCAGGGCGGGACGAAACCTGGAGCCGATGCGTCGAGGCCGAGCTTTTTGTAGAAAGGGCTTTCATAGCAGATGTTCGGGATTTTCTGCGGGTACTTCAATACCGTGGCGAAGGGGCTGTGCGGGACATCCTTGACATCGATGGACTTCCACGCCGCCTGGAGGTTTCTCGGATCGAGCTTTTTCGGATCGAAGAATTCCACGTAGTGGTTGATCTCGAATTGGTACATCTCCGGATACCCCTTTTGGAAGCCGACGAAGCCGCTGAAGACCGCGAAGCGTCCGTCCATGAGCGGCACCAGGGTGGGATACCAGCGGCCCCGCTGCATCAGGCCCGCCGGGCTCCAAAGCGCGCCGGCCACGGACGTATCGCGGCGCCAATCGACCTTGGGCCAGGCGACGGAAAGCTCCTTGCGCCAATCGAAGATATAGGAGGTCCTGGCTCCCGTGCGGAAGGGGAAATAGTATTGCGTCCCGCCGATGAAGAGGGGGTTGCCGTCGGGAAGCGGGATGTGGCCGGAGCAGAAAAAATCATTGGGGAGGAAATGATCCGGTTCATCGGGATCGTCCGCGGGAAAAGGCGAAGGGATGCGGTAGAAGGTGTTCTTTTCCGGATCGTAAATGGCGGCGTTATTGATGAGCTGGTAATAGTCCCCGAGCTTGGACTTGCGGAACGGGTCCTTGTAACGGTTGAAGCATCCTTGCCCGGGCGCCGGCGTATCCACTTGGGGGTAATATTCCACCGGAGCCAGATTGCGCCAACTGGAACCGCTCGACAGCAGAATCTTTCCGGAGGGCAGCATGATCGAATGCACCGTTTGCATGCCGAGGGACAGGTGGCTCGCGCCTCCGCCGGCCTCGGGGATCACGTTTTCCCACTTGCCGAAGGCGGCGGAGTCCGGGGCCTGCGATTTATAGCGCATGGCCTGGATGAGAGCGGTGTTGTGCACGTGGTGCGAGGCGGGCACTTCAGCGCGCGCGCAAACGCCGGTAAGCAGCGTGAAGAGGAACGGGAGCAAGGCCTTGCGGCCGGATTTCGGACGGTTGGATTTCATCTTCGGATCCCCTGTTGATTCGCGGCCGACCGTTGAAAACGGGAATGTTACCCGCGGGCGGAGCCGGAATTGATTTCAATCGGAGAACCTAAATTACTTTCCGGGAAAACCATCAAAATCGAAATTCTTTTGAAATGAAGATACGCACATTACGTAATAGGTTGCGCCGGAGCCGGTCTTTTCGGCCTTCGAGGCGTTCCCCCTCTCCGGGTATGGGAAATTTCATGCTCGGCGGCGCGGCGAAGAAAGCGCATCGGCGCCTTGATATGCCTTGAATACTCTGACGGAATCGTGCCGGACCCCGGAAATACGGAATCATGCCTGCTTTCGAAGTCAACAAAAACCCAAAAGCGCTCGATACTCCCCTCTTTCGATTTCGCCTACTATCTAAAGCCTATGATGCATCTGCAACCCCGATTGAAGTCCGGGGAAACCGAGGTCCCGGAGAACGGAAGCGACGAGTTTCTCGACCCGCAACTTAACGAGCCGATCGGGATGGATTTCAAAGCAAGGTCGTGAAACAATAGACCGACCGTTCCGGGAACCGGGCGAATCGTGACATTCGATTTTCAAGAGGCTAACATGAACAGATTTATGGCCGCTTCGGCATTTACGTTTTGCATCTTGTCCATCCATTCGCGGGCCCAGGTTCTGGATGATGTCGATCATGTCCATCCGGGATGGACCCTATCGCAGTTGCGGCCGGCGGCTTGGCAGCCTCAGGTTTCGGGTCTGGCCCGGCTTCCCGACGGCAACCTGCTGGTGTTGGAAATGACGAAGCCCAACGTGAATCGCAGCGGTACGCCCAAGCCCGACGGCAACCTTTGGGTGGCGAGCAACCTGGATGCCGCCGATCCCGAGCAAATCAAATACGTGAAAGCCGCCGGCGGCCTGGCCGAGCCCGTGGGCCTGGTGTACAAGGCCGGAAAGATCTACATCGCGGAGAAGAACGAAATCAACGAATACACCCTCGACGCGGCCGAAAGCAAGGCGATCAAGACCCGTACCGTCGCGAAGATCCCGCACGACAGCTCAGGCGAGGTCAACTTCCAGGAATATGCTTTCGGCCTGCTGTATAAGGACGGCTATTTTTACGTGAGCATCGGCGGAGCCGTGAAGTTCGGCGGGCGGTCCTTCGATTCCCTGCCTGCCAAGCTCAACGAGGATCGCGTAGGTTGCGTCCTCAAGATCGGCGAAGCGGACGGCGCCATCGCCAAGATGAACGCCGGTTTCCGCGCCGGGAACGGCATCGCGTGGGGTCCTGAGGGTACCATATGGGTTACGGATAACCAGGGCTCGTACCGGCCCGGCTCCCAGCTCACCGTGGCCCAAGAAGGCAAGAACTACGGCTATCCCAACAAGCCGGGCGCCTATTCCGATCTGCCCGTAACCCCGCCCAGCCTTTGGTTGGCCCACGGCGCAATCGCGCAATCGCCCACCTTCCCCGTCCTCTTGGAGCATGGACCGTATGCGGGGCAGTTCCTGTTCGGGGACATCGCCCAAGGCGGAATCAAGCGGGCCTTCGTGGAAAAGGTGGAAGGCACCTGGCAAGGCGCGGCGTTCTCGTTCACGGGCGGATTGGAAGTCGGCATCGAAAAAATCATCGAGAACCCCGATGGCTCGCTTTACGCGGGCGGCATGGGAAACGGCGACGTAGATAATTGGGGATGGAAAGGGAAATTGTTCGGGCTGCAAAAGCTCACGCCCAAGGCCGGTGCGACCGCCTTCGAAATGTTGGCCATCCGCGCCCGGAAGAACGGGATGGAGATCGAATTCACCAAGCCGGTGGGGGCCGAAGGCGGGCTGGCCTCCAGCTATGGCGTACAGCAGGCCCAGATGGTTCCGCAGTCGGGATACGGAGTGGGCAGCATGGACAAGCCCGCAACCTTGCCCGTCAAAGGCGTCCAGGTTTCCCCGGATGGCAAAAAGGTGTTCCTGCAAGTGGATCTGACCGCCAACCGGGTGCTGGTGATCAAGGCCCTGGGAGTGAAGTCTTCCACCGGCGAGGCGGTGCGCTGTCCCGCCGGTTGGTACACGCTGAACGCCTTGTCGCAATCCGGTCCGTTCCCGACGAACGTCGTCGCCAGGCAGCCCGCGGAAACGATGGCCTCGGACATCAAGATCGCCGCCTTGGCTTCCGAAGTCCGTATCCTGGTCCCTATCGCGAGCCGGTATGAACTGTCGCTGCGGGCGCCGGATGGACGCTTGGAGGCGTCGCAGGCGGGGGACGGCGCGCGCGAATACATCTTCCCGGCACGGGGACTGGCGCGTGGAGTCCATATCGTGGAAGTCAAGGCCGCCGGAACCATGCTTCGTAGATCATTTTTACGCTGATACTGCCGCGCCTGCGTTGCTTCTGGAACAAAACGCGTTCCGGTTTCCCGTTGCGGCCTCCCCGAATCTCATTTTCGACCCGGATGGGCTTCGAGGCGAAAATTAATCATGCCCGCGGGCAATGTTTCCGTTTCCGCCATATATAAGGAGAGGGGAACTCCGCATTCCGCGGACCGCGGGTAGTGGCTTCGGGGGCCATGTCCGGTGCGGCTATCGTATATAGATTATTGTCCCTTAGCCAGGGGGAACGCGGAATGAAGAATATCGTCAAAGGGAAATTCCAAGTCAAAGGCACGCCCGAACCCTCGGACCCGACCGTCCAGGCTATCGGCGCAATGCGGATGCGCTTCGACAAGCGGTTCGAAGGTGCGCTGGATGCGGAGGGTACCGTCGCGATGACGGGAATCATGGATCGCGACATCGGTTCGGGTGGATATGTGGCGCTGGAGCGGATCGCGGGTTCGCTGGACGGGAAAAAGGGAAGCTTTTGCCTGCAGCACAATTGCTTAATGTCCAAGGGTGCCCAGACCCAGGATATCCGCGTGGTGCCGGATACCGGAACCGCCGAATTGAAAGGCCTGACCGGGACGATGCGAATCGAGATCGCGGACGGCGGCCAGCACTTTTACGTCTTTGAATACGAACTCGGCTGACGACGAGCGCGAACCCAGCGATTGGCTTCGGCAGGTCGGCCGCGATGCAAGAAGGCCCGGCTTCCCTCACGGAAAACCGGGCCTTCTTTTCAATTGGTCGGCATTGCTGGACGATTTCAGAACCTTTTTTAGCCGCTCCTATGCCATTTTCCGATCCTATTCATCAGACTTGGGATTGGAGCGTACGTGGAATTGACGAAAACATGCCATCTGCGGTCGTGACGGCTTTGACCTTACACGGCCATGCTGTCCGATCAATGCAAGAGTTCGGATTCGGAATACCGGATGAAGGGGTGATGAGCAAGGCCCGTGAACTGGGCGCGGTATTATTGACTCGGGACCATGACTTCGGTCGTCTGATATTCGAGGGTGGCATGCCACCGCCCGCCGGAGTTGTGCTCTTTCGCCTTCCTTCGAGCCAAATCAATAGCGCGATTGAAGGCTTCAATTCTCCACTCGGGAAAAGCCTCAGCTTGGAAGGTTTTTTACGACCTGGGATCAGCATGGCACAGCGGGCACGTCATGAAGCAGTCGGGCCAACACCCACGCCGCATTGGGGAGCTCACGACGACCATATTCCCAATTCATCGATCAACTGCCCAGCGTCTAAAGCCGCCTGTCGACCGAGCTGATGGCCCGCTCCAAGGCCGTGGCCTGCAAGTCGGAAACGGCGACTCCTTCGACCCTGAAGGTTGTGATGTCGGTGAGGCCAATGAAGCCCAGGATGGTTCTCATGTAGACCTCGGTAAAGTCCCGGGCCTTCAAAGGTCCGTCGGAGTAAACGCTTCCGGTGGAAATGGCCAGGTAAACCTTTTTCCCTTTCACGAGGCCCTCAGGGCCGATGGCGGTGAAATTGAAGGTGCGCCCGGCGCGGACGATATGATCGATCCAGGCCTTGAGGGAAGAGGGAATCGAAAAGTTGAACATAGGCATGCCGATGATGATGGCGTCGGCCTCCAAGACCTCGGCGATGGCCTCTTCCGAGGAACGTAAGGTTTCCCTGTCGTTTTCGGTACGGTGCTGAGGAGGAATGAAGAATGCGGCCAGGTGGAACCCATCCAAGTGGGGAAGGGGACGTTCCGCCAGGTCCCGGACCTTGACCTCGGCACCGGAATTGTTCTCTTTAAGCTTGCCCAGGATGGCCTCGGTCAGCCTGCGGCTGTAAGAGCCTTTCCGATGAGGACTGGATTCAATAACCAGGACGTTTTTCATGTTTTCTCCTTGTGAACAGAAGACGAGACAGGGGGAAGAAGACGAGACAGGGGGAAAAAACGTGACCATTCCGGAAATGTCACGCTTTGAGGGTCTACATCGTCGTATAAATTGCGTATGAAAAATCACTTGAAGGCCTGGGACGGCCTTTTCATTCAATACCGACCGTTTCTCGTCTCTTTCGCCTTCAGGATCATGGGTAGTCTTTCCGAGGCTGAGGACCTTGTTCAAGAGACATTTCTTGAATGTGCGAGATTTGCGCCTTCCGAAATCAATAACCACAAGGCATGGCTGACCAAGGTCTGCTCCAACAAGTCTCTGGACCATTTGAAATCGGCCTATAAGAAGCGGGAGCTGTATCCGGGGAACTGGCTGCCTGACCAAGTGCCCGAGAGACTTCAAGTGTGGCACCATCTGGCCAATGAAGACCTGCCGGAAAATAAGGTGATGCAGTCCGAGGGACTCACGACCTCTTTTCTTTTGATGGCCGAAAGACTCACGCCGGAAGAGAGAGTCGTTTATCTCTTGAAGGAGGCGTTCGGTTATCCGTACAAGGAAATCGGCGAATTCTTGGGCAAGAACGAGGCTGCTTGTCGAAAGACCGCCCAACGGGCCCGGGAGGCGTTGGATTCAGGAAAGAAGTTCGGCGATCCCCCTCGGGGTGCAGAGAAACTTATCGCCGAGTTTTTTGCCTTGGCCAAGCAAGGCGATGCAAAGAAACTCGCTCAAATGCTTGCGTCCGGCTCCAAGTTGTGGGGCGACGGAGGAGGCAAGGTCGCGGCCGCCGGATTCATTCAAGGCGCCGACAGGATCGCCCGCTACTTTATCATGCTGGCGGGCCTGCCGGAATTTAATTCCGACGGCTATAAGGTCGAATTTCATCGAGTCAATTCACGCCCGGGCATGGTGATTTCCAGGCAACTTCCAAGCGGCCTTTGGGCCTTCGATACGGTGACATCTTTTGAATTTGAGAATGATAAGATCACCCGCATCTATGGCCAGAGGAACCCGGAGAAGCTTGATGCGCTACGATTGGGATTCCGGTCCTGGATCACTTCATTGTCAGTTCCACTGGGTTTCTCTCCGTGAGAGAACGATTCCCGGCCTACTTCGGATAGGATCCGCCGAGGCGAGGTCGAAGGAGCACACCGGAAAACCAATACTTCCCTGCCTTTCAGATTTGGCAAATTCCCTTTTACAGCCATTATTGCTTTTCCTATTCTTTGATGGCTTTTCATTGTCACCTTTTCAAGCGCCATTCCAATGAAGGACAACCGCATGGCTGAGGAAAGATGGGTCGGCATAGAAGAGGTCACCGCCCATCTTCAGGTCGCCAAGGAATCTGTCTACCGCTGGTCACAATCGAAGGGTTTTCCCGCCCATCGGGTCGGGCGTCTTTTTCGATTCAAACTATCTGAAGTAGATGAGTGGGTAAAGCGAGGGGGCAGGGCTGCACGACAAAAAAGGAAAAAGTCGTGATACCTAAATCCCCCACCAACTCCAAACAACTTGCCTCCCTTCTGAAAAAAGGGGAAGGCCTGACCCTGGAATTCAAGCGCTCGACTGGCGAATTGAAAGAAGGCATGCAAAGCGTTTGTGCTTTTAAGAACGGATCCGGCGGCTTGGTTTTATTCGGCATAAGGCCGGACGGTACAGCCGAGGGTCAGCATGCTTCCGACAAGACTTTGCGTGACATTGCCCATGCATTGGACGGATTCGAACCCCCTGTTCAGTTGCAGCCTGAGCGTCTATCCCTCGGGAAGGATAGGGAAATCCTAATTCTCCGAGTCGATGGCATTTCCGATTCCGTTCCCTTCACATACGAAGGCCGTCCCTTTGAGAGAGTCGCCAGTACCACCCGGAAAATGTCCCAGGAGAAGTATGAAAAACTGCTTTTGGAACGCGCGCATGCCCGTAGGCGCTGGGAAAATCAGCCTGCCGTAGCGGTGAAACTGAAAGACCTGGATCGCGAAGAAATCCTGCGGGTGCGTGAAGCGGCAATCAGGCAACGCCGCATATCCCCCGAAACCAGTACCAGTATCGCCGACATTCTGGATCGCATGGGTTTGCGCCGTGACGGCGTCATTACGCAGGCCGCTCATGTTCTTTTCGGGAAAACGTTTTTGCCCGACTATCCTCAATGCATGGTAAAAATGGGGCGTTTCCGGGGCACAACCGTCCTTGGAGACATCCTCGATAATCGGCAGGAACATTTGAATGCCTTTGCCTTGGTGCGAGAGGCACTTGCCTTCCTGGATCGAACCTTGCCTTTATCGGCCCGATTTCCCAAGGGGACGATTCAACGTGAGGACCGCCTCCCGGTACCACCCGAAGCGTTGCGGGAAATCTTGTTGAACGCGGTAATGCATCGCGACTACACCGACCCAGGCGGTTTTGTGGCCATCGCGGTTTTTGACGACCGCATTGAAATCCGTAGCGCCGGCTCTTTTCCTCCAGGTATATCGGTGGACATGCTTTCCGGTCCGCATCTATCCAAGCAGCGTAATCCCCTTATCGCCGACGCGTTCCATCGGACAGGGGACGTCGAGATATGGGGCCGGGGGACGAATCGGGTCATCGAGGCATGCCGAAAGTACGGTATTACGCCGCCACTATTCGAGGAGAAGCAAGGGTGGGTTGTGGTGACTTTCCGTGCTCCCATCCTGGCGGCCGGGGTGAAGAAAGGTTCGGAGAAAACTAGGGAGAAAACTAGGGAGAGCGCTAGGGAGAAAATCCTGGGCGCAATCAGGGAAAATCCTTCCACTACCACCGCAGAGTTAGCCAAAGCCATCAAGCTAAGCGCCAAGGGAGTTGAGTGGCATCTGAAAAAAATGAAGATCGAAGGCGTGTTGAAGCGCATCGGACCTGACAAGGGCGGACGGTGGGAGCTGAGTTGAGTACAAAATTCTTCACTAACTCCGAAGAGAACTGTCTCCTCAAACGCTTCGAGGGTGTTTTCACCCATTGTGCGAACCTCTATTACTTCGAGGCTTTGGTCGGATACTTCCGAACTTCGGGATATTTTCGGATACGCCCTTTCCTGGACAAACTTGACAAGATCCGGATTCTTGTGGGCATTAATGTGGACAAGCTCGCGGCTACCTCGCACGCCAAAGGGTTGTTGTTCTTGAAAAGCGACGAAGAGACGAAGAAGGAGTTGATGCTGTCCTTCATCGAGGATATCCGCACCGCCAAATACGACAAGGAGACCGAGGAAGGCATCCTGCGGTTTATCCAAGACTTGAGCGAAGGTAAATTGGAAATGCGTGCGCATCCGCATCGCAAGTTGCACGCGAAGATTTACATCTTCCGTCCCAAAAACTTCAATGAATACACCTCCGGCGAGGTAATCACGGGATCGTCAAATTTCACTGATCAAGGTGTTGGCTACGGAGACTATTCCAATTACGAATTCAACGTGGCTTTGCGGGACTATGCTGATGTCAAATTTGCCTACGACGAGTTCGAAACGATGTGGGAAGAGTCCGTGGAGGTTTTGGCCGCGGATGTCAAGTCGGTTAAACAAAAGACGCACCTCACCGACGAATACACTCCTTATGAAATATTCTTGAAACTACTGGTGGAATATTTCGGATCAGCTATCGAATACGATCCGTCGTCAGCCAGCGATATGCCTCCAGGTTACCATAGTTTTAGCTACCAAATCGATGCTGTGAACGATGGTTACAACAAGATGATGAAGCATGGCGGGTTTTTCCTAGCCGATGTGGTGGGCTTGGGGAAAACCATCATCGCGGCGTTGATCGCCAAAAAATTCTGGCTCTTCACGGTTTCAAATGGGTAAAAAATGGGGCGTGACACGCTTCCAGACCGCTGTGGGCAAGGGTTCCCGCGTTTTTGCAGGCTCTCGAATTTTGGTACGTTTTGCGGATGGTTCGTTCCAAGAAGCTTGAAGATG
>DATENA010000095.1:0-5493 GCA_035275285.1 Fibrobacteria bacterium | reverse complement strand
CTGCGCACGGACTTCGTCCCCGCCTGCAAGCTGCAAGTGGAGGACGACATCACCGCCTCCGCCGTGCTGCCCAATGATGCGCCCGCCGCCGCGGATTCGAACGGCAACGGGAACGGCAGGAAACCGGCCGCGCCCGCCTCCCGGAAATACGTGCAGAACTGCGAGTACCGGCTCTTCCAGCGTCCGGACGACGCCGTCCATCCCGGCATGGACCGCCAGGCCGAGAAGGACCTCTCCGAGCCCAACACCTTCATGTCCAATTACGAGCCGCTTCCCGTGGAAGAGGCCCGCGCCATGCTGCAGGACGCCATCGACATGGGCAAATACACGCCGCCCATGCGGCAACTGGTGGAGAAGGCCGCGGCCCGGGACTTCGGCTGGTTCGCGTGCAGCTCGCGGCCGCGCGTGATCGACGGCAAGCCCAGCGCCAACGTGCGCTACCTGCAGAACCGCCCCGATCTGGTCGATCCCTTCTCCGTGTTCGTGGCCCAGACGGGCATCCGCCTCAAGCGCAAGCTCGCCGCGGACGAACCGCTCTCCAATCCCGTGGACGCCGTGCTCATCGGCCGGCGCAACAATCCGCCCGATCGCGAGGCCGGCATCAAGCCCCTCGCCGTCTACAATCCCCTGCATTTCCAGGAGCTGCCGGAGGCCTTCATGGACTTCGTGGCCAGCCCCACGGGCAAATCCCCGTCCACCACGGGAGCGGGCTCGGAAGGCGCCCTGACCAAGGGGCCCTTCAACGCCCTGTGGCCCACCGCCGATCTCAACGCCGCGATGGTGTCCTTCATCCTCACGGACCTGAAGGTCTTCTCCACCCCCGCCGGCCACATCGGGAGCAAGTACCGGGTGGACCACGACATGAGCCTGCTGCTGCCGGAACTCTGGTGCCGGATGACTCCCGAGGAACGCGACGCCGGCAGGCTGATCTCGGGCGGCTACCTGTCCCAGGTCACCGACCTCAAGCGCAAGGGCAAGGCGATTCCCGCCGGCCGCCTGGGCTACCGCATCAACACGCGCTTCGTGCACGCCTTCCTGGGCCGCATCTTCTCCGATCCCCTGGCCGTGTTCCCCGAGGACATGCTGGAGCCGGAACTGCAGGACCAGGAGGACTTCGCCGACGGCGTCGAGAACATCGCCGAAGCCCAGCGCGCCGCCGCGCAGCTCTACTTCGAGGACGGCAGCGCGGAAAGCGCCTGTCCTCCCCTGCAGGCGCTCCTGCACATCATGGCCAAGGGATCCTGGCAGGGGCTGACCCTGCGCAGCCCCGAGCTCCGCAAGATGTTCACCGCCGGGGAAATGCTCAAGTCCGGCTGGTACCGGGCCCGCCTGGTGCGCCAGCAGGAGAAGGACAAGGTCCTCTGGGCCCGCCACCGGGACTACCTGAAAGGCTTCATCGGCTCGGAGGGGAACCGCGACGCCGCCAACCGGCTGGGCCTGGGCCGCCGGCTGGTGGTCGCCGACAAGAGCCTGCGCTACGCCTCGCGTTCCACCTACCTGGACGGCCTGGCGGGGACCTTGGGAATCGATCCGGTCCTGTAACGTCCCCGCTCCGGCGGCGACATAGCCTCCGATTGCTATCTTCAGCGTTCCCCACGGAAGGATCCGGATATGTCGTCCCTGGCCCAAATCATCAATCGCATCCGCGGCCTCTTGGGTTTCTTCGCCTGGCTGCCGCCCCTCATCGCCCGGATCACCGTGGGCTGGGTGTTCGTGGAATCCGGCTGGGGCAAGCTCCACCATCTCGACAAGGTCGCGGCCTTCTTCACCGATCTCGGCCTGCCGGCCCCGGGGTTCCAGGCCCATCTGGTCGCCGCCACGGAATTCGCGGGAGGCCTGCTCCTGCTGACCGGCCTGTTCACCCGCCTGGCCTCGGTCCCCCTCGCCGTCATCATGTCCGTGGCCATCGCCACCGCCAAGAAGGATGAGTTGCACGGCTTTTCGGACCTGATCGGGTTTTCCGAATTCCTGTACATGGTGCTGCTGGTCTGGCTCATCGTCTCCGGACCCGGCCTGCTCGCATTGGATGCTTTCGCCGCCCGCAAGCTGAAACGGCTCGATTAGTTCCGCTCCCCCGCCCGCATTCCAAGTAGTATCTTTCCGGATCCCGTGATCCCCGCCAAGCCTCCCGAATCCCGCCATGGCATCCTCTACGCGTTGGGCGCCTACGTCCTCTGGGGCCTTCTCCCCATCTACTGGAAAGCCCTGCACGGCATCCCCCTGGGAGAGGTCCTGGCCCATCGCGTCCTCTGGTCGGTCGTCACCATCCTGCTGCTCCTGGCCGCGCTCGGGCAATTGCCCGATTTCCTGCGCGTGCTGGCCGACCGCCGCAAACGCATGCTGCTCGGCCTGAGCGCCGTGCTCATCGGCTGCAACTGGTCCATCTACATCCTGGCCGTGTACCGCGGGGAATTGGTGCAGGCCAGCCTGGGCTATTACATCAACCCGCTGATGAGCGTGGGAATGGGCGTGGCCATCCTGAGGGAGAAGCTCTCGCCCATGCAGATCCTGGCCGTGTTCCTGGCCGGCCTGGGGGTGGTCATCCTGGGCCTCCACCACGATGGCTTGCCGTGGGTGGCCCTGGGCCTGGCCGTGTCCTTCGCCCTGTACGGGTACGTGAAGAAGCGCCTGGGCGTGGACTCGCTGATCGGGCTGGGGATCGAGACCCTGTGGCTGGCCCCCGCGGCCGCGGCCTACCTGGCCTGGCTGGCCTGGCGGCACGCGCCCCAGACCTTCGCGGCCGGCGCAGGGTCCTCGGCCTTGCTGGTCGGCGCGGGAGCCGTCACCCTGGCCCCGCTGTTCTTCTTCAACGGCGCCGCGCGCCGCCTGCCCTTATCGACCTTGGGTTTCTACCAATACCTGAGCCCGAGCATCCAATTGGCGATTGCGGTGCTATGGTTCCATGAGCCCTTCACGCGCATGCACGCCATGTCTTTCGGATTGATCTGGGCGGCCTTGGCCCTCTATACGGCGGACGCTTTCCGAAGATCGGGAAGGGAATAATCCGGCTTCGATCACCAGGGATGGATGCAATCGTAATTGTTCTGCTCCAGGATGCGGCCCTCGGCGATCCTGAAGAACACCCCGAAATTCGCCTTCATGGCGTCCCCGATCTTCAGGTCGCCGATCGGGATGGCCAGGATGCCGGTCCATTCGGTCTCCGCGCAGACGCGGTCCCCGTCCGAGACCAGGCTCTTGACCTTGTATTCATGCTTGGAGATGATGCTCCGGCTGCGCTCGAAATCCGCCAACAGCTCTTGCTTCTTCCGGCCCTTGCCGTTGGGATTGAGGCGGCTGGGGAACTCGTATTGGACCACGTCCGGATGGAAGAATTTCTCGAACAGCTCCACGGGGATGCCGTCCTCCAGGGCCTTGAAGTAGCTTCGGATCAGGTCTTCGTTCTTCCGGTTCATGCGGAACTCCCCCGTGCACGTAGGAAGAATATAAAACCGGCCGGAACCTAAGGCAATCGCAACCAGGCGGAAGCTTCGCGGCCCGGTTCAGGCCAGGAATTCGCGCACTTCCGGATCCAGCATGAGATCGCGCCCGGAAAGCGGCCTGCGCAGGGTGATGCCCTCCAGGGTGGTGCAACGGCTCAGGGCCACGTAAGACTGCCCATGCGCGAACGCCCCCTGCCCCAGATCGATGATGACGCGGTCGAAGGTCTTGCCCTGGCTCTTGTGGATGGTCATGGCCCAGGCCGGCTTGAGCGGGAACTGGGTGAAACGGCCCACGGGCTTGGGCACCACGCGTCCGGTCTCCGGATCCAGCACGTAGCGCACGCTTTCCCAGAAGGCCTTCTCCACGCGCATCGCCCCCAGGGGGCCCGCATGGGGATCGACGTTGCCTCCGCGCAGGGCGCGGCCCTGGTGCGAATCGGCCGGGATGCGCACCCAGACGGCGTCGGGGTCCATGGCCGCCACCACGCCCAGGGTGCCATTGACCCAGTTGCCCGCCGGATGGTTCTTGAGGAACATCACCTGCGCGCCCGCCTTGAGGCCCAACGGCTCATCGGTGGGATAGAGGCGCGGCTCGAACTCCCCTTGCACTTGCGCCGCGTACAGCGCCAGGTGGCCGGGCAGGTCCTCCAGCTTGCGCGCGTTGACGCGGTCGGCCGAGGAGTTCGTCGCGGTCAGGGTGATGGTGGGCAGGGACTCCTCCGGTTGGAAGCTTGGGTCCATGCGCACGTTCAGGGCCTCCAGGTCCTCCGCTTCGGCCTCCCCGGAACGGATGACGTTGAGCAGGGAGAGGAAGCGCTTCTCCTTCTGGCGGTAGACCTTCTTGAGATCGACGCGCTCGAACGTCTGCTTGGAGAAGACGCGGGCCTTGAAGAACCAGGGGCTTTCGTAGAGGGTGCGGAAGGCCTCCATCTCGTGGGGCGAAACCACCGGGGGCAATTGGTGCAGGTCCCCGAAGAAGATCATCTGCACCCCGCCGAAGGGGAGATGGCGCTCCGGGCCGAAGCGCCGCAAGTGGACGTCGATGGCGTCGAGGATGTCCGCCCGCACCATGGAGATCTCGTCGATGATGACGGTCCGCAGCTTGCGCAGCAGGCCGCTGCCGTTCAGGCGCCGCACCGCTTCCGGGAACAGCACGTGGGGCGGGAAGCGGAAGAAGGAGTGGATCGTCTGCCCGCCCACGTGCACGGCCGCGACGCCCGTGGGCGCGAGCACGACGGCCTGGTGCGCCATCTTCCGTTTGATCCGCTGGAGCAAGGTGGACTTGCCCGTGCCCGCCTTGCCGGTGACGAAAAGGCAGCGGCATCCTTCTTCCACCAGTTCCATCACTTCCTGGAAGCCGTCGTTCCATTCCAGGCCCTCGACGGATGCGTCCATGTTCAGGCGGCGGGTTCCCGGAGCGGGCGGAGCGAGGGGCGGCGCGCGGCCGCGGAACCGGAGGCGGACTCAGCCCGCAAGGGCATGCGGCGCCGGAGCGGGGGAAGGGAGCTTGGCCTTGCGCCGGGGGCGCGGCCGGGAGGCGTTTTCTTCCTGGATCAGATCGAGATCGAGCAAGGGTTCCGGGGAGACGATGTGATCCCACGTCTCGGAAACGAAGCTGCGGATTTCCATGGTCAGGGCGTCCGTGGCGGCCATGTTGACCTGGTTGGCCTGGGCCAGATCCCGGGCCTTGACGTAGTAGTAGAGATAGTCGCCGTCTTCGCGGCGTTCCAGGAACATGCTCTCGACCACCATGCCTTCGCGACGCAGGGCTTCCAGGGAAAGATCCTTCCGGGCCCTGAGACTGCGCAGGAAATCGACGACTGCGGCGGTCTTGCCGGGGCGGATTTTGATTTTAAGCAGTTGGGTTTCGTACATGGTTCTTAAAGCAATATAAAAACTCGGGAGGCGGGTCGGCAGTCCCCTCTGCCGCCGATCCCGCGCATCCTTCCCCGGCGGGGCTGCCGCCGGAGCCGGAACTCCTGTTTCCATTATCGGACAAAAACGGACAGGAGGCAAGCGCTTTGGGAACGGGCCCGGAGCTTTTGGACGGTCG
>DATENA010000094.1:0-15502 GCA_035275285.1 Fibrobacteria bacterium | reverse complement strand
GAAGTATTCGAAAGGTAAAAAGAGGGCTTTTCCGGGCCGGAGGACGGAGCCGCGAAAACGAAAGAGCCGTCAAACCTGGTGTTTTGACGGCTCCGGGAGGGATGGCGGCGGCCCGGGTACTGCCCGGGCCTTCCGGCCTAGAGTTTGTTTTCGATGATATCGATCATGCCGTAGGTCTTGGCCTCCTCGGCGGTCATGAAACGATCCCGATCCGTGTCCAGCTCTATCTGGTCCATGCTCTTGCCGGTGGTCTCGGAGAGGATCTTGTTGAGCGCGGTGCGGATGCGCAGCATTTCCTCGGCCTGGATCTCGATGTCCGACGCCGGCCCGTACATGTGGCCGGAAATCAGGGGCTGATGGATCATGACGCGGGAGTTCTTCCAAGCGTAGCGCTTGCCCTTGGCGCCGCAGGCGAGCAGCACGGCCCCCATGGAAGCCGCCTGGCCGGAGACGATGGTGACCACGTCCGACTTGACCGCCTGCATGGCGTCCACGATGGCCAGGCCGGAGGAGATCACGCCGCCCGGGCTGTTGATGTAGAAGTGGATGTCGTCATGGTTCTGGGTGTCCAGATAGATGAGCTGCTTGACGATTTTCTCGGCCGACGCATCGTCCACCGGGGTCCACAGGAAGATCTTCCTGGCCTTGATGAAGGACTCCATGATTTCCTTGGCGAGGAACGAAGGCTCGTCTTTGTCCTTCTCTTTGTCTTTGTCGTCATTCCTGATCATGTTGCCGCCGTGACTGTGGTTGAAGGTGTAATCCGGTCCGGTCCGGGCTTTCCCCGGCCCGCCGCGTCCCGAATTATATCATGATTATCCGAATACCATAAATAGAAATTTCACCCTGGTGAAGGCAATGATCCCATCGGGAAAGATGGAGCCGGTTTCACAATGGAAACCAGGAGGTGGTGCCGTCGGGATTGTCCTTGACGCCGAATCCCTTGCCCTTCAGCAGATCGCGGATCTCGTCGCTGCGTTTCCAATCCTTGTTCCGGCGCGCATCCTTGCGCTCTTCCAGCAAGGCGGACAGCGGACCCGGAAGCGCGGTTTCCGCGCGCGCCTCCCGGTTCTCCAGGCCCAGTCCCAGCAAGCGATCGAAGTCGCGCACCAGCGCGGCCTTCTCGCCCTCCAGAAGATCCGGATCCTTCAGCATCTGGTTGAGGACGGCCAGCCCCTGGGGGAATCCCAGATCGTCGTACACGGCTTCCAGGAAGCGGCGCTGCCAGCCCAGGGCGTTGTCCGAGGCGATGGCCGAGGCCCGCCCGATCAGCGGATCGGTCCTCCGGCGCAGGCTGCGGAGGGAGTCCCGGGCGGTTTCCAGGCCTTCCCAACTGAAGTTCAGATAGCCGCGGTAATGGGCCCCCAGGCACATGTACCGGTAGTCCATGGCGCCGTACCCTTTCTTGACCAGGAAATCCAGGGTGACGAACTCCCCCGCGGACTTGGACATCTTGCCTCCGCCGCTCCCGTCCTCGGCGGGCGCCTCCAGCAGCCAGCCGCCGTGCAGCCAGAAGCGGGAGAAGGTAACGCCGGTGGCACCCTCGGACTGGGCGATCTCGTTGGTGTGGTGGACGCGGATGAGATCCGAGCCGCCGCAATGGATGTCCAGGGTGGGGCCCAGGTGCTTCATGGCCATGGCCGAGCATTCCACGTGCCAGCCGGGGAATCCGCGGCCCCAGGGAGCGTCCCATTCCATGGCGCGCCGCACGTCCGTGGGGGAGATCTTCCACAGCGCGAAGTCGGTGGGGTTGCGCTTCCCCTCGGTCACGCCGATGCGCGCGCCTTCCTGCAGGCCGCGGACGTCCAGCCCGGCGAAGTCCGCATAGCGCGGGAACCTGGCGGTGTCGAAATAGACGCCGTCCCCGGGGATCACGTACGCGTAGCCCTTCTCCTCCAGGACCTTGACCAGGGCGATCTGCTCGGGAATATGGTCCGTGGCCTTGGTCCAGCGCGAGGGCTCCTTGAGGCCCAGCCGCTTCCAATCCTTCAGGAAGGCCTGCGTGTAGAAGTCCGCGATTTCCCAGACGGTTTTGCCTTCCCGGGCCGCGCCCTTTTCCATCTTGTCCTCGCCGGTGTCGGCGTCGGAGGTCAGGTGGCCCACGTCGGTGATGTTCACGATATGGTTGACCGTATACCCGTGGTAGTCCAGCACGCGCCGCAGCAGATCCTCGAACACGAAGGTGCGCAGATTGCCGATGTGGGCGAAGTGGTACACGGTGGGGCCGCAACAGTACATGTTGACCACGCCGGGATGCAGGGTCGTGAACGGCTGCTGTTTGCGGGTTGCGGTGTCGTACAGGCTGATTTGAGGGGTCATGCGGCCAACCGGTTGGGATGAAGCGGAAAATTTAGGTATTAACCGGGCAATTTGAAATCATGTAACCGGAAATGCGGTCATTCCTGGTCGGGAACGCCCACCAAGGTGATGTAGAGGATGCCGTGGGAGAGCGGGATGTCCAGCAATTCGTTGGCCTGGTCGTCGTAATACCCGCCGATGCCGCTGGAGCCCAGGCCCCGGTACACCGCCCACAGGTTGATGCGCTCGCCCACCTGGCCCGCGTCCATGCAGGCATAGCGATACCCGCGATCGCCGTAGGCTTCGGCCAAGAGGGCCAGGTCCGAAGTGTGGACCAAGGCGAAAGCGCACTCGGCGGCCAGGTCCTGGCCCAGGCACATGGTGTAGGTCTCGGACTTGAAATCGCCCGGGCGCTTGGGCGCCAATTCCAAGGTGCCGGCCTCGAGCCGGTAGACTCCCGCGTCCAGGCCTTCCACGTTGAGGACCACCAGGTGGAACTCGATGCGGCCGGAAGCCAGGCACCAGGCGGCGCCGGAAGGGCGGAAGGCGAAGGCCAGCATCTCGCGCACCTGGTCGAGGGAGACGGAACCGTCGTTGAACTTGCGGCAACTGCGGCGGCGCAGGATGGTCTTGAGGGGATTGAAATCCTTGGGCACCGGGAAGGCGGGCCCCCCGCAGGCTCCCGCCACCGGGGGACGCACGGTTTTCGCGGAGCGGATGCGTTCGCACGCGTTCTGCTGCACCTGCATGGCATCGCCGGGGGCCAGATGGCGGATCGCTTCCGCGGGCGGCTCTCCCGGAAGCTGGCCGGGAAGCTCCGGAACCGTTCCGGCCGGGCCCACGGCCACGCCCAGCAACGGGAACTCCTCCTTGGGCGACAGGAACAAAAGCTCCTCCAGGCCCGCGTCCAGGAAGCCGCCCATCAGGGAATGGTCCAGCCCCGCGAAGCGGCACGCTTCCAGCAGGTTGCCCACCGCATGCCCCGTGTCCAGCAGGATGCGCCGGTAGGCGCGCTCCTTGTAGCGCCAGGCGCTGCGGCCGTACATGCCGGTGAAGAGGAGGATGAGCCCGGAGGCGTCCACGGCGGGATGGCCCAGGAAATAATGCTTGAGATCGCCCCAGAAAGATCCCTGCCAGACCGGGATGAGCGCGGACTTGAGGGAATGGTAATGGTAGAGACCGTCGGGCAGCCCGCTCTGGCCGCGGGCGGCCACGTACAACTCGGTGGGATAAAGACCGCCGGCCGAAGGGGCGGCGCGCAGGAAGTAATCGCCCCCGCCCTGGTCGCCCAGGCGCGCGGTCAGCCCCAGGGTGAAGAAGAGGAGGCGGGCGATGTTCTCCAGCCCGGCTTCCGGGCTCGCGGAGACCTGGGGGCCCTCCTCCAGGTGGTCCATCACCGATTGCAGGCGGGAGAGCAGGTCTATTTTGACTTTTGAGCTGATGGCCTTGAAGGCCGGCGGCTGGTGATCCCAATGCACGGGCCCCAGCTTGTCGATAGTGTGGGGGTTGTACTTGGTGAGTTCGTGGTATCTTTCGGTGAAACTGGCCAAGGTTTTTGCTCCTTTTGGAATGTAACCTGAGACCCGATTTTTGTACACTATGGTGCCTATGTCCTCCCGGCTTTCCTTTTTCCGGACCCTGCCCCGCGCGACCGGCGCGGGTTTTGCGCGGATCGGCGCCGGGTTCGCCCTGGCCGCCGGTCTCTTCGCCGTCCTTGCCGCGCTCCAGGCGCCCGCCCAGGCGTATTCATTCAACCGCAACGACGCCCATATCCGCTGGCGCACTTCGGAAACGGAGCATTTCCGCTTCCACTATCCCGCCGAGCTGGAACCGGCGGCCGGCTACATCGCCGCCATCGCGGAAGGGGTGGCCGAGGAGAAGATGAAGCGCTACCAGATGCGCCTGCCCGACAAGGTGGAATTCATCATCCGCGAGGACATCTTCTCCAACGGGTGGGCCAACTCCCTGCAGAACACGATGACGGTGTGGATTTCCGATTGGGACTTCCCCATCCGCAGCACGCACAACTGGCTCAAGGACGTGGTCACCCACGAGTTCTCGCATCTGGTCTCCATCCAATCCTCCAGCAAGCTGGCCAGCCCCATCCAGGGCCTGGTGCTGGGCTACCAGGATTATTACAACGAGGCCGTGCAGTCCTCGGCGGCCACCATCATCCCCTTCACCCATCAGCCCAACTGGTTCGCCGAGGGCGTGGCCCAATACGAATCGGAGCTCTCCGGGTACGACGCCTGGGATTCCCACCGGGACATGCTGCTGCGCACGGCGGCCATGGAGAACAAGCTGCTCGGCTACGATCGCATGGGCACCTTCGTGGGGACCAGCCTGGAATACGAACTGGGGCCGTACACGCAAGGGTTCGCCTTCGTCCGCTATATCGCCGCGCGCTACGGGGACCCGGCCATCATCAAGCTGTGGGCGGACAATGCGCGCATCCACCGGCAGACCCTTTCCGGGGCCATGGAACGGGTGCTGGGCAAGGACGCGCAGACCGTATGGACGGACTGGAAGAACGCCGTCACGGCCCAGTACGCGGACCAGGTGAAAGCGCTGGGGCCGCTCCGGCAGGGGCAAAAGCTCACCTCGGAAGGGTTCTACAACTACTATCCGCGCTGGGATTCCAAGGGCGCGAACCTTTTCCTGGTCTCCAACCGCGGCCGCGACGATTTCAAGGGCTCGCTCTACCTGTACAAGCTCGCGGACACCGCGAAAAAGGAGGAGGACCGTTTCGAGCGGATCGCCTCCATCCGCAGCCCGTTCTCCGTGGCCCCGGACGACAGCACCTTCCTCTACCATTCCGCCAGGGACACGGATACCAACGGCATCCACAAGCTGGACGTCTACCAGCGCAATCCCCGCCGCAAGACCGGCCTCTTCGATTTCGGGCCGGACAAGACCGAAAAGCGCTTCACCAGGGACCTGAACGCCGTGCAGGCCAGCTACGACCGGGAGGGCAAGCGCATCGTGTTCGTGCGCAACCGACTGACCAACTTCTACCTGTGCACCGCGCCGGTGCCGGACGGGAAGGATCTCGACCCCGAAGAGGTCAAGACCCTGTTCCCGGCGGACACGGCCATGCAGGGCCGCTACGGTTTCAACATCTATTCCCCCCGCTTTTCGCCGGACGGCAAGTCCATCCTCTTCTCGTATTACGACGGGACCTCGCGCAACATCGCCGTCATCCATGCCGACGGCACGGGATTCCGCCCGGTGCTGGACCGGCCGTATGACGAGCGCGATCCGGAATGGAGCCCGGACGGGAAATCCTTCTACTTCTCCGCCGACAGCAACGCCATCTACAACATCTACCGCTGCGACCTGGCCACGGGGGCCCTGGAGTCCATGACCCAGGTCCCGGGCGGAGCCTTCGCTCCCGCCATCGACCCCACCGGCAGGCGCCTGGCCTACGTCAACTACGACAAGGACGGCTTCTCCCTCTACCTGCTTCCGGACCTCAAGCCCGCGGCCGCGCCGCCCACGGCCCTGCGCAACCTGCGCCCGGAAAACGAACAGGTCGAGGCCATCGATTTCGAAGGCAAGAGCGAAAAGTACCTGGGCACGCCCACCCGCTACATCCTGAGCCCGCTCCTGATCGGCGAAGAGATGTCCGCGCGGTCCCGCGCCGCGCGCACGGGCGAAACCAAGTGGCTGGCGGGGTTCAACGGGTTCGTCAACGACCCGGTCACCCGGAACGAGATCTCCGGGGCCTTGCTCCTGGAGGTCGGCAACGGTCTGGACTATTTCGGCGCCAACGACGAGATCCTCTCCGCCGACAAGGAGTCCCAGTTCTACCTGGCCTACGCCAACCATTCCCTGCCCGCCTCCCTGGACGTCTCCTTCGCGCGCGGCAATCTGACCACCCATGACACGGTCACGGTGCGGGACGCGCCCGGCAAGCCCGAGATCAGCGCCGAAGAGCAGAACTACGCCGTCGTCTTCCGCAACGTGGAGGCGGGCCTGTCCTACAATCTCTTCGACGCCGGGGTGGTGGAGGACGATGCCAAGACCTCCTATCTGCGGGTGGCGGGCGGATACGCCTGGAACGATTTCAATTTCTACGAGTTCCCCTTCGCCTTCCAGTACTACAAGAACCTGTACCTGTCCGCGGTGGCCAATCTTTACAGCTCGACCTACAACGACAAGGAAGCCATCGCCCCCACGGGCCTGGCGGCCGTCGCAGCCTACGGCTACAACCTTTCCGGCATCGTCCGCAAGGGTTCCTTCGCCGAGACCTTCGAAGTGACCCCGGAGGGCGAGGTGCGCACGCGCTTCCGGGAATATTCCCTGCAGGACCTGGACGCGGGGGCCACGTACGGCATCGGCCTTCCCTGGTCGGACGACGGGGCCTTGCTGCTCTCCGGATTCGCCGGCGGCATCCTCGACTGGAGATCGGCCGATCCCGATCCGGGAGCCGACACCCTGGATGCCTTCTTCTCCAAGGGCATGTTCCTCCGCGGTTACCCCTTCCTGCGCGACATCGAGAACCTGGCCTTCCAGGGGGAGAACACCCTCAAGTTCAGCGCCGATCTCAACCAACCCATCCTGTCCGACATCTACAAAGGGTACTGGATCCTGTTCGTGGAGGACCTGTACCTGAACGCCTTCTGGGAAGCCGGCCGGGTCTGGAACGGCTCCCTGACCGACGCCCGCCTGTTCGACGCCGAGTATTGGAAGCCCGCCCGCCATGCGGACGGCTGGTTCCAGAGCGCCGGCTGGGGCCTGAAGCTCAACGCGCGCATCTACAACAACTATCCGTTCCTGGTCTATTTCGAGGCGGCGACGGGGCTTTCCGGCTACCCGGACGGCAAGGGCGGTCTCCTGCCCCTGGAGAGCGTGAAAATCAAGTTCGGCGGGCGCGGGACCGAGATCGACACCCACGCCACGCGCATCAGCTGCGGGGTTTCCTTCGGCCTTTACAACGGACTGCTGGGCGGCAACGCGGCAGGCGGCGCGCGCAACCCCTACAAACCGGGCTCTCCCTTTGCCCGCCGCTGAGCGCAAGGCCTCCCGGCCCGCGAAGGCGGCCGATGCCCCTAAGGCCCCGAAAACCCTCTATGCCTACGTGAACGGCCGGATCGTGCCGGCGGACAAGGCCGTCGTCTCGGTTTTCGACCGCGGTCTGGTGCTCGGCGACGGCCTGTTCGAGACCGTGCGCGCCTGGGACGGGCATCCGCAATTCTTCGGCCTGCACTACCAACGCCTGAGCAAGTCCGCCAAGCGCCTGCGCATCCGCCTGGAGATGGACGAGGCCGGCCTGGAAAACCTGGTCAAAAGGCTGTGCGCCAGGAGCGGCCTGGCGGACGCGGTGGTGCGCATCACCTTGACCCGCGGCCATTACCTGGGCGGGCTCGCCATCGATCCGTCCCTGCCGCCCACCTTGATCATCACGGTGGCGCCGGTTTCGGGACTCCCCCCCGAACTGTACGAGCGCGGCGTCAAAGTGGCCATTTCCACCATCAACAAGGCGGCCGCTTCCGGGCTGGACTCCGCCATCAAGTCCACCAATTACCTGGCCAACATCTTCGCCAAGGCCGAGGCGGACCGCAAGGGCGCCTATGAAGCCATCCTCCTGGGCCCCCACGGGGAGATCGCCGAACTCAGCACCTCCAGCTTCTTCTGCGTGGTGAAGGGCAAGGTCCTTACCCCGCCCCTCGAAACCGGGATCCTGCCCGGCATCACCCGCCAAGTGCTGTTGCGCATCCTGCGCCGCAAGCGCATCCCTTTCGGCGAGGTGGCCCTGTTCCCCAAGGAAACGGGCATGATGGAGGAAGCCTTCCTGTGCTCATCCGTGCGCGGGCCCCTTCCCATCACGCGCATCGAAGGGGGTAAAATCGGCGGCGGCAAGGTCGGGCCGGTATTCCGCCTGTTACGGGAGCTGTACGACCGCGAATGCCAAGCGGATGCTTCATCCGCCTCGGATGATTCATCCGCCTCGGATGCTTCATCTGCTTCCGGGCGCAAAGCCAAGCCCGGAAACCGCCCTCGCCCCGGGTGACGAACGCGGCGGTCCCGCGCGGGGCCGGCAAGGATTTCGACGCCGCCGCCCTTCAAGCCGCGCGCGTCACCTACGACTTCAATCCGGAGAACCGATCCGCTTGCTATCTTGCATTCCATGGAATGGCTCAAAGCGGAACTCGAAGTGCGGACTCCGGGCAGGGGTCTGCACCCCATCACGGATCGCGTCGCCGATCAATTGCACGGCTGGAAGGTGGAGGAGGGCATGTGCCACCTTTACCTCCGGCATACCAGCGCTTCGCTGCTCATCAGCGAGAACTACGACCCCACCGCGCGCCGGGACCTGGAGGAATTCCTCCGCCGCCTCGCGCCGGAGAACCAGCCCTGGCACGAACACACCCTGGAAGGCCCGGACGATTCCCCCTCGCACATGCGGGCGCTCCTGACCGGCACCAGCGAGTCCATCCCCGTCGACGACGGCGCCTTGAGCCTGGGGACCTGGCAGGGCATCTATCTCTGCGAGCACCGCGCCAATCCCCATCGCCGCATGGTCCTGATCCGCTGCCTTAAGGTGAAATAGGGCACGACGCTATTCCTTTCGAATCCCGGACGGACCGCTGGGCAGGGACGCGCCCCGGTTATATCTGTCCGGTCAGGTTCTGTCCGGCCAGGTCGCGCCGCTCGGCGGGCTTCCCGTCCAACACTTCGCGGACCTTGGTGGCCAGGGTCTTGGGCGTGAAGGGCTTGGCCAGGAACGCGTCCGCGTAGACGGAAACTCCGTCGCGCGCGCCGCTCTCCCCCGGCGCCTGCGGCCGCAATCCTCCCGGGCCGTTGAGCACGGCTTCCTCGCTGTAGCCGGAGATGAACAGCACCCGCATTTCCGGGCGCAGGGGCTTGAGGTGCTCCGCCAGTTCCTTGCCGCTCATGTTCGCCATCACCATGTCGGTCAGCAACATGTGGATGGGTCCTTTGTGGCGCTGGCTGATGAGGATGGCCTCACCGCCTCGGCGCGCCTCCAGCACGTCGTAGCCGTGCATGCGCAGGATCTCGCGCACCAGGGTGCGCACCGCCTCTTCGTCCTCCACCAGCAGGATGGTCTCCACGCCCTTCAGGGAATCGCTGGGCGCGGGCGCGAACCGCACCGCCGCTTCCTTGTCCACCCTGGGCAGATAGACCTTGAAGGTGGTCCCCCGGCCCTTCTCGCTTTCCACCGAGATGGTGCCGCCGCTCTGCTTCACGATGCCGTACACGGCCGATAGGCCCAGCCCCAGGCCTTTGCCTTCCTCCTTGGTCGTGAAGAACGGCTCGAAAAGATGGGCCTTCACGTCTTCATCCATGCCCATGCCCGTATCGCTCACGGACAGCATGACATAGGCTCCGGGCACCAGGAAGAGCTCGCCCCGGGCATAAGTGCCTTCCAGCTCCACGTTCCCCGTTTCCAGGGAGACCTGCCCGCCGCCCGGCATGGCGTCCCGCGCGTTCAGGGCCAGGTTCAGGATCACCTGTTCCATCTGCCCGGGATCGGCCCATACCTCGCCCAGGTTCGGGTCCAGCACGGCCACCAATTCGATGTCCTCGCGGATGAGGCGGCGGAGCATCTTGTCCATCTCGCCCACCAATTGGTTGAGCTTGAGCGCCTTGGGCGAGAGCACCTGCTTGCGGCTGAAGGCGAGCAATTGCCGCGTGAGCGCCACGGCGCGGTCCGCCGCCTTGCGGATCTCCTCCAGATTCTTGCGCTGCGGATCCGCGCCGGACGCGGAAGCCCCGCAGGAGGCGGTGCCGGACAGCGACAGTTCCGCGTATCCGGTGATGGCCGTGAGGAGATTGTTGAAGTCATGGGCCACGCCCCCGGCCACCCGGCCGATGGCCTCCATCTTGCGCGAGTGGCGCAATTGCTCCTCGCTGCGGCGCAGCGCGTCCTCGGCCCTGCGGCGGTCGGTCACGTTGATGGCCACGCCGATCACGCCCTCCACCTCATCGTAGCCTTTGAAGACCGGGCTGAAATAGGTCTCGAACCAGAGGCCGTCCATTTCCGAGGTGGAGGTGAACTCTTCGCCGGAAAGGGCCCGGCGCACGTTCATGCGCACCTGGGGCGCATGGCGATAGATTTCGAAAGCGGACTTCCCCACCACCTCCCCGGGCTTGAGCCCCAAGGCCTCCAGGCCGCGGCCCTCGCACAGGGTGAAGGTGCCTTTGGCGTCCAGGGCGAACAGCACGATGGGAGCGTTGGATATGACCGTGCGCAGATGCTCCTTGCTGCGGCGCAGATCCTCTTCCGCGCGCCGGCGCTCGGTGACGTCGACGGCCAGGCCCATCACGCCTTCCACCGTCCCTTCCCCGCCGGTCAGGGCGCGCAAATGGATCTCGAAGATGTTGCCGGCGATTTCCACGGATTCGTCCACCTCGCGTCCGTCCAGGGCCCGTCGCACCGGGCCTTGCAGGGATTTGACGGGGGAGGGCCGGGAAAAGACCGATTGGCCCTGCAGCTCCAGGGGCTTCACGTCCATGGCCTCCAGGCCCTTGCCTTCGGCCACGGTGAAAACGCCGTCCCGATCGAAGGCGAACAGCACCAGGGGGGAGTGGGCCAGTACGGTGCGCAGGACGCCCTCGCTTTTGCGCAGGGACTGCTCGCTCTTGCGGAGGATCTCTTCCCGGCCCTTGCGCTCCGCGATGTCGCGCGCCGTAATCATGCGCAGGTTGCGCCCCCGCCAAGGGAACGGGTACCCGGAGACCTCCAGGCGCATGCGCGGACCTTCGCGCTTCACCCCGGGGGTTTCCGTAAGGGGGATGAATCCCTGTTCCGCCAGGTCCGGAAGGAAGCGGGCCAAGGGCTTTCCCGGGACCTCCGCTTCCGGATACCCGAACAGGACGTCCCAGGCGGGATTGGCTTCCAGGATCAGGGGGCCTTGGAGCAAGGCCATGGCCTCGGGCGCCTTGGCGAACAGCTTCCGGAAGCTGCCGCACCCATCGGGCCCCGCTCCGCGCGGATTCCGACCGAGGACCATGTCCAGCGCCGTCTGCAGGAAATTCCTAGCGCCGACTTCCCCCGCACCCATGCCTATTCCCCTTTACCGGAAAGAAGTTCGGACCCGGAATGGGATTCCCGGGAATGGCGGGGAGCCGCGCCCCTCGTCCGCCACGGAAGCCCTTATATACTTTATTCATCTCCGTGATCCCAGAAAAAAATTCCACGCCACCCTCCACTTCCGTGAGATCGGTATCGATTGCAATACATTTTTATTCCGATCCTGAAACATGTTCCGGACCGGCCTGCGCGGAAGCCGGGCGCGCCGCCGCATTCGGGTAAAGAAAAAACTCTCCGGATGGATTACAAGGGAATTCCCGGAAGTCCGGGAAATCAGGCGGGAAGGCGGGTCTCGACCAGGGTCGATTTCACCTTATCCAGCAAATCATGGGGAGAAAAGGGCTTGGCCAGGAAGGAGGCCCGCGACTCTTCGACCTCCTGCTGGACCATGGGGTTGTTGGAATAGCCGGAGATGTACAGTACGCCGATGTCCGGACGGATGAGCCGGACGCATTTCGCCAGTTCGCAACCGCTCAGGAAGGGATCCATCTTGACGTCGGTCAGGAGCAGGTGCACCGTATCCTTGAAGCTGTCGAGCAGGATCAGGGCTTCATCGCTATGCTGCGCCTTGAGCACCTTGTACCCGCCGCCCTCCAGGACCAAAGCGGCCAGGTTGCGGATGGAATCCTCATCATCCACCAGGAGTATCGTCTTGGGAGCTTCGGACATAGTCTTCCCCTCAGGATTATAATGGAAATGGATTCCGCATTCCAATAATAAGCTACCATTATTCCCCCCAAGGAACTAAACCCTCCCAATTCAAGGGCCCATTCCCGCCCCCGCCCCCCCGTCATTCCGTATCCCCGCCGCCGGGGCCGCTTACCGGTTCCGCTTTTAAGAAGGGGGAGGACATTGCCCTTCACGCTCCAAATGGGTTAGATTACAACCCTGGGCCGGAAGCGGACGGAATTTTTCCGTGCTTACCGGCAAGGAGCCTCTATGCCAGACCGAGCCCCCGCCCCATCCCCATCGGAACCGGCCTCTCCGGGACCGTCCCGGGCCAAGGCCCGCCTTTTGCTGCCCGCCGCCATGGTGGTAGCCGCCCTGGCCGTTTTCCTCATCGCCTTCTGGCCGGATGCCCAGGCCCGGAAAAAAGGCCATCCCCGGCACGGCCGGTCTTCCGACCGGGGAACTTCGCCGGTAGGCGGGTCCGGCCGGGAGAAGCCCGGGGATTTAGGTAACACCTCCGTTACTAGAAGCGGCGGCAGCCCGGTAGGCGGAAGGGCCGCGCCCCGCTCCCGCGCCAAGGCGGAAGACTGGTGGTACGGGGACAAGGAAAAGCCCTCCCGGGACAAAGGCGATCAATGGTGGTACCAGGATGCAAAGGACGCGGAGGACGTTCCGGACCCGGACCGGGTCCGGGAGGCCGAAGCCCCGAAGAAATCGGGGCCGGACGACTCCTGGTGGCACGATTGAACCGGGCCCCCCGGAATCCCCTCAATCGGCCCCGGAAGGCGGGTTGCAGGGCGGGAGCCTAAGTTGTAGATTTTCCCGTCCTGACCGGGCGGTGCTCCCGGGGGCGGTTTTCCCCAAAAACCGGATGGTTTCAGGCACCAGTAGCTCAGCTGGATAGAGCGCTGCCCTCCGAAGGCAGAGGTCGCAGGTTCGACTCCTGCCTGGTGTACCACTTCTCACAATCCCCTGGTTTTCCATCCCTTACGGGCGATTTTCCCTGAGTTTCGGCTTTCATAACTGCAAGCAGGCCAAAATGTTGCCGGTATTTGGGAATGAGCTGGGCGTTGAGCCAGATCGAGTTCGCAAGTACCAAGTTGAGGATCCGCTTCTTTTCGGCCATTTCCAACTTGCGGTAAATTTCAGCGGCATGCTGGGAGAGTTCCAGGAGTTGGGCTCCTTCTTCCATGTAGTTGCCATGGGCTTGGCGGTGCCTATCCAGTTTGCCTTTGATGCCCTCCAGGGTGTTTTTCCACTCCCGGCTCTTCTCCTGGAAAAAATCCGTCGTGATGACTCGGTCCAGTTTGTCGAGGTAGATGGACTCCAGCCGGGTTTCCAGGGTTTGGCGTTCCCTTTCCAGCTTGGAAATCTCCTCCTGGTGGAAACGTGCTTCGTCGGCCTGACTTTCGCGCAAAGCCCGAATCAGGAGGCTATGGATCTCCGGGTCGAGTTGAACGGCCTCCAATGCTTCCCCGAACTGCCGGGTCAGTTCCTCCTCCTTCACATACCGCTTGGGGCAGTTGCCTTTATATCCGGTGCATCGATAGTAGACGTACTTTCCCTTTTTCATGTCGCCGCTCATGGCGCATCCGCAGTTCCCGCAAAAGATC
The DNA here is from genome assembly GCA_035275285.1 of Fibrobacteria bacterium. GTDB lineage: Bacteria > Fibrobacterota > Fibrobacteria > UBA11236 > UBA11236 > Chersky-265. Next base: position 1,864 of record DATENA010000094.1, on the reverse strand, counting down.
AACCCCTGGAAAGCCCATTGGTGTTTGCGGACCCCTGTTCGGGTCTTGCCCTTGAAGTCGAGCACTTCTTGGACCTTTGCAAACAGTTCCCGGGAAATCAGCGGCTCGTATGTGCCGCGATAGCTTTTCCCGTTCCATTGGAACTCGCCGTAGTAAACCGTGTTGTTCAGAACTTTGGCGATGGTGCCCCTTGAAATGACCAAGCCGTTCCTCCTGGAGACCAATCCTTCCTCGTGGATCTTCTTGGTCAGCTCCAAGAGGGAAAACCGGCCGGTGGCGTACCATTGGAAAAGTTTTTGGACTAGGGGCGCCATGTCCGGATCCGGTTGGATGAACTTCTTTCCATTGCAGATGACATTGACGTAGCCGAGTGGGGCGAAGGAAGGATAGAGGCCCTGTTCGGCTTTCTCCTGCATCCCCTTTTTGATCTCTTCGGAAAGATTGTCTTTGAAGTTCCGGTACAGGCGATCCGTTTTCTCGACCAAGAGAATCCGGCAGCCTGGATCCCTTTTCTTTCTGCCTTCGGCCTTGAAGAACTTCACCATGTCGGAAAACTGGGTGCGCCCGCTCTTCTTGGCGGTCTCCACGTCGGTGTACTCTTGTAGAATGGGCAGACCTTTGCGCTCGGCGTATTCGCGCAGGAGTTTGAGTTGGGCGGGAATGGAAAAGCCTTCACGTTCCTGCTCTTTCGAGGACACGCGGGCATAGACAACGGCCTTGGGAGATGTGGGGATCAAAGCCGACTTGGCCATGTTGGGATCTCCTTCATCGAACGGGTTTGAACAAAAAGGTAGCCACTCGCCTGTTTCATTGAAAGTCCTTACTATGCGCCAAAAGGATTCTGGCATAATCCGTCAAGCCACCAAGCGCTATATCCGCTTCTTCCATGGAAACAAAGCGCCCCAGGCGTTTGGAAAGGTATGCGGCCATGTCCGAAACCAGGGGTTGGGAAAAGCATAAAACCCTTTCACCTGGGCTTGCGCCAGAATTACTTGGTTGCCTGTGGATACGCCGCGGCATAGGACCCGCTCCAAGGCTGAGCGCCCGGAAAGTAGGTCCATTTAAAGTATTATTTAAATGGTAGTTTTATTTATTTGGGTTTGGAGGCCCGGAACCTATTTGCTCTTCTTTTTCTTGTCGGAAAATCTTTGGGCCAATTCGGTAGAAGCCAATAGAGGGTTGTACAGATCGGGGATAAGGGCATTCAGGGCGATTCGGGCCAAATCCTGGGGTTGGATGCTCTTTTGGCCGGCCACTTTCCGGAAATGGTCGATATACCGGGGATCCAGCATGATTTGGAAGGGCTTCTTCTTGATTTCCACGGGAGGACGGCCGCGCCTTACCGGCGGTTTAGTCCCTTTTTTCTTTCCTGCCATGGGGCAAAGATAATCTTTAAAGGCCCATTTAAATGATATTTATAATGCCTTTGTATTCTCCGAGGTTTGATCCCACGGTTTTCTGGTTTTGTCGTATTTGCGGAAGCAAATGCAGCCCAGGCGAAGTCTGGGCTCCCCCTCCCCCCCCATCGCGAAGCGATTAGCGCCGAGCCCGCGAGGCCCCTGGGGTAGCCAGAGCGCCGCCCGAAATCCCGGGACGGGATTGAGGGGAAAGGAGCGAGGATTGGCGCGGTTTTCCGGAGGAAAAGCGTGACAACCGGAGCGACGACAGGCGCGGCCGGACCAGGTCAGACCGACAACGAAGTTGGCGGGATGGCCTTGGGACGGTCTGGGTACCCCAGGTGCGTATTTCGGCTGAACCGGCACCCTGTTTCGGCGTTAACCGGCGGGTGATTTCGGTGTCCGGCGGCCTCCTCCTCGGAGCGTAGCGACGCCTCGCTCCGAAAGGTAGGCAGGGTGCCGGATAA
>DATENA010000093.1:0-3361 GCA_035275285.1 Fibrobacteria bacterium | reverse complement strand
AGCCTGGCGAAGAACCTTAAGGATCCCTTGAAGCCGGCTTTGGCCAGGTTGGGAAAGGGTTTGAGGGCTTCCCTCCCCTGGGCGGATTGGATCATGGCCAGTCGATTCTACCCTCCTTTCCGGGATCGTTCCAGCATTTCCCGCCGCGTGGCGCGAATGGTACAATTGCCCCGGACCCGCAGGGGAAGGAACGCCGCTATGGCCTTGGGCCGGTTTTTCGAATTGGACGCCGAATCCCAGGCCCATGCCCGCAGCCTGCCCGGACCCATCCTCATCCTGGGCGCGGGGGGCTTCGTCGGCTTCAATCTGTTCCAGAGCCTGAGCGCGCTGCGGTCCGACGTGTTCGCCGTGGTGCATCGCCTCAACGCCGGCTGGCGCCTGGGCCCGGCGGAGGTCCCCGCCTCCCGGCTGCTCATCTGCGATCTGAACTTCGAATTGTCCGTGGACCACCTGGTGGATTCCTGCCGGCCCCGCACCGTCTTCAACCTGGCCGCCTACGGCGCCTATTCCCACCAGCAGAACGCCGGGCTCATCTACCGCACCAATTTCCTCTCCACCATCCACCTCCTGGAAGCCCTCAAGCTGCGCGGCTTCGACGCCTACGTGCATGCCGGCTCTTCCTCCGAATACGGCCTGCACGCGGCCGGACCCGACGAAGCCGGGGAGCCGATCCCCAACAGCCATTACGCCGTCTCCAAGCTGGGCAACGCCAACCTGCTGAAATTCTACGGCCGCATCCACGGCCTCCCCGTGGTCAACCTGCGCCTGTACTCCGTGTACGGCCCCTGGGAGGAACCGGACCGCCTGATCCCGGCCCTCATCGAAAAGGCGCGCGAAAAGAAACTGCCGCCCCTGGTCTCGCCGGAGATCTCCCGGGACTACCTCTACGTCACCGACGCCGCGCGCGCCTTCATCGCCGCGGCCAGGCGCATGTCGCCCAGAATCCACGGAGAATCCTTCAACATCGCCACCGGCCGGCGCACCACCATGCGGGACCTGGCCGCCCTGGCCCGCTCAACCTTCCAGGTGGAGGCCGAACCGGTGTTCGGGTCCATGCCCAACCGCCGCTGGGACGTGGAGAACTGGTACGGCAATCCCGCCAAGGCCGCGGACCTGCTGGGTTGGAAAGCCGCCATCGGCCTGGAAGAGGGTTTGCGATCCACCTTCGCCTGGCAGGCCGAAACCGATTATGCCGGCATGAAATCCCGCTACGTCAGCCAGGGCGAGGGCAAGGCCACGGAGATCAGCGCCATCGTCGCCTGCTACAAGGACGCCCAGGCCATCCCGGAAATGCACGCGCGCCTGGCCGCCGAGTTCAACCGCCTGGAAGTCACCTACGAGATCATCTTCGTGAACGATTGCTCCCCGGACCACAGCCGGCAATTGCTGCGCGAGCTGTCCATCCGGGACGGGAACGTGCTGGTGGTGGAGCATTCGCGCAACTTCGGCTCCCAGTCCGCCTTCGTGAGCGGCATGGGCGTGGCCTCGGGCAAGGCCGTGGTGCTGTTGGACGGCGATCTCCAGGATCCTCCCGAGGTCATCGGGGCGTTCCATGCCAAATGGAAGGAAGGGTTCGACGTGGTGTACGGGCGGCGGGTGAAGCGGGAAGCGCCCTTCCTGCTCAACCTCGCCTACAAGGCCTTCTACCGCCTGTTCCGCCGCATGTCCTACATCTCCGTGCCCACCGACGCGGGCGATTTCTCCCTCATCGATCGCAAGGTGGTGGACGAGATCCTGAGCCTTCCCGAAAAGGACCAGTTCCTGCGCGGGCTCAGGGCCTGGGTGGGATTCCGGCAGACCGGGGTGGCCTACGTGCGGCCCGAGCGCAAGTACGGGATCAGCACCAACAACCTGCTGAAGAACATCCAATGGGCCAAGAAGGGGATCTTCTCCTTCACCTATCTGCCCCTGGAAGTCATGGGCTATGCGGGCGCGGCCCTGTTCCTGTTATCCCTGCTGGGCATCCTCTTCCAGGTGGTGGGACGCCTGCTCCATCCGGACCTGCCCCGCGGCATCAGCACCATCATCGTCTTAGTGCTGTTCCTGGGCGGCACCCAATTGCTGGGCATGGCCGTGCTGGGGGAATATATCGGCAAGATCTTCGAAGAGGCGAAATCCCGGCCGCATTTCATCCGGCACTCCCTCACCCATGCGGGCGTGGAATATTCGGGCCGCGACCGGATGCGGGATTTCCTGGCCAACCGCAAGAACGCGGCCCGGGGATGATCCGGTTCAGGCCTCGGCCGGGAAAACCTATTTGTGGGACCGCTTCTCAAACCGGCATCAGCCAGCCGTGGCGATCGGGCACTTCGCCGTACTGGATGCCTTGGATGGCCTGGTACAGCCGGGTCAGGGTTTCGCCGGCCTGGCCGGGCTTGCCGAAGGTGAACTTCCGCCCGCGGTAGGTGATGGAATACACCGGCGTGATGACGGCCGCCGTGCCGCAGGCGCCCACCTCCGAGAATTGATCCAGGCTTTCCAGGGCGATGGCGCCCCGGGACACCTTGAGCCCCATGTCCTTGGCCAGCACCTGCAGGCTTTCGTTGGTGATGCTCTGCAGGATGGATCCGGATTCCGGCGTCTTGTACTGCCCGTCCGCCGTGATGCCGAGGAAATTGGAAGTGCCGAATTCGTCCACGTACTTGTTCTCCTTGGGATCGGAGAAGAGCACGATGGGATAGCCCATCTGCTTGGCGACCAGGCCGGGCTTGAGGCTGGCGGCGTAGTTGCCGGCCATCTTGGCGCGGCCGGTGCCCTTGGGGGCGGCGCGATCGTAGTCCTCCAGGACAATGGCCTCCACCGGGGAGAAGCCGTCCTTGTAATAAGGGCCCACGGGGGTGACGAGCACGATGAAGGAATAGGTGGACGAGACGCGGACGCCCACGGTGGGCTCGGTGCCGATCAATAGGGGCCGCAGGTACAGGCTGGCGCCCGTGCCGTAGGGCGGGATGAAGTCGCGGTTGACTTCCGCCGCCATGCGGCAACCTTCCACGAACATTTCCACGGAAGGGGCTTCCATGCAGATGCGATCGGCGGACAGGCGCATGCGGTCCCCGTTGCGATCGGGGCGGAACAGGACGCGCTTGCCTTCCTTGGTGGTGAAGGCCTTGAGGCCTTCGAAACACGCTTGGCCGTAGTGGAGGCAATTGGCCGCGATGTGCATGGGGATGAAGGGATCCTTCTTGACCTGCAAGGGGCCCCCTTTCCCGCCGGCGAAATCGGCCTGCACGAAGCCGTGGGTCGGCAGAAAAGAGAATCCGAGATTTTTCCAGTCCAAATCGTTCGATGCCATGGGAGCGCTCCTGCTTGCTGCTAAGATAATAATTCACTTTCCGCGATCTCTCCAATTCCGCGCGCCCGG
>DATENA010000092.1:0-4568 GCA_035275285.1 Fibrobacteria bacterium | reverse complement strand
ATGCCCGGCCATGCCGGCATTGATTCGGGAATCTTGAGAGCCAATGGCCAGAAGTCGATTTTGCCATGCCTCTGCGGAGATAGTCTCGTGGCGAATGGCCCTGCCCAGGTGCCGTGCAAGAACTTCGGCGATCTCCGAGTGGGAGAATCTTTCGCCTCCGCTTGGATAAATTGCCGTTTTGCCGGAATACCGTCCGGGGTGAAGCAGGGCTGACACAGCCAATTTTCCGGCGTCTTCGCCGGACATCCAGCTAACCTTGATATTGGAGAACGAATTCCGGATGACACCCTCGTTCAGAATATCGGAGCGATGCAAAAGTTCGATGTTCTCGAAAAAAAGCGCGGCTATGCGCAGATGCAGGCAAGAAATTCCGCTTGTTTCCAATAGATCTTCCGCGAGCCACTGAGCCCTTCCGAGATGGCTCGGACTTTCCGGATTTGAGGTAGCCATGGACATGACAACGACTCGCTTCAGTCCCGTGGACCGCGCGGCGGAGGAAAAGTTCGCAGCCGCTTCAATGATGCCGTCCGCAACGGGATAGGTAAAGTAGGCAACGTCGATGTCCTTGAGCGGCGCCAGCAACGACCGTCGGTCAAGGAGATTTCCAATAACAACCTCCGCCCCGGCGGCTTCTAGCGGCGCGGTACGAGCATCAATGGTTCGCACCAAAGCCCGGACCTGGAATCCGGACGCGCGAAGCGCGCGGACAACGAATGCTCCGGTGCCCCCATGCCGGCCCGTGGCACCTAAAACCAGAATGCGTTTGATTTCGGAATTCATTTCGGCTCCTTTCCGTGTAACTACACTATTATTCCCACAATGTCCTGCTTGGCGTCACTATCATCGAAAAATCAACCTGGAAATTTCGCGGCGCGCCTTAGGGCGTTCAGCGAATTGAGCACGCCCTTGGCATCACGTCCTTCAAGCTGGCCCAAAACCGATTTCTGGGCTTCAACCCAAAGGGGGAGCGCCTCTTCAAGGGCTTGATGACCACGTTTTGTTAAGAGGTAGCGGACTGCGCGGCCCTTATCGCCTGATGGCTTGATCAAACCTCTAGCAGCCATTTTTTTCAGATTACGCACGAGCGTAGTGCGCTCAAAGGCAAGGCGTTCGGCCAGGGTGGTAATAGAGACATCCTTTCCGATAGTCAAGGCCGCGAGTAAAGAAAACTCAGTCACTTCAAGTCCAAGAGAAGCAAGGATGGAATTATACCGCCGCGTGACGGCTCGTGCGGTCATGCGAGAGTGCAGGCAAAAGCATTGCTCGCCGATGATTTTCGGCAGATTGCTCCGATTACCCGGCATTTCATTCATTGAAGTCAAATCATAGTGTATTTACACTACGGCGTCAAGTCTGGCCGACATGGTTTTCACTATGCCCAATGGGATGTGTAATTGACAAGGTCCTTGACGGTCCAGCCGCTACACACCTGCGCTATTTGCGTCAGTAAGCGGGCCTAACAACCATGGCCGCTAAGGGTCCGTTAAGATAAAAGGTAACGCAGGGTCTGGATCGGTCTTCTGCACCACCCCTCCATGTCCCAGACCCGGGCCCTCTCGTCCTTTCCGGAGGTCGATGGGCGCCAAGGCTTGCTTCGAAACCTCGTCTTCTCTCCCGACGGCACCGAAGGGGATCGCAAAATGGCGGCACGGCGGTCTCGGTGACCAACCCTCCGAATCGGTTCATCCAGGTTCAACGCTACGGCGTCGTCAATGACCCGAACGGCGCCGTTGCATATGACGAGATTCCGCAAGCAAGTTATCTCCTGTCCGATCCTCTTGCGGACGACGCGGGTGGGACAGAGACGACGGAGGAGTTCAAGGAGGCTGCCAGGGTGTGCCTGCGAGCGGAACCTTTGAAGAGGGCATCACCGTTGCACAAGGAGCGGAAACGGGCGCCTGGACAGTGCAGGAAATGGCACTGGAGGATGCTGCGGGAAGGACGGTTGCCTTGTCTACAGCGCAGCTGGTGGCGGCGGGTTTTCCAACGGCGTTGACGGTCGGCACCCAGGAAAAGCACGTCGGGATTGACATCCGCCCGAATGGGTTTCCGAACGTCATCAACCTGAAATCCAAAGGGATTGTTCCGGTGGCAATCCTCAGCGCGGAGGATTTCGATGCCAACCGCAACTCGACAAGAACGGTACGCAAGCCGAATTGACCGCCAAGACACGCGACGGTATTGCGATCCGTGGGACTGACGCAGTGACCATTGTACAGAATCCATCTAAAAATTGACGGCAGAGACTCTGGGAGCCCGGTTTCAGGTCTTCCGCTTTTTTCGCGTCCCGGCGGCTTTACGGACGGTTTTTTTACGACCGGCCGGCTTGGCTCGCGAGACCTGTTGCGGCCGCGCTGCCCTCTTTCCCGTGCGTGGAGACGCTTTCCGGATTTCCTCCGCCAGCCCGACGATGATGCCTTCAGGTCCGCGGATGTAGGCCAGGCGGTACGCGTCCTCGTACCGCATTTCGCCGATGAGTTCCGCCCCGTGGGCGCGCATGCGCGCAACGACAGCGTCGATATCATCGACGGAGAACATGATGCGACGGATGCCCAGCGCGTTCATCGGCGTGGCTACCGGCCCGTACCTGACCGCTTTAGGCGTGTGGAATTTGTCCAGCTCGATGCCACCATGGCCATCGGGAGACCGCAGCATCGCGAGGGTGGCCCGGACATCCTTGAGCCCGATCAGGCTCCCGACCAAAGGCCCTTCGACCGTCGTCTCGCCTTCGAGTTTGAGGCCCAGTTCGAGGAAGAATGCCTTCACCGCCTCAAGGTCCTCAACCACGATAAGAACGTTGTCCATCCGCTTAAGCGCCATGCCCCCGCCTCCCAGACCCGGTTTTTGGCCAAAATTAGCTTTTTCTCCGGGATCTTCGGAAATATGTTGCGCAATCGATTGGTTGCGAGTATATTTGCTACTGAACGGTTGCGAATCAACCTTAAGGAACGGATGAGAAGGGACATTTTCCAAGCCATCGCCGATCCGACGCGGCGTGCCATCGTGATGCTCCTGGCCGTGCAGGCGATGACCCCGAATGCCATGGCCGAGCATTTCGAGACCAGCCGGCAGGCCGTTTCCAAGCATATCCGGATCCTGGTGGAATGCGACCTGCTGGATCAAGTACAGCAAGGGCGCGAGATCCAATACCATTTGAGGGTCGACAAGATGCGGGAAATCGAGAAATGGCTGGAGCAATTCAAGGCCTTGATGGCCAAGCGGTTCACCCAACTGGACGACGTATTAACCCGATTGAAAGCGAGGAAAAAATGAGCCAAGGGAAGATTTTCAATTTCACGGTGGACAAGGATAACCTTACCGTCAAGGTGGAGCGCTCCTTCGATGCGCCGCTGGACCTGGTCTGGTCGGCCTGGACCGAGGCTGAACTCCTCGACCAATGGTGGGGGCCCAAACCCTTTAGGGCGGAAACCAAATCCATGGACTTTTCCGAAGGCGGGAGATGGCTATATGCCATGGTCGGCCCCGAAGGCGAGAAGCATTGGGGCTTGAAGGACTTCACGAAGATCAACCCGCGGAAAAGCTTCACCTATCGAAGCATCTTCTGTGATGAGAATGGAAACGTGAATCCGGCCACGACTGCGTCGACGTGGGTCAATTCCTTCGTCGAAACCAAAGGCATCACCCTGGTCACCAATGATATCCGCTGCGAAACGCTCGCGCACCTCGAAGCCCAGATCAAAATGGGGTTCAAGGAAGGCTATACCGCGGGCCTGGACCAGTTGCAAGAGTTGCTGGCGCGTCTCACGAAAAAAGGGAAATGAAACGTGCGGAAGCTCGTCGCCATCACCCAAATGTCTCTCGACGGCGTCATGCAGGCGCCCGGCGGCCCCGAAGAGGATCCCCAGGGCGGTTTCACCCATGGCGGCTGGGCCCTGATCTTCGACGATGACCTCGTGTCCAAGCACCTGGAAAAGCTCATGGCGGGAAAGTTCGACCTGCTCCTGGGCCGCCGCACCTACGATATCTGGGTGGGCCATTGGCCCCGGCATGTGGACAACTTCACCGTCGGGTTGAGCGAGGATCTCAAGTAAAACCTCAATCAATTGCGCACAATGGAGCATGGAAAAATGCCGAGGCTAAAGTGAAAAAACGCTCGCTCCTTGGCGTCCATTCCATTTTTCGCGGCGCTCTATCAGGCGTTCAAGATGTTGGGATAAGAACTTTTCATCATGTCGGGCGATTCCGATGATCGTGCAGGCGGAGTTTTTATAGGCATCCTCATCGCCTTCGGCTCGGTAGTTGTCGCCACCGTTGCGGCGATGTTTGAACCGACATTCCTAGACCCTACAAGGCACTTTCCGGATTTAGTCCATGCATTCGGCAGGCCGTTGGGCCGAACAGCTGGATGATTTTCTTCCTCACGGCCGACATGTTTGTGAGCAACTCACGGGGCGGGCCGTCGGGGATTTCCTGGATGTGCACCACTCCCAGCCCCTCCATGATTTGAAAGATCCAGCGCAAGGTCGGGTTCTGTACCGGCTTGTTCAGTTGGTTGGGAAGCGTCTCGCCCGTCACCTTCAGTCGTGACCGCAGCTTGTACTGCGCGA
>DATENA010000091.1:0-2604 GCA_035275285.1 Fibrobacteria bacterium | reverse complement strand
GACTTGGACAGGATGCCTTTGACTTCCACCTCCCCGTCCACGAACAGGCCCCCTTCCTTGGGGATGGTCCGGGTGATGGGCGTGGAATAGACGTCCTTGACGGTCCGATCGCGGTAGCTGAGCTCCATGAGCGGGCCCTTGAAGGCGATGGACAGGACCAGGCCCGGATCCGGCCGGATCTTCTGGGCCGGCGGGACGTTCCGGATCAGGCTGGACATGTTGTCGAACCGGTATTTCTCCCCGCCCTGGGGTTTTCCGGACTCGAGCTTGGGCGTGGCGCTGAATTCCGGATGGAGGATGAACCCGTCCTTCACGTCCCCCATTTCGAACACCGGGTCCGTGAAAATCGGGCTGCCGGCGATGGCGAAGCGGGTGTTGCTGTGCACGGGACCGTCGATGGTGTCGCCCGTGAAATAGAATTTGCCGCCGGCGTTGTCCTCGATGATGAAATGCTCGGAGATGGCCGTGCCCGCCTGCACCACGGCCGACAGGCTGCACATGGGCGTGGATGCCAGGCTCTTGTCGTGGACCGAGGCGTAGACCAGGTAACGGGGGAAGCGGGAGTCGTCCAGGCGGCGGATGCGGAACCTGGCGGGATAGTCGCCGGTATCGATGGCCGTCAGGATGGTGTCCCGGGGCTGGGCCACGCGGTTGGCGCGCGCCAGCCCCTGGGACAAGGCTTCTTCCGCGGCCCAGCGGATGCGCAGATCCTCGTAATCCCGCCGGATGTCCCGCGCCTCGTTGGCCGGAAAGCCCAGATAGGCCAGGCCGATGGTGGACAGGACCAGAACGAAGACCACCGCGCCCACCAGGGCCGAGCCTCGCTCCACCGGGTCCGGGATGCGTTCCCGTGCTTCCGGGTTCCGTTCCGGGGCGCGCTTCAAAAGGAGGTCCCTCCATGGTTGCCGCTGATCAAGGGGGCGCCTATGCCCCGGTTGCGCAAATGCACGGACGTTTCGAACCAGATGCTGTCCGAAGCCCGGTTCGGCCTTTCCCGCGAGAACAATCGCACCCCGAGGGAAAGCACGCTCACGCCCGACGCCGCATCGATCGTTTCTTCCAGTTTCAGGTCCGAAACCCCGATCCCGCTGTCCCCGGGCGCGGGAACGATGGGCTTGCCGTCCATCCAAAGGACCTGATCCCGCAATTGGAAAATGCGTTCCCGGGCCCGGGACCGGTTGTCCAGGGGAGAGGCCGGCAGGAAAAGGTGGAGTTCCTTTCCCTTGCGGAGGGATTGGAATTCGGCCTGCGAGGCGGCGGAGACCATCTGTTCCAGGGCATAGGTCCCATCGGCATGCATGCGCATCTTCGCCTCGGATTGGATCCACAGGCCGGAAGCGAACCCGTAGACCCATCCCAACCCAAGGAATACCGCGCCCCCGAGGAACATGGCCACGATGATCTCCGTCAAGGTGACTCCCGCTTGCCGGGAGGACGGGATGGGGCTACCGGACATATTGATTGGTTTTCATTTCCACCGTGTCCGCCAAATCCCCGCGGCCGTAGGAGACGCGCACCCGGAGTTCCTGGTAGCGCAAATCCCGGTCCTGCAGCGGCGCGGAGACTTCCGGCTCCACCTGGAATTCGATGCCGCCCGGGCTCTGCGTCCGCCGCGCGCGCCTGCCGGCCTCATCGGTCCGCACGGGGGAGTCTATCGAAGCCGATTGGAAACGCGCCCGCCAGAACTCCATTTCGCCCTTGAGCAGCTCCAGGGCCTCGCGCCGGTAGCCCAGCTTCTCCAGTTCGATGGTGCCGAAGGCGAAAAGCTGGAAGAAGGCGACCGCGGAAAGGAGCGCGATCATCAGCGCGAGCACGGCCTCCACCAACGTCATTCCCGCTTGGTCCGGCGGGGATCCCGATCGCATGCGCATCATTTGAGCTTGGACGGATCGACGGCCAGCTTGGCCGCCTCGTCCCGGGAGACGATGCCGCGCTGCACCAGGTCCTGCAAGGACATGTCCAGGGTGGCCATCCCCTGGGCCCCGCCGGACTGCATCACGTTCGCGAGCTGGTACACCTTGTCCTCGCGGATGAGGTTGCGCACCGCCGTGTTGGCCACCATGGCCTCCAGCGCCATGGCGCGGCCCTTGCCTTCCTTGCGCGGCAGCAGTTTCTGGCTGAACACGGCCACCAGGGACTCCGAGAGCATGCTGCGGATTTGCCCCTTGCTTTCCGCCGGAAAGATGTCCACGATGCGATCGATGGTCTTGGCCGCCCCGCCGGTGTGCAGGGTGGACAGCACCAGGTGGCCCGTCTCCGCCGCGGTCAGGGCCAGGGAAACGGTTTCCAGATCGCGCATTTCTCCGATGAGGATGACGTCCGGATCCTCGCGCAAGGCCACCCGCAAGGCGGCGGCGAAGGAAGTGGAATGTTGTCCCACTTCCCGCTGGTTGATGAGGCAGCCTTTGTTCTTGTGGATGAACTCGATGGGATCTTCGATGGTGATGATATGCTTCTGCAGGCTCTCGTTGATATGATCGACCATGGCCGCCAAGGTGGTGGACTTGCCGGAGCCGGTGGGGCCGGTGACCAGGATCAACCCCCGGTCCCGCAGGCACAGGGACTTCAGGGCCGCCGGCAGGCCCAGTTCGTCGAAGCCGCGGA
>DATENA010000090.1:0-32112 GCA_035275285.1 Fibrobacteria bacterium | reverse complement strand
AATCGCATACGCTCACCAGGCCCACGCCGCCGCCCAGGGCGAAGCCTTCCACGCCGCCCACGATGGGCAGGCGGCACCGGTCCAGGGCCTCGAAGAGGGCGTACAGGTTCTCCGCGTCCTCGTAGTTCTCCTGGTCCGAATAGGAAAGGCTTTCGCGCATCCAGTTGAGGTCGCCGCCGCTGCAGAAGACCCCGCCTTCGCCGCGCAGGGTGATGAGGCGCAGGCCGTCATCCGCTTCCGCGGCCCGGATGGCTTCCTTGAGTTCCCGGATCAATTCCGGATTGAAGGCGTTCCGGACCTGGGGCCGGGACAGGCGCAGGTCCAGGACCCCGCCCGCGGATTCCGCCTTGATGGTCTTGTATCCGGCCGTCATGCCTCGATCCCCGTCATGTCCCGATCCTCACATGCGGAACAGGCCGAAGCCGTGCCCGTTGCTCCAATGCCCGAAGCGCACGGCCTCGAGGCATTGCCCCAGGACCTTGCGGGTTTCCAGGGGGCTGATGATCCCGTCGTCCCAGATGCGCGCGGTGCCGTAATAAGGAGAGCCTTCGCGGTCATACGCGTCCACGATGGGCTTCTCCAGATCCGCCGTTTCCTTGTCGCCCAAGGCGCGCCCCTGGGCCTTGAGCTGATCCACCTTCACTTGCGAAAGCACCTTGGAGGCCTGGTAGCCTCCCATTACCGAGATGCGGGAATTGGGCCAGGAGAACAGGAAGCGCGGCTCGTACGCGCGGCCGGCCATGGCGTAATTGCCCGCCCCGAAGGATCCCCCCAGGATCACGGTGATCATGGGCACGCGGGTGGTGGCCACGGCCGTGACCAGCTTGGCCCCGTGCTTGGCGATGCCGCCCTCCTCGAAATGCTTGCCCACCATGAAGCCGGGGATGTTCTGCAGGAACAGCAGGGGCGTGCCGCGCTTTTCGCAGAGCTGGATGAAGTGCACGGCCTTGAGCGCGCCTTCGCTGAAGAGGATGCCGTTGTTGCCGATGATGCCCAAGGGGAACCCGTGGAGGGTGGCGAAGCCGCACACGATGGTCTTCCCGTACAGGGGCTTGAATTCGTGGAACTCCGATCCGTCCGCGATGCGGGCGATGACGTCCCGGACGTCGAAGGCGGTGCGCAGATCCTTGGGAATGAGTCCGAGCAGGTCTTCCGCCTTGGCCGCCGGTTCCTTCCAGCCTTCCAGGAGCGGGTAGAGCGGCTCGCGTTTCCAGGTGCGGGCGACGTTGGCCAGCACGTCCCGGGTGATGCGCAAGGCGTCCTGATCGTTCTCCGCCAGGTAGTCGGCCACGCCGGATTTGCGGGTATGCATGTCGCCCCCGCCCAGATCCTCCGCCGTCACGTCTTCCCCCGTGGAGGCCTTCACCAGGGGCGGTCCGGCCAGGAAGATGGTCCCCTGGTTCCGTACGATGATGGTCTCGTCGCTCATGGCCGGGATGTAGGCGCCCCCCGCCGTGCAGCTCCCCATCACCACGGCGATCTGCGGAACGCCTTGCGCGCTCATGCGGGCCTGGTTGAAGAAGATGCGGCCGAAATGGGACTTGTCCGGGTAGACCTCGGATTGCAAAGGCAGGAACGCGCCGCCGCTGTCCACCAGGTAGATGCAGGGAAGATGGTTCTGCTCCGCGATTTCCTGGGCGCGCAGGTGCTTCTTGACCGTCATGGGGAAATAGCTGCCGCCCTTGACGGTGGCGTCGTTGGCGACGATCATGCAATGCAGGCCGGACACCTTGCCGATGCCGGTGACGATCCCGGCGCCCGGGGCCGCGTTGTCGTACATGTCCCAGGCGGACAGGGAGGAGAGCTCCAGGAATTCGGAATCGGAGTCCAGCAGCATGGAGATGCGGTCGCGCGCCACCAGCTTGCCCCGCGCCACGTGTTTCTCCACCGCCTCCGGCCCGCCGCCGCCCTTGGCGATGCGCATGCGCTCGCGCAATTGATCCAGCAAGGCCGCGTTCTGCGCCACGTTGTCCCGGTACTTGTCGTCCATATCCCCCGTCACTCCGCTTCCGGCGCGTTCCGGATCCTTTTCATCGCCCGGCCCCGGCAGGCAGCATGGCGGCCAGGTTTTCCGGTTCCGGCAGTTCCATCTCCAGCAGGGCCGTCGCCAGGGCCTTGCCTTGCGTATCCGTGCGCAGGGAATCGGAAGCGCCCCCGCCCAGCGCGTTCCACAGCATGAAATTGAAGGCGTACAGCCTGGGCAAGGCGAAACGCTCCACCCTGTCCGGCCCCAGATCGCGGAAGTAGGTCTTCACCCTTTCCGCGGTCACCTCCCGCTCCAGGAAGTCCCTCCCGGCGGCGGTGAAGGCGATCAAGCCGATGTTGGCATGGTTGCCTTTGTCGCCGCTGCGTCCGTGCGCGATATCGCCGAGACGGATCATGCGGCCAGCTCCCCCGCGCCGCGCACGTAGACGATGGGGCGCACGTGGTCGCGATCCACCAGGCTGGGCCAATAGGAGAGCACCGGCCTGGGTTTGGGCCGGGATCCCGCATACCCGGAAATCCCCGGGGGGCCGGAAGTGATGACCGGCGCGATTTCCCGGCAGAACCGTTCCACCGCTTTCTTGTCCTTGTCCCATACGGAAATGCGCAGCACCACTTCCTTCAGGTCCCCCTGGCCGGTCTCGACGCCGGGCAAGGTGGCTCCCGCCCCGAGCACTTCCAGGTACTTGCGGCTCAAAGGCGCGCCGGCCTGGCGCACGCGGTCCAGGATCATCTCCCCCGCGGCCCTGGCCTTGCGCGCCGCGTCCCGGCCGCTGACGACCAGGTCGCCCTTGGCCGAGAAGCCGTTGGCATAGGCGCAGGAAACCTTCAAGGTGGCCGGGGGCCGGACGCCTTTGGCGCCGGAGACGCGCACCAGGTCCGGACCGGCCTCCTCCACGTCCGTTCCCGTGAAGTCCAGGGTCACGTCCGGGGTATGGTAACGCGCCGGATCCCCTATCTCGTAGAGCAATTGCTCGGTGACCGTCTCGCGGTTGACCACCCCGCCCGTGCCTTCCGGCTTGGTGATGTGGCAATCGCCCCGGGGCGACAGGATCGCGATGGGATAGCCGATATGGGCGTAGTCCGGCACCGTCTGCCACCGGGAAAGCAGCCCGCCGGTCACTTGGGCCCCGCATTCGATGAGATGCCCGGCGACGCTGGCCGCCGCCAGCTTGTCCCAATCGTCCCAGCCCCATTTGAAGGCGTGCATGGCCGGGCCCACGGTCAGGGACGCGTCGGCCACCCGTCCGGTGATGACGATGCGGGCCCCGCGGTCGAGCGCCTCGCAGATGGGCGCCGCGCCCAGGTAGGCATTGGCGCTCACCAGGCCTCCCGCGGACCCGAAATCGGGCAGGTCCGCCCCGGTGTCGAAATGGCGGAAGCGTTCGCCCGCGGCGCGCAGATCCGCGAGCCTGGGCATCAGATCGTCCCCGCCCACCCAGGCCACCTTCTCGTCGCCCATGCCCGCGGCCGCCAGCAACCTGGCGGTCTCCCGCGCGCAGCCGGCCGGGTTGAGGCCCCCCGCGTTGGTGACGATCCGCAACTTAGGTTGGGTTTTCAGGATGGGTATCAGGCGCGCTACCGTGGCGGGGAAGTCCCCCACGTAACCGGCCTCCGGATCGAGGCGGCGCTGGTGGGCGAGGATGGAAAGCGTGAGCTCGGCCAGGTATTCCAGGGTGAGGAAATCCAGGCCCCCTTTTTCCGCCAGGCGGATGGGCGCATCCAGGTTGTCGCCCCAGAAGCCCGCGCCGTTCCCGATGCGGATGCCGTCAGGCGTTCCGGACATGGAACCTTTCCGGAGTCATGCGGCCACGCCCGGGAACTGCTTGATGAATTCCTTCTTGACGGCCTTGCCCTGTCCCATGGCGTTCGGGGAGCGCTCCGGCAGCACGAAATGGGCGTTGGGCAGCGTATCCGAGTAAGCCAGCGCGGCCTTGCCGGCCAGGGACATGGTTTCGTCGGGATTGCGGAACAAGGCCTGCGCCGAGGCCCGGTATTCATGTTCCGCCATGTCCAGGAAATGCAGGCCCGCGGCGCGGTCCCGTTCCCAGGCGGGGCCGGCGGCGCCAAGGCGCATTTGCCGGTCCAGTTTGGAAAGCACGCAGGCGGAGGCGTGCAGCCACATGGCCATGTCCGCCAGGCGGGCGTGGATGGCCCCGCGCGTGACGATCTTCTCCTGCACCTTGTAGCTGATCTTCTTGAACCGGTAGGTATGGTCCTGCACCAGCTTCTCGAAACGGGAGACCCAGGGAGCCAGGTCCTGGTGCAAGCCCATCAGGCGGGGCATATTGCGGCGGATGCCCAGGAATACCTCGCCGGCTATCGACAGGGCGCGCCCCAGGATGGGAAAGTTCAGGCCGTGGCGGAGGATGCGGGAGGCGTTCCCGAACAGGGATTCCTTGCCGTTCCAGGTCAAGGCGGCCTGGATGCCCAGCATGGATTCGGCCAATTGCTTGCCGCCGTAGGAAAAGATGAAAGACTGCATCACCTCGTTCGCGCCTTCCACGATCAGGTAGATGCGCGCGTCGCGGAAGGCCCTTTCGATCTCGGTCTCGGTCATGTAGCCTTCGCCGCCCATGATCTGCATGGCGTCGTTGATCACCCGCCAGCCCATCTCGGAGCTGAACACCTTGCAGACGGCCGTCTCCACCATGATGTCGTTGTCGTGGCGGTCCAGGATGCCGGTGGTGAAATACAGGATCGAGTCTATCGCGTAGGTGTAGGCCGCCATGCGGGCGATCTTCTGCTGCACCAGCTCGAAATCGGCCAGGGGGCGCTTGAACTGGTAGCGGGTCTGCGCCCATTTGACGCTCTGGTCCATGCAGGTGCGGGCCGATCCCAGCATGCCGGCCGACAGGGTGCAGCGTCCGTAGTTGAGGCAGGAGAGGGCGACCTGCAGGCCCTTGCCTTCCTTGTGGAGCAGGTTGGCCTTGGGGATGCGGGCGTTCTTGAAACGGATGCGCGCCTGCCAGGTCCCGCGGATGCCGCACTTGCTGCGGTTCTTCTGGTAGATCTCCACGCCGGGGACGTCCGGGGTGCAGATCAGGGCCGTCACGGCTTCGGTGACCTTGCCGGTCTGCTTATCGGTGAAGATCTGCTTGGACATGACCGTGAACATGCCGGACAGGGCGCCCGAAGTCGACCACTTCTTCTCGCCGTTCAGGATGTAGTATTCGCCGTCCTCGCTCAGCACGCATTTGGTCTCCTGCCCGCCGGCATCGCAGCCCACGTTGGGCTCCGACAGGCAGAACGCCGAAAGCATGTCGTTGGCCAGGCGCGGCAGCCACTTCTTCTTCTGCTCGTCGTTGCCGAACAGCACCAGGGCCTTGCAGCCGATGGACTGGTGCGCGGAGACCACCACGGCGGTGGAGGCGCAATACGATCCGATCATCTCCAAGGCCCGGTTGTAGCTGGTGACGCCCAGGCCCTGGCCGCCGTATTCCCGGGGGATGTTCATGCCCATCACGCCCAGGGAGAAAATCTTCTTGAGGGCCCAGTCGGGGATGGCTTCTTCCTGGTCGATTTGCTGGCGGGGATGCTCCTTTTCCAGGTACTCCTTGAGCCTGGCCAGGATCGCGTCGCAGCGCTCCTTCTCCTCCTTGCCCACTTCCGGGTACGGGAAGGCCAGTTCCTGGCGGATGTTGCCCCAGAACATGTTCTTGACGAATCCCATTTCGCTCGGCTCGGGCCCGAGCATGGCTTCCGCCTCTTCGATCATCTTGCGGTCGCGATCGGAAATGCCCTTGATGTCCTTCAAATCGCCGGTCTTCTGGATCATTGTAACTCCTCTTCGGGCCCTCTCTAAGCCGCTCGCTTCACTACCAATGCCGTGACGGTCATGTCATTGCCGCCCATGCTTACCATCATACCATGATCCTTGCCCGTTTTGGCCTGGTTGGGGGCCTTGCCGGTCAATTGCCCGAGCAGATCCACCATTTGCCGCACCCCGGTCGCCCCCACGGGATGGCCGAAGCCCCCCAGCCCTCCGGAAAGGTTGGTGGGCAACTCCCCTTGGGGGGCCGTGCGGCCGTCCAGGACGAACCCGGCCGCTCCGCCCGGCGCCGCGAAGCCGATGCTTTCCAGGGCCAGGAGCCCGGTGATGGAAAAGCAATCGTGGAGCTCCAGCACGCCGATGTCCCGGCGGTCCACTCCGGCCATTTCCAGGGCCCCCCGGGCCGCCCGCCCGGTGTTTTCGAGCACGGTGGGATCCGCGGGCCTCGCGGTGACGTCCCCTTCGCTGCCCTGGAACCCGGCCAATTCCACCATGTCCGATGGCCGCAGCCCCAGCTTCCGCAGCCCCTCTTCGCCGGCCACGATCAGGGACGAGGCCCCGTCGGAGACTTTCGAGCAATCGTAGAGGTTCAGATGCGGGACGAACTTGCGCCCGTCCGGCGGCGTGAGGCCCAGTTGGAACGGGTCCGGGGCGGTGTTGTGGAACTCCTGCGCCTTGGGGTTCATCCGCGCGTTGAGAACGGACCGTTCATACCATTTGGCCATGCCCCGCCTGGCGAGATCCTTCCCGTACCGCCCGCCATAGGCCCCGGCCCGGTCCGAAAAGGCGCCGGGGAAGAAATAGGCATGCCCTTGCTTGCGGTCGCCGTTGAAATAGCCCGCCCCCGCCAGCACGTCGGCCACGTACACGGCCTTCAAGGTGTTCTGCACCTCGAATCCCGCCACGAACACGGAATCGGCCATGCCGGACAGGACGCTTTTCGCGGCGGCGGCCAGGGCCAAGCCGCCGGAACCGCAGGCGCCTTCCACGCGCACGCAGGGCTTGCCCTCGAGGCCGGGCACCATCATGGGCAGAAAGCCGGGGAGATTGCCCTGCTTGAGGAACCGGCCCGCCATGAAATTGGCGATCACGCCTTCGTCGAACTCCGGGTCGGGGACCTGGGCCAGGGTGCCCCGGGCGGTCTCGCGGAGATAGGTCTCGAAGGTGGGCATGGGCCGCTCGGGATGGAACTCCTTGCGTCCCGTGCCGAAGCACATCGTGTTGTAGCCGGCGCCGATGAAGATCCTTTTCCCGGGTTTACGCATGATGGGTCCAATCCGCGGGGCCGTACAGGTGGAAGAATCCGTTCATCAATACCTGGGAGACGTCTTCATCGGAAGCGGCCACGCCGGTCCGCACCAAGGCAGCTCCCACCGCGCGGGAATGGTCCAGGAATTCCCGTCCCAGACGCGCGCCCGGGGAGTCCGCCGCCGCCAGCGCCGCCAGGTAGGCCGCCAGCTTTCCTTTTTTGCCCGGATCCTTGGCGAGGGCGTTCCAGGGGGCATGGCCGGCGGGCAAAGGTCCCAGGAGGTCTCCGGGCGTCCCCCCGCGGGCCGATTCGGCGAGGGAAACATAGGTGATACCCTTCCCGGCCGCGAGGGCGTCCGGGTCCAGGACCGCGGCGATCTTATTGCGCTCGTACCGGAAAAGGCCGTCCTTCTGCTCTCCGGACCCGATCTGCCCTCCGCGCACGCCCGCGGCCAGCCAGGCCTCCAAGGTCTCGTCGGCGAAGACCGTCCCGTCCGATCCGGCCGGGTCCAGATGCGTCCGCATCACTTTCAGGATCATCCGGAACACGTCCAGGCCCACGTAGTCCAGCAATTGGAACACGCCCATGGGCCGGATCAGGAAATCCTGCGTGGCCCGGTTCAGGAGCAGGAGGGTTTCCGCGCCGCCGCGCCCCGGGCGCAAGGCCCGGAACTTCCCCAGGGCGAACAACAGTTCGCGGATGAAATGCCCGTTGCCGATGAACCCCGCCACGTCGTTGGACGGCACCACCGTCTTGCCGAAGGCCGTCCCCAATTCCCGCCCCAGGGCCACGGCCTGGGGCCGGGTCCTGGCGCCCGAGATCATTTCCACCAGCTTCTGCACCGCGGGGGGATTGTAGAAATGGAACCCCAGGATGCGTCCGTCCAGTCCGGCGGATTGGTCCAGCAGGGAGATGGGGATGGAGGAGGTATTGGTCAGGAACAGGGTATCCGGCCCGCACAGGGATTTCAGCCGCGCATACAGGCCCTTTTTCAGCTCCAGGTCCTCGAACACCGCCTCGAAGACCAGCCTGGCCGGTTTCGCGGCGGCCGCATCGCTTTCGCAGCGCACCATGGACATGGCCCCGTCCACGTAGGCTTCGATGATTTCCCCGTTCTCGATCAGGTCCGCCCGGTCCCTGGCCCAGGTGCGCAGGTCCCCTATCCCCTTCTCGGCGGTTTTCCGCAATTGCCCTTCCAGGTAGTTCCGCAAGCGCTTGAAAGCCGCCGGGTCCGCATCGATCAGCGCCAGGTCGTAGGCCCCCGATCCCGGCACGCCGTGCTCCCGCGCGTCCCGTTCCGCCATCGCCTTGAGCGCCACCCAGGCGATGCCGCTGCCCATCTTGCCGCCCGCGCCCAGCACGGCCACGGCGCGCAGGCGTTCGTCCAGTCCCATGCCCTCCGTTCCCATCAATGGCCCGCTTCCTTGGGGATTTCCCATTTGATCAGGCGCGCCAGGGTGGCCCGGTGGACGGAGAACATGTTCTTGAGGAAGGCCAGGTGGAAGCGCCAGAAGCCCATTTCCCGGGCCAGATGCTTCCATTCGCCCCGCAGCAGCCAATAATCGCGCTCCAGGGCGGTCTCGTCATGGGCGGAATGGGACATCATCTTCTGGATGCCGTAATACTTCCGCAGCCGGTCCTTCCATTGCTTGCGGGTGAAGGTCCAGGGGAACCAATCGATGGTCGTCCGCTTCTGCAGGTACAGGGTCTTGCCCTGGCGGTTCTTGACCTCATGGTAGCGGAGCGAGTACAGGTTGAAGAAATGGGCGTCCATGGCCATCTTCTGGGCCCCCATGCTGCGGGCCAGGTTGATGCCCTGCTCCAGGCAACTGAAATGCATGAGCAGCAGGAAAGGTTTCCGTTCCTCCCGCACCACGTGATGCCCCCATTTGATCTTGGCGTACAGGTCGGAGAGATGCACCGTCGAAGCCACGGCGCCCTGCACGCAATACTTCTCCGCGTACTTCAGGAAGTTCACGGGCTCCCGGCGCGAAACGTGGCCGTCCCGGGTCTTGGCGCCCGTCATGGTGGTGCTGGTCGCCTGGCCGCCCGTGTTGCCGAGCGTCTGGTTGATGACCACGATGTGGAAGATGGGGTCCTGCTGATGCAGGGCGTCCTCCACCGAACGCAGCCCCTGCATGAATCCGCCGTCCCCGGAAATGGACACGACGATGTCCCCCTTGTCGACGTTGTGGGAAAGGCCCGAAGCCACGCCATGGGCTGTCTCGAAGGCGATGCGCACGTAGGGCAGGTTCCAGATGGAAGTGCGGTTGAGACCCGAGATCACCGTGCCGCAGCCGTCCTGCTCGCTCACGTAGATCTTGCCTTTGTCCTGCTGCAGGTAACCCAGGTAGTTGAACACCGTGCGGAAGATGTTGATCTGCCCGCAGCCCGCGCAGGCCATGTCCCCCGCCGTCAGCGGACCCTTGCCGTTGAGGGTGATGTACATGCTCTGGACCTGGTTGATGGTGGGATGGAAGCGGAACATGGCCTGGTACAGGCTCTTCTTGAGCGCGTAGATCCTTTCCAGGAAGCGCAGCTTGCCGGCGTCGCCCAGGGCCTTGTGCAGACGGGGCGGCAGGATGCGGGCCCGGAACTCGTCCAGGGTCTCGACCGCCGGCGCCGCCAGCTCGCCTTCCACCGCGATCCAATCGCCTCCGCCTTGGGAGGCGGTCCGGTAGGCCATGAAGCCTGCCAGGATCGCCTCGCGGTTCTTCTGCGTCAGCAGGAGCTTGGCTTCCTTCTCGATGCCCTTCACCTGGCCCAGCGCGTCCAGCAGGCCGAGCAGTTCCTCCACGTCGTCCACGCCCATGTTCGCGAGCATGGCGCCGCACAGGATCATGTTGGTGCGCGCGGAACTCCCGTACAGGCGGCGCGAAATGCGCTTGGCCGGGATCAGGATCATGCGCGCCCCCTCCGGCAGCATGGGCCGGTAGCGCTCGGCCGCCTCCCCTTCCCCGTCCAGGATCAGGGTGCCCCCGGGGCACAATTGCCCCAGCATGGGCTCCAGGGACACGTCCCCGTCGAAAGCCATGATGGTGTCCGCCATGATGATGTCGGACCAGTCCCGGATGGGTTCGTTGGATTGCTTGATGCTCAGGGTGATGCCCCCGCCGCGCTGCAAGGCGCCGAACCCCGCCATGGACAGGGCGTATTGGCCGCGGATGCTGGCCACGCCGGTGAACACCGAATTGAGCTGCAAGAGCCCCTGCCCGCCTTTGCCCACCACGGCGATCTGCCGCACGCCTTCTTCCATCAGGGGGATGTCGAAGGCCGCGTCGGTCCTGGGCCGGGGATTGCCGCGCGTGCCCAGCACGAAAGAGTGCCCGGGCGCATGGTCCTTGAGCCAGGCATGCGTGCGCGTATCCGGTTTTCCGGAGGCCGCGTCCGCGAGCATGCGGAACAGCGTCACCCAATAGGGGATGGTCACGGCGCGCCCGCCCAGGCCGATGGTGGCGGCCATCAGGTAGGGCGGGTTCTCCAGGTCGTACAGGGCGGAACGCACTTCCTGGGCCAGGATGCCGCCGCCCGAACGTCCGGACCAGTTGTTGTATTCCACCACCGCCACGGCCTTGCAGCCTTCCAGGCATTTCCGCAGGTCCGCCGCCGGGAAGGGCCGGTACAGGTTGATGGACACCACCCCGCAGCGCACGCCCTGGCCGTTGAGCCGGGACGCCACGTATTCCGCCGAGGACATGTCCGGATCGTTGAGGCCCACGACGCAGAAATCCATCGGACCGGATTCGGGGAAGCGCCCCACCTTGCGGACGGGCGGGCGGCCGGTGAACCGGGAGAGTTCCAGGGCCGCCTGGTCGAAGTTCTTGCCGGCCTGCAGCAAGACCTCGTCGATGGCCTGGCGTTGCTCCGCGTAGCGGCTGTCCATGTCCAGGATGCCCACCGATCGGTTCTCGTCGTCGTCGAACACGAACGGGTTCTTGGGGCGGCCCAGGAAGGCCTCCGCGTCGGCATCGCTCAGTTTCTCCAAATGGCCCTGGCGCTCCGAGGTCAGGGTATGCGTTTCCACGAAGCCCTTCACCACCAGGCGCCCGGGAATCCACACGCCCTTGGATTCCATCACCTTGAGCAGCAGGAAAGCCTTGTCGTAGTCGTCCTGGATGCCGCGGCCGAACAGGATGATCTCCCCCGTGTCCGAGGTGCGGAAGGTGGTGGTGTGATCGGGCTTGGTGGTGGTGCCCGGCGACAGGGCGCGCGTCAGCTCCAGCATGAAGATGGGCAGATGCAGGCCGGGGTTGATGTTCATGAACTCGTAGATCTGCGCCAGGCTCTGGGAACCCTGGGCCATCAGGGAACGTTTGCCGCGCACGGCGGAACCGGTGAGCCAGGCATAGCCGGATTCCTCGGAAAGGCAGGGGCGGAATTGCAGGTGATGCCCGGCATCGGCGGCCTGGTGGCTCGCGCGGTCCTCGATTTGCTTGAGCAGGGAGGTGTTGGGGGTGATGGGGAATATGGATACGCTGTCGAAACGGGCCTGGAAGGCGAAGTCGGCGAACATCACCGATCCGTTGAACACTTTGGGTTCGGATCCGCCCAGGAGCGCGGGCCGGTGGGCCGCCAGGATTTTCCCCGCGTCTTGGATCCACCGTTGCACCCATTGCTCCCCCTCCGCCGAGGGCGCTTTGAACACCTCCGCGACCTGCGAGGCGGTGATGGGCCGGCCTTTGTAGCGGTCCATGTCCACGAGTTCCGCGGGCACGAAATGGATGGCCCCGGTGGGGCAGGCGGAGGCGCAGACGAAACAGCCTTTGCAATGGTTGTAGTTGGTGGCGCCCTTTTTCACCGCATGGCTTTCCGTCTTCCCGTCCAGGCGCATGCCCGGGATCAGGTTGAAGGTCTTGGTGAACAGGTGGAAGACGGGCTCCACTTCGCGATCGGAGACTTCGTAGCCGATGGAATGGTGCGGGCAGGCCACCACGCAATGCAGGCAGTCGATGCACTGGGTGGCCAGGGTGACGGGCACGAAATTCTTGTCGGTCCAATTGCGTTCCCCGGCATTGCCGCCCTTGACGTGGGTGCCCTTGTCGGCGAAGTCCTGGAAGTCCTCGAGCTTGATCAGGTGATCGCCCAGCACCT
The DNA here is from genome assembly GCA_035275285.1 of Fibrobacteria bacterium. GTDB lineage: Bacteria > Fibrobacterota > Fibrobacteria > UBA11236 > UBA11236 > Chersky-265. The sequence continues at coordinate 20,017 of DATENA010000090.1, read as the reverse complement.
GGTTGGGCGTCTCGTTGATGGAGGAGAGGTGCATGAACTCGGAAGCGTTGAGCGGACGCTCGGGACGCATGCCGAAAAATCCCTTGCCGGTATCCGCGATCATATCCGTGTCCCCTTCTGGATGCATGGGCCGAGCGGAGCGAGGTAACTCGGGAATGACAGGCAAGCCAAGGCGCCCAGGGTGGAGTTGCCGCCCGGGCCGCTGGAACATGCCGGAAAAACCGGTGGGACCGGACTGCCGGCATGGGTGCGGAACCCGCTGTTGCCCATGCCTCTTTATTATAAACCCTTTCGGGGGTGGCGGACAGTTTACCCTATTGCGCGGCCGTCCCATCCGGAGCCGGAAATACCCCTTCGACCATCCGAAAACCGGCTTTTTGGGACGCGGACAGTCCGGGAGCCGTTCATTGTCCCTTTGACCCGTTCCAGACCGCCGGGTTTCCATCCAAGACGCCTAAAGCGGACCGCCACGCACCCTTCGAATTGCCCCCCGATTCTTTCCCGAATCCCCTCCGGAATCCCCCTGGAAACAGCTCCGGGACCGCCCGGAACGGATTTCACTCCGGAAACTGTTTTGGTTTTTTCGGTTTCCAAGGAAAATCGCGATGGTAACCGGAATGAAACCCTGCCGGCTTCGGGCCGCGCCCCAGTACGCCGTGGGCCGGCCGATGCCCGGAAAACATCCGCTTCCCGAACCTAACCAAAGAGTGCCTGACCTCCGGACCTACGGCCACGGGGTCCGTAGACGATCCTCCCCGGATTGGATCTTTGATTGCGGTGCTCCCGTTGTTACATTCGGTTACGAGGCGGAGAGGGGCCATTTACCTCCCAAGGTTAAATTCCCCATGCAGCGGGGATCCCCGGTGGGGAACCATTGGAAACGGAACGGACATGTTAATCGTCTTCAAAATCATCCTGGTAGCCTTCGCCGTCTTCGGACAGGCGAAGCTTTTCCCGGAACACTCCGCCTCCGCGGAAAGCAGCCTGGACAGCCTGGTCCTTCCTGTGGATAAGCCGGAATTGGCCCTGGCCCATCGCGCCATGGAAGCCCAAGGCCTCTGCGCCTCAGCCGATCAGATCGGCGAAGGCGCCGCCCCCGGCCGGACTGCCAAGCCGGCAAAGGCTTCCGCCGCGGACTCCGCCGGAGTCCCGCAAGCGGACGAGGCTTCCGGGGACGATCTCGCCACCAATTGCTTCTGAACGGCCCTTGCGGCAGCCTCTCGGATCCTACTTCGCCCCTTTAAGATAAGCCTGCCGGAGGGATTCGGGGAAATGCTCGATGGCATAGCGCAGCATGGTGCGCGGCATGGTCCGGCAATGGCGGGCCAGAAAGGCTTCCTCCGCGGCGCGGTCCCGCTTCCCCACCTCGCGCAGCATCCAACCCACGGCCTTGTGCAACAGGTCTTCCCGGGACGCCACCAACAGGCGCGCGATGCGCAGGGCGTCGGCGAAATCCTTTTTGCGGATGTACCAAAGGGTGGCGAGCATGGCCATGCGGCGCTCCCACAGGTTTCCGGATCGCGCCAGCTTGTACAATGGGGCTTTGTCCTTCCCTTCCAGGTAGGCGCCCAGGATTTGCGGCGCGGAAGCGTCCACCAGATCCCAGTTGTTGATCCAACGGGCGCCGCCCAGGTAAAGGCGGTAAATCCTCCCACGCAGGGCCTCGTCCCCGCGCTTGAACTGCCAGGCCAGGATGTCGAGCGCGGCCAGGCGATCCTCATGGAAAGGAGAGGCCAGCAGGCGCTTGGCCTCCACGAAGGAAAGCCCGCGGCATTCCGACGCCACCCTGCGGACGATGGGGACCTTGATCCCGCGGAAGCGATCGCCTTCCCCGTACTCGCCCGGGCCGGTTTTGAAGAAACGGCGCGCAAGGGCTTCGGCTTCCCGGCTGCCCAGGGCCTGCAATCGCTTCCGGACCGCTTCGGCGCGCATGGGTTCCGCCCTCATCGTTTCTCCTCCCGGAAATCCGGTTCCGAAAAATGCGAATTTCTTTTCCCGGCGCGGGTATTTTGTTAGCATAAGGACACTTCCCCAAGGACGGATCCATGCCCAAGCCGGACGAGACCCATTGCAAGCAACCCGCGGGGAAGTTCGAACCCGTCATCGATCGTTCCCGTTGCGAGGCCAAGGGGCCCTGCGTCACGGCCTGTCCCTTCGGCGTATTCGGGATTTCGCCGCTGACGGCGGAGGAGAAGGCGGGGTTGTCTTTTTTCGCGAAGCTGAAAGCCTTCGCCCACGGGAACAGGCAGGCCCACGCGGTGCGGGCGGACGCCTGCCAGGCATGCGGCTATTGCGTGGACGTATGCCCGGAGAAGGCCATCAAGCTGAGGGTGCGCGCCGGCTGGGACGCGGCCCGGGCGGACCGGCGCTAAATACTGCCGAGCAGGTACATCTTGCCCGAAGGCTGGGGCAATCCGCCCTTGGGTTCGAGCGTGATGGCGAAAGCGTTGATGCGGCTCTTGTCCGACTCGACCAGTCGATCGATCTTGTACAGTTCCCCGCCTTCCCGGTTCCCCTTCACCTGGAATACGCCCGCATCCACGGGTTGCTTGTCCCGGATGACCCAGAGCTGGTAATCCTTGTCCGCGGGCAGCACGGGCAGGTTGGAGATGTGCAGAATGGCCTTCTTGCGCGCGGGATCCCAGATGATCTTCCCGTACCCGGCGGGATCGGCTTCCTGGCCGGCCAGCACCACCATCTGCATGTCGGCGGATTTGAGGACGTCCAGCATGGCGTTCTTCTGGGCCAGGGAATCTTCCAAGGCTTGGATGCGACCGCGGCTTTCCGCCACGACGGCCGCGGCCCGGCCCAGGTTTTCCCGCAGGGAAGCGGCATAGGAAAACAGGCCGGCGGCGACCAGGGTCAGGCCGGCCGCGACGGCGGCGGCGATGCGGAAGGGCAGGATCCAGGCGATGCGGGGCCTGGCGGGAAAGGAACCGGTACCGGGGGCCGACGGAGCCGGCGCGGCCGGACCTTCCACGCGGGCCATGAGCCTGCCCAGCACGCGCGGGGAAAGCGGCGCCTCGGGCGCGGCCAGGGACAGGTTGGCGGCGGCGTTGACGGCATCGCGATGCGCGGCCAACAACTCCCGATCGGCGGAGGCCTGCGCTTTGCCGAGCGCCTCCCGGAAGCGGGCGAGATCCTCCCCGTCCAGCAAACCCAGGGCATGGACCGGGCAGAGATCGAGGAATTCCTGTCTATCCATGGCCATCAGAGCAAATCCTTCAGAAGGCCTTGCAGGGCCTTCATGCCGTCGCGCACGCGCGACTTGACCGTGCCCAGGGGCACTCCCAGCTTGGCGGCGATCTCGGTCTGGGTACGGCCTTCGAAATAGGCGATCTCCAGAACGCACCGCTGGTCCGGGGAAATCTTTTCCAGCGCCGATTGGATCAGGGCGGCCCGTTCGGACAGCACCACCTGGTCGAGCTGATTGCAATGATCCGGCCCGGCGAGATCGTCCACCTCCAGGCCCGCATCGGCCTTGGAGTCCTTGAAGCCCTTGGAGCGGATGCGATCGATGGCGCGGTTGCGGGCCATGGCCAACAGCCAGGTGTAGACGGACCCTTTGGAGATATCGTAGGCGGGGGCTTTTTCCCAGACCTGGTGGAAGATCTCGCAGAGGATCTCTTCCGCGTCCTCTTTCCGCTTCACGATGGCGAAGATGGTATTGTAGAGGACCTTGGAAAACCTGCCGTACAGGTCCGTGAGGGCCTTGGAATCCCGCAGGGCGATGCGTTGCATCAAAGCGGGGATTTCCGGAGGCGGCGTCATTTCGGGAACCCATGCCGGCACGGGGAAGGGATGCCCGGGGTTCCCGATCCCGGAACCGGGGAGATGTAACGTGGCCGTATCCATGAACCTTCCTGGGATGAGATACGCACGGAGTCGGGATACGGATGGAAGTTCGTCATTTCCTATTGCTGTCCGGCGCTGAAAACTAAAAAAATCCAAGGAGAAACGGACGGGGTCTCACGGCGCCACCTCCGCCAGGAAGCGTTCGATGAAATACAGGCTGATCTGGGATGCGGGCCCGCGGAACACGAAGTCGAACCCATGCGCGCCCCAGGGCAGGTCCACCACGAAACAACGCAGGCCCAGGGCCCGCATCTTCTCGCGCATATGCACGGTATGCCGGAAAGAGACCAGCACGTCCGGCCGGCCATGCAGGAGCAAGGTAGGCGGGCTGTCGGCGGCGAGATGTTCCACCGGGGAGGAGGCCACGTACGCTTCCGGACGCTCCGGATAGCTCCCGCCCAGGTATTGCTTCATGAGCAGGCGCGAGTCCATGATCAGGGGATGGGTGGGCAGGCCGTATCCGAACACCATGTCCGCCGGGGCGTAGAAGCCGATCACGCCTTTGATGGAGGGATCCTTGAAGGTGTAGGCCGCGTTCAGGGCGATCTGCCCTCCGGCCGAACGGCCCAGGAGCACGAAGCGCGAGGCGTCGATCCCGAGCTCCGCGGCATGGGCGCGCAGATAGGCCAGGGCGTCGGCGACGTCCTCCATGGGCGCGGGATACCGGTGTCGGGGCGCGAGGCGGTATTCCAGGGTGGCCACCGCATAGCCCTCCGCCGCCAGAAAGCCGTTCAAGGGAGCCAATTGGGAGCGGGCGCCTCCGTCCCAGCCCCCGCCATGCACGACCACGATGCAAGCCGCCGGGCGCGGGTCCGTCGCGGCGGATCCGTTTGCGGACGGGGACGCCGAGGCCATCCGTTTCCGCGGGGCGTAGAAATCCAGTTTCAGGCCGCGGCCGTCCCTTTCCTTGTACACCAGGGTCCTGAAAACGGCATCCCCTCGGGGAATGCCCGTGAAGAGATCGGCGAAGGACAGGACCGCGGCGCGCTGGAACCCGCCCGCGGGGGCTTTGGGCGCGGGCCATGCGGCCCCGAATTCACGTTCAAGCACGCGGGCGACCCGCATGGCGCGCCAGGCCGTGGTCGCATACAGCAATGCGGCGCCCAGGAACAGGACCGCGGCCGCCGTTCCCGATCCGCCGGCGCGGAAAGCCAGGAAGCCGAGCAGCAGGCAGGGCGGGACGAGGAAATGCCCGCCTTCCATGACGACGATGGAAAGCTTCCAGAAGGAATAGGAAGGCGGTTTGCACACCGCCAGCAGCCCGGCCAGGAAAAGCAGGCCGGCCAAGGCCAGGCGCATTCCCGTCCACAGGGTCGGATCGATTTTCACGGGGTCGGCAGGATTGGAGGCATGCGTGGGATCTACGTAGAAAATACCGTTCCGGATCCATCCCATGGCGGCAAACTCCCCCGGTAGGAAGCCTATGGCAGGTGCGTGGACGCTTCAGCGCCTTGCCCCGCCGCGCCGGCCTTCCGGATCGCCCCGGAAAAGCGGTTTTTTGCGGTATCGACGCATTTTCACGGACTTTACGCCGACGCTATTTTTTCTTCCCTCGATATTTTATTTTCGAGTGTGAAAAGATCCAGGGTCTTTCGGCATGGTTTATCCTCAATTTGGACTTATTATAATTGGACTTGGATAAGCGCCAACGCATCGGTGGATGGGTTTAAGGGCGTCCGCTAACGGAGGGTGGGAAAAATGATACCGAAAAGCAAAACCGCAGCATTCGCGTTCCTCGCGGCCGGACTGGCAGCCACGGCTTCGCATGCCGCTTTCACCTGGGAAAACTGCAAAGACATCGCGGCCACGGATTTCAACGTGGTCCCGATCGCGACGCGCGAGACCGATCAGGCGGCCGAGCCCATGAAGATGGCGTTCGATCTGCTCGCCGCTCCGGGCGAGGACGCCAAGGGCAAGGTGGACGTGTACTTCACCGAACGCCTGGGCAAGGTCCGGAAGTTCGATTCCAAAACGGGCAGGGTCATCACGCTCGCCACGTTCACCCTGAACATCAACCAGTCCGTTTCTTCGGACGGCGTGCTCGGCATCGCCTTGGATCCCGCCTTCAAATCCAACCACCAGGTCTACATCTATTACACCTTCATCTCGACCGCCGAAAAGAACTGGCGCGTCTCCCGTTTCACCTTGAACGCGGCCCATGACCAATTGAACCTGGCCTCGGAAGCCGTCGTGATCAAGATCCCCATCCACGGCGGATCCAAGCATCCGGGCGGAGCCTTGCAATTCGACAACTTCGGGGATTTGTGGATCACCACGGGCAACGATTATTACAACGGGGATTTCCCGGTCTGGAGCTCGGCCAATACCAACGATCTGCGCGGCAAGATCCTCCGCATCCATCCTCTCGCCACCGCCGGCGCGGACGGCAAACTGTACTCCATTCCGGAAGGCAATCTTTACAAGGCCGGCACGGCTTCGACCAAACCCGAGATCTACATCATGGGCACCCGCAACCCCTATACCCTCACCCTGGATCCGGCCCGGCGCTGGGCCCTGTGGGGGGACGTGGGTCCCGACAACACGAACATGGACGGCCAGCCCATGAACGGCTCCGGCTCCGTGGAAAAGACCGAGGAATACGATCTGGCCCAGGAAGCAGGCAATTACGGCTACCCTTTCTTCTCCGGAGACACCCGCATGAAGGCCGGCATCGATCCGGCCGGCCCGGTCATCCCGGACAACACCAACTGGGACGGGAATACCCCCGGCCTCAAAACCCTGCCGCCCGCCGTGGCTCCCCTCTACCCGTACAAGAAGTCCTGCGCGATCACGGGCCCATTGTACCGGTATGACGGCGATCTCGTTTCCTCCATCAAATGGCCTCCGCATTTCCAGCGCAAGTGGTTCGTCTCGGACTTCAACGGGGACAACAACAAGATCAAGGCGCTGACCTTGGACGATGCCGGCAAGAAGGTGACCGGGGAAGAATTCATTCCGGGCATTTCCCTGCACAGTCCCCTGGACATCCAATCCGGACCGGACGGCGCTCTGTACGTGAACAACTATGGCGGGGTCTGGCGCGCCAGCGAGAAGAACACCGGCCTCATCCGCATCGAATATAAGGGCGATTGCCGTCCCGCCTTGCCCAAGCTGGAAGGCGCCACCTCCATCGCCGATCAGGGCGCGCGCCCGGGATCGCCTTCCCGGCAGGCCCCCCGCGTGGACATCTCCCAGGTCGACGGGCTGTCCGTCTCCGTGGCCACGGCCGGGCGCTTCACCGTGGAAGTGCGCGATCTGGCGGGGCGTCCCCTGGCGTCCCGTTCGTCCCAAGGCCCCGCTCCGGTGGCTTTCGCCGAGGTCCGCGAGGCGGGCGTATACTTCCTGCGCGTAGGTACCGCAGAAGGCTCCCAGGTCCTCAAGGTGGTCCGGAACTGAGCCGCGGAAGCCGGCCAAGCCGGCGGCGGAACAAAACAGACCGAATGAAAGCCCCCGCTCCGCCAGGAACGGGGGCTTTCCGTTTCCAAGGCCGGCCTGGGCGAATTGCGCAACCTGCTCCTGGCCCGCAGCCTCCAGGCGGTGGCCAAGGAGATGTTCTGATGGCAGCCGCCCGTTCGGACGATGAGGACGGGATCACGTCGATCAATATCACGCCCCTGGTGGACGTGTTCCTGGTGCTGCTCATCCTGATCATGATCTCCTCTTCCCTGCCGGACCACCGGAACCAACGTCGAGGTGGGCACCCCCCGCCGTATCTCGTTCCGCACCGGCTGCCGGATGTGAACCCGTCCGGATTCAGACCGGCTGGGTCTCCGCCGCCACGGCCTGCAGGGCCTGCATCAGGGAATAATACGACCAATCCCCGTCATAGCGGAATCCGTTGATGAAAAAAGTAGGCGTTCCGTTCACCCCGGAACGCACGCCGCTCTCGAAATCCGAGAGGATTTTCTTTTCCACCTTGGGACTGCGGAAATCGCGCGCGAACCTGTTCACGTCGATGCGCAATTCCACCGCGTATTGCAGCAGGCTCTCATAGTCCAGGTATTCCTGGTTCTCGAACAGCAGGTCATGCATCTGCCAGTACCGCCCCTGCATGCCGGCCGCCTCGGCTGCCTTGGCCGCGTTCAGGGCGTCGGGATGCTGTTGCGTCAACGGGAAGTTCCGGAACGCGAACCTGAGGACCCCGTTCATGCTCCGCTGCACCCGCTTGACGATGGGATAGCCTTTGCCGCAGGACGGGCATTGGTAGTCCCCGTATTCGACCAGTTCCACGGGGGCATGGGCCGGTCCTTGCGCGTGATCCGAAGGCCCGGTGGGAACCTTCAGCCCGGCTTCGCCGATCATACCGCCTCCTCTTTGGCCGACAACGATTCCAGCGCTTCCAGGATCCCGTCCGCGCCGGGATTGATCCCCGTCGGGGAACGGTAGCTCCATTGGATCACGCCTTGCGCGTCCAGGACGAACAGGGCCCGGGCGCTCTCCCCTTCCTTCTCCAGATAGGCCCCGTATTTCCGGGACGCCTCGCCCTTGGGCTCGAAGTCCGCCAGCAGCGGGAAGCGCAGCTTCCTGTCCTTTTTGAAAGCCTGGTGGCACCAGACCCCGTCGACGGAGATGGCCAGGAATTCGGCCTCGTGTTTGCGGATCATGGGCAGCACTTCGTTGAAAAGAGCGAGCTCATCGCCGCATACCGGGCTCCAGTCGGCCGGATAGAAGCAGAGCACCAGGTTTTTTCCCCGGAAATCCTCGAGGGACAGATCCTGATCCGGAGTGGAACGTAACGTGAATAAAGGCGCTTGGGCGCCTTTTTGCAACAGGTCCATGTCGCCCCCTATGGTTGCGGGACTCCGCCGCGAAGGGCGGGTTCCTTAGAAATAAAATTCCCCGGTATGCTCCGGTAAGGATTTTCACTCCGGAACGCCTCCCATTTCTGCCCATGTTTCCGCTTTTCGGGGAAAAAGGGGACGCGGCCGTGCGGACGGGAGCTTTGTCCCCGGAATTGCGCGTAACCGCATCGACGCAACCACATTGTTAAGGGTCTGCGATGCTATTAGTTTAGAATCGATACCAGAACGGCCCAGAAAAAGATGCTTACCAAAAAAGATGCCCAGAAATCCGGCCTGGCCGCTCCCCGAGCGGCCGGATCGGAAAGCTCCCCCGCCCAATATGCTCCCAACGGGCACCGGCCGATACCGAACGACAGCGGCCATTTCGTGCAGTTCTACGAGGACGATTCCGTCCTGCTCCAATCCGTATGCGCGTTCATCGGGGCGGGCCTGGGGGCGGGCGAAGGCTCCCTGATCGTGGCCACGGAAGCGCACCGGGAAGCGCTGGCGGAAATGCTCTCCGACAACGGCATCAACGTGGCGCAGGTGATCTCCCGCGGGCAGCTCCTGATGCTGGACGCCCGGGAAACCCTGGCGAAGCTCCTGATCTCCGGATTGCCGGACGAAGACCGCTTCATGAAATCCATCGGAGGCATGGTGGCGAAAACCGCGCAGGGGCGGCCGGCCCTGCGGGCCTTCGGCGAAATGGTGGCCCTGCTCTGGGCGGAAAACAACGTGGAAGGCGCCTTGAAGCTGGAACAGTTGTGGAACAAACTCGGCAACACGTTCTCTTTTTCGCTTTTCTGCGCCTATCCTATCAACGGATTCAGGGATTCGTCCCATGGAAAGCTCTTCGCCGGCATCTGTAGCGAACATGGAGCGGTCATTCCGGCGGAGTCCTATCGCGAGCACGCGCCGGCGGACGAACGCATGCGTTCGGTGGCCGTCCTGCAGCAGAAGGCGAGCGCCCTGGAAGCCGAAGTCGCGGAACGCAAGCGGATCGAAGAGGCGCTGCGCCTGGCCACGGCCGAATTGGGCCGCCAAGTGCAGGATTTGCGGGTGCTGAACCAGGCGAGCATGCGCCTCACCGCCATCGTGGAATCCTCCCATGACGCCATCATCGGCACGGACCTGGACGGCCGCGTCACCTCCTGGAACAAAAGCGCCGAACGCATGTTCGGCTACGCGGCGGGGGAAGCCATCGGGCGCGGCATCGGAGACATCCTCATCCCCCCGGGGCGGGACGACGAGGAACCGGGCATCCTGGATCGCATCCGCGCGGGGGAACGGGTCGAGCATTACGAAACCGAGCTCAAACGCAAGGACGGCGGGCTGGTAGACATCTCCCTGACGGTTTCGCCCATCATGGATGAACACGGGACCATCATCGGCGCTTCCAAGATCAGCCGCGACATCACGGAACGCAAACGCTTCGAAGGCGCCCTGTCCGAGAGCGAACGGCGCTTCCGCACCATGTCCGATTCCGCTCCCGTGCTGATGTGGATGACGGACGCGCAAGGCGCCTGCACCTACGTGAACAAACCCTGGCTGGATTTCACGGGCAACGACTCCGCCACGGAGGCGGCCAGGGACCCCTTGGAAGGAGTCCATCCGGAAGACCGCGCGAAGGGGCGGGATATCCTCCAACTCGCCTTGGAGACCCGTTCCGGATTCCGGCTCGAATACCGGTATCGGCGCCATGACGGGGAGTACCGCTGGTTGCTGGACACGGGCACTCCCCGGTTCTCCGAGGACGGGACCTTCCTGGGCTTCATCGGCAGCTGCATCGACATCAACGATCTGAAGGAAACCGAAGAGCAATTGCGGCAGGCCCAGAAAATGGAAGCCGTGGGCAGGCTGGCGGGCGGCATCGCCCATGATTTCAACAACCTGCTGACCGCCATCAACGGCTATAGCGAAATGGCCCTGGGGCTGATCGAAGGCGACGACAATCTCGCGGAATACCTGGGCGAGATCAAGCGCTCCGGGGAACGCGCCGCGTCCCTGACGCAGCAACTGCTGGCGTACAGCCGCAAGCAGATCCTTGCCCCGACGATATTGGATCTGAACGAAACCGTCGCGGACATGGATCGCATGCTGCGCCGCCTCATCGGCGAGCACATCCACCTGGAATCCTCCCTGGACCCCGCCTTGGGCATGGTCAGGGCCGATCCGGGCCAGATCCAGCAGATCATCCTGAACCTGGTGCTCAACGCCAGGGACGCGATGCCGCATGGAGGCCGCCTCGTCTTCGAAACCTCGAACGTCGTCCTGGACAAGGGCCAGGGGGCCTCGGCAGCCAGACCGCACGTGATGCTGGCGATCCGGGACACCGGCTCCGGCATGTCCTCGGAAGTCAAGGCGCGCATCTTCGAGCCTTTTTTCACCACCAAAGAGGTGGGCAAGGGCACCGGCCTGGGGCTTTCCAGCGCATACGGGATCATCAAGCAAAGCGGCGGCCTGATCGCCGTGGACAGCGAACCGGACAAGGGGTCCGTGTTCAAGATCTACCTTCCCATCGTCGAGCGGAGCGGAGATCCGGAATCCGCCGGCCCCGGCGATGCCACCGCCGCGAAAGGGCTCCGGGACGAGACCATCCTGCTGGTGGAAGACGAGGAAACCGTGCGCAAATTCATCATGCGCACCTTGTCGGCCCAGGGCTATACGGTGCTGGAAGCCAAGGACGGGAGCGCGGCGCTGACCCTGGGGGAGAAATGCCGGAACGTCGATCTCCTCCTCACCGACGTGGTCATGCCCAACATGAACGGAGCGACCCTGTCCGAGCGCCTGAAGGCCCTGCATCCGGACATCCGCATCCTCTTCATGTCCGGCTACACCGACAACATCTTCCTGCCCGGCGGCCTCATCGACCCGGCCGCCAAGTTCCTGCAAAAGCCGTTCGGACAGGCGGATCTGCAATCGAAAGTCAGGGAATTGCTGGACCAAAAAGGGGCTTAATCTCCCGTGCCGAACCGATGCACATCCCCAATAGGTAGAATTCGGTACTTTCGGAATCGACGGATTTCCGGCTCCGGGGAATCGCGGCTAGGGAAAATGCATCCCGGCATCCGGACCCGCCAAAAGGTATTTTCCCGGATGGAGAGCGCCGTCGAAGAGACGTCCGCGCCGGAACGGCGGACGGTGCATGCGCGCCGCGCATGGATGATCCGCGCCGCTGCCATCGTCGGTCGATGGCGGAATACCCGGCGAGAAACGGGCGGACCGGAGAGCATCCCCTTCACCCGGGCGCCCGGGGATCCGATGAGCGGGGAAGATCAACGGGAAAAGGTAAGGTGTTACAGTTTGTACTAATTTGAATCCGGGGGATTTTGTGTTTAACTTGATCGGCGTCGCCGGGTTGACAGGGTCCTTCCGGGCCCCAGGCCGTCCGTCACCCGGCTTCCCTGGCCTTGTCGGGTCGGGACATTTCGATTCAAAGGCATCCACCATGGTCCCGAAGGCCAAAGGCTCCGTCAGAGCCTTGATCATCGACGACAATCCCGACGATCGCGCCTTGATCCTGAGGGCCCTGCGGCGCGAGTTCCCGGCGTTGGAGCCGGCGGAAGCCGCGGACGCGGAAGGGTTCCGCCGCGCCCTGGCGGAGCACCGTTTCGACATCGTCATCACCGATTACCAACTTAATTGGTCCACGGGCCTCGACCTGTTCCCCTCCATCAAGGAAAGCCTGCCGGAATGTCCCATCATCATGTTCACGGATTCGGGGTCCGAGCAGATCGCCGTGGACGCCTTGCTGCAAGGCGCGGATGATTACATCCTGAAGTCGCCCAGGCAGTTCGGGCGCCTGGCAGCCTCGGTCCGCGCTTCCCTGGAAAAGGCCCGCCTGCGGCGGCGCGCGGCGGCGCTGGATCGGAAGCTGAACGAGTTGCTCACCGGCCTGGACATCGGCGTGTACCGGGTGACCACGCGCGGCCATCTCATCTACGGCAACCCGGCCTTCCACCGCATCCTGCGCTTCGGGAGCCATCCCCATCCCTCGGCCTGCAGGATGCAGAACCTGCTCCTGAATCCGGAAGATCAAGCCTGGATTTTCCGGGAAATGAAGCGCACGGGGCGGGTGAGCATCCCGGAACTCGCCCTGCGCCATCCCGACGGCGCCCTTCTCTGGGTCTCCCTGACCCAGGTCTTCAGCCCTTCCCGGTCCCGGGGCGGGGTCATCGACGGGATCGTGGAGGATATCACGGAAAAGAAGCGCCTGGACGCGGCCTTGCTTTCCAGGGAAGCGGAACTCCGCGAGGCCCAGAAACTGGAGTCCATCGGCAAGCTCGCCGGCGGCATCGCCCATGACTTCAACAACATGCTGTCCGCGATCCTGGGCTACAGCGAAATGCTGCTGGAGGCGGATCCGGCGTCGCCTTCCGATCGCGAGAGCCTGGGCGAAATCCACAAGGCGGCGCAACGGGCCGCGGTTCTGACGCGGGAATTGCTTGCGTTCGGAAGGAAACAATTGCTCTTTCCGAAAATAGTCGATATCAACGGCATCCTGCTTAAAATGGAACCACTGATGCGCAGGACCATGGGCGAAGGGACGGACCTCGTCCTGGCCCTCGGGGCCGGGCCTCTGAGCATCAAGGTGGATCCGGTGCAGTTGGAGATCGTGATCATGAACCTGGTCAACAATGCCCATGATGCCATGCCCTCCGGCGGCAGGCTCACCATCCGGACGGGATTCCCCGGGCACGAGGAGGCGGAGGCGCTACCGCCGGATCCGGGGGGAGGGGACTTCCCGCTCAGGCCCTCCGCATCCGATCGGTTCGCCTGCATAATCGTATCCGATACGGGGATCGGCATGGACACGGGGATCCAATCCCGGATTTTCGAACCCTATTTCACCACCAAGAGCGAGTTCCACAATTCCGGCCTTGGACTTTCCACGGTGTACGGCATCGTCAACCAGAGCGGGGGCTATGTCCTGGTGGACAGCCGACCGGGGCACGGGGCCGCGTTCAAATTGTTCTTCCCTTCGGCCCGGGACGAAAGCCGCGAGTGGAACGACGGGACGCCTTCGGATGCGCAGCGCGTCCGCTTCTGAAACGGGGGGACCAGAGTGAAGCCGGCCGGTTTGGAAACGGAAAAGGCCGCCATCGTGGTGGTCGATGACGATCAGGCGAACCGCAGGTTGATGGCGGGCATCCTGGAGTTGAACGGGTACAGGGTCCGCTCCAATTCCTCCGGAGAGGAATGCTGGGAGTGGATCCGGAATCATCCGGACGAGTTCGATCTGCTGGTCACGGACGTGCGCATGCCGGGGATGAACGGCCTGGAGCTGGCCAACTTGGTGCGCGCATTCCAACCCGACACGAAGATCCTGTTCGTGACGGGGTTCACCGATTTTTCCCCCCGGGAGCTGGTCACCTCCGGGGACCCGCAGGATTTCATCCTGCAAAAGCCCTTCGACAACGGCGCCCTCCTCCGCAAAGTGGAAACCCTCCTGAAGACACCGGTTTGACCTCCGGACCAAGTGACCAAATTACATGGTAACCATGGGGGATCGGCGCGGATTAGGGGGGGTACCACGGAAAGATCGACCAATATCATTTTTATATACTAGGTTGGATAAGGTCCGGAAACAAAGCACCGTAGCTATGGAGGTCTTATTCGAGTTAACCAAGATGTAAACCCAACCGCCCTTCCACCCCTTCGCCGTTCCCCGTCCCCCGAAGCCGCCCCCCTGGAAAAAGACTTCGCCTTTCCCGCCGCGGGGGAGAATCCGCGCGGCAAGGCCCTGAAATTCACGGGCGAGGAATCCAACGAGACCCTGTACCTGAATTCCATCCGGAACTCGAAAAAACTGGGCAACGAAGAAGAGCGCGCCGTCGCTTCACGGATCCAGCAAGGCGATAAGCGGGCGGTCAACATCCTGGTCAGCGCCAACCTCAAGTTCGTCGTGTCCGTCTGCCGCAATTACCGGAACCAGGGGCTGCCCATGGGGGACCTGATCAACGAGGGCAACCTGGGACTCATCCGGGCCGCGCAGCGCTTCGACCCGAGGCAGGATTGCCGCTTCATCTCCTATGCGGTGTGGTGGATCCGCCAGGGCATCCTCGTGGCGATTTCGGAACAGACCCGTTTTCTCAAGATCGCTCCCGGCCGCGTCCAGGCCATGCGCCGCGTCGCCAAAGCGGGACACAGGCTGGAACAGAAGCTCGGCCGCACTCCCAATTCCGAGGAACTCGCGTCCGCGTTGGATATTTCCGTCGCGAAATTGGCGGAGTACCAGCAATTGGCCGTGAAGTCGATCTCCATGAGCGCGCCCGGCCCGGACGGCGGACCCGGCCTGGAAGAAACCCTGGAGGACGGAAGCGGCGTCGCCACCGATGACGATGCCGACGCGTTCCTGGCGCGCAAGAACATGGTGCATTTGCTGGACGGCCTGGACGGCCGCAGGGCCGATGTATTGAGGCTCTCATACGGCATCGGATCGGACCATGCCGTGCCGCTTACGGAAATCGCGGCGAGGATGAACCTGACCCGGGAGCGCGTGCGCCAAATCAAGGCCAAGGCGCTGTCCCTGCTGAGGCATCCGGCCAAAGCCAAACTGCTCGGCACTTTCGTGGCCTGAGATCCGCCCCCGGGAGGGCCACAGGGTACGCACAACCTGTGCGCGCCCTTTTCCCCCTTTACCCCTGTGTCCCCGGGACGGGAAGTCCGTGCACGCGGCGCCTGGAAACCGCCTGGTCAAAAATCGGACAAATCCCCTGGATATCCGGATGCGGGCTTTAGGATGATAAAGTCTTCGCGGAGCCTAAGGGGGATTGACTCATGCATGGAAACGGCCGCGCGCCCACTTCCGGAAGCCGCGCCCTCCTGGCCTCGGCCGTCCTGATCGCGAGCGCGTCCCTCGGCCGCGCGGACGAGACGCCCTTTTCTCCGGGCACGATGAAGAAGATGAGCCTGGAAGAGCTGATGGACGTCGAAGTGACCCTCGTCTCCCGCCATGCCGAGAAGTTGAGCGAAGCCGCCTCGGCGGTGCAGGTCATCACCGGGGAGGACATCCGCCGCTCCGGGGCCGCGACGCTTCCGGAGGCGCTGCGGCTCGCGTCCAACCTGCAAGTGGCCCGGGTGGACGCGCGGGAGTGGGCCATCAGCGCGCGCGGTTTCAACAGCACCGCCGCCAACAAGCTGCTGGTGATGATCGACGGCCGCACCGTCTACACCCCGCTGTACTCGGGGGTGTTCTGGGACGCGCAGCACGTGCTCCTGGAAGACGTGGACCGGATCGAGGTGGTCAGCGGGCCGGGCGGCACGCTGTGGGGCAGCAATGCCGTCAACGGGGTGATCAACATCGTCACCAAGGACGCCCGAAGCACCCAGGGGATCATGGCGGCCGGCGGCGGAGGCGACTTCCTGCGCGATTTCGGCCAAGGGCGCTATGGCGGGAAAGCGGGCCGGAACGCTTTTTACAGGGTATACGGACAGCGCATCGATCAGAACAGCACGGTTCTCGCGAATGGGAAGGACGGCCAAACCGGTTGGGGCCTCAACCAGGGCGGTTTCCGCATGGACTGGGAACATTCCGACGCCGATAAGATCACCTTGCAAGGGGACATGTACGGCAACGAGTACCAGCAACCGGGCCCGGCCGAACTGGATATCGACGGCCAGAACGTCATCGGACGCTGGACGCATTCCTTCTCCTCCGCCTCCGAATTGCAGGCCCAAGCGTATTTCGACCGCACATGGAGGAATGCCACCATCGCCCCCGGCGTCGATTTCACCGACGAGCTGAAGACGTACGATTTCGACATCCACCACCGGTTCCAACTGGGCGAAAGGCAGGACGTCCTCTGGGGGGCGGGATACCGGTTGATGCAGGACGATGTGGGGAACATCCTCTACCTGGCCTTTCTCCCGGCCCGGAAGGATTTGCAACGCTTCAACGCCTTCGCCCAGGATGAAATCACCCTCATCTCCCACCGCCTGAAGCTCACCCTGGGCTCCAAGCTGGAACGCGCGGACTACTCCGGGTTCAACGTGCAACCGGCCGCCCGCGCGGCCTGGACCCCGGATGAAAGGCAAACCGTGTGGGGGGCGGTATCCCGCGCGGTGCGCACGCCCAGCCGCATCGACGTGGAACTGTACGCGCCGCAGCCGCCCGTCAAGGCCGGCACGCTCAAGTATGCCGGAAGCCCCGACTTCGGATCCGAAAAGCTCATCGCCTATGAACTGGGCTATCGCGTGCAACCCGTCCAGGCCCTGTCCCTGTCCCTGGCCGCTTTTTACAACCAATACGACGATCTCCGGTCGGTGGAACTGCCGGACGTCTCCAGCTTGACCGTAATGTTCCTCAACGGGTTGGAAGGGGATTCCCGGGGGGCGGAACTATCGGGCAGCCTGCAGGCGGCGTCCTGGTGGCGATTGCGCGGCGGCTATACCTACCTGGAAAGGGACATCTGGGTCAAGGAAGGGCATTCCGACCTCACCGATCCCCGCGGCGAATGGAACGACCCGGCTTACCAATTCTCCCTGCAATCCATGATGGACCTGCCCGCGGGCTTCCAAGTGAACCTGTACGGCTGCTATGTGGACCGCCTCTCCAAGCCGCCCGTGTCCGAACGGTACGGCTATGACGCGGGCCTCGCATGGGTGCATGGCCCTTTCGAACTGTCCGTCCACGGGAAAAACCTGGCCGACGATCAGGATCCGGAGTTCAAGCCGAAGAACAGGGTGCCGCAGGAAGTGCCGCGCTCGATCTGCGGCAAATTGACCGTGCGTCTCTAGGCTCTACCGCGGGGAACCGGGCCGCTCGGCCTTTTCCAAGGCGGACCGTCCGCCGCGCTCGAAAGCGGTCATCAAGAGGCGATCCGGAAGGCTCTGCCTCACCTGATGCGATCCGCTTACCGGAACCGACGGCGCCCGCGGGCTTTTGGAACGCGTTTCCAACCAAAAGCAACCCAGGAAGAAAAGCGCCAGGAGGATGCGAGGGACCATTGCCGAATCCTTTGAGAGTATCCGATCAGCGAACGGGATGATTTTAAGGGGTGGATCGCTCAAAAGTCAAATCCCCAGAACCGGTAGGCTCAAACGCGACGAGCGTGGAGTTTGCAAAGCAAACTCCTGAGCGAGGAGCTATATCCCTCCTATAAATGCGACGAGCGTGGAGTTTGCAAAGCAAACTCCTGAGCGAGGAGCCATATCAGAGCCTGTCCGCCGCCCCGATCGGCTCCAAACCGCAATAGTCCGATCCGGCATCATGCGCTTCCCACCGGCCCTCGGTGCGCAGCCGGTACTGGTCCCTGCTCGCGGCTTCATACGCCGAGGCCGCCGGTGGCGTGTGGTTCAGGGCGGTTTCAGGGAGGATCCGCTCGGGCTCCCAGGCTTCCGCGCGGCCCAGGAGCCGCAGTTGGTAGGCTTCGGGATATGCCGTCTGCGCGGATCCGGACGCCCTGGCCGCGCTGCGGTCGAAGGCGCCTCCCGCGGTATTCTCCGTTCCGGTCAGATGTTCTTCCCAGCGTCCCAACGTCCTTAAATGATAGCTGTCCACCGCGGAGCTCAAGGCGCCCTGATGGCACGCTTCCCGGGCTTCCCGATCCGTATCCATGCCGAACCCCAAGCCGGCCGCAATCCCTACCAGTCCCGATATCATCAGCTTGCGAACCATGGTCATTCTCCTCTTGTT
The DNA here is from genome assembly GCA_035275285.1 of Fibrobacteria bacterium. Taxonomy (GTDB): domain Bacteria; phylum Fibrobacterota; class Fibrobacteria; order UBA11236; family UBA11236; genus Chersky-265. The sequence continues at coordinate 1,744 of DATENA010000090.1, read as the reverse complement.
GCATTTCCCGCGGCCGGGCGCTTCCGCCTCCATGGCCGGGTCGTCCTGTTTTCGCGCATACTATTACGATATCAATCTGGAGATCCGCGACCATTGTCCGCCGCTTGCCGCCCGGGAAGTGTCGGGAATCAGGACGGTTTTAATCATTATTCTCAACGCTAGAGGGTGTTATGTGCATAATACCCGAGGGTGTTATGTGCATAATACCCTCCAGGCCCTAAAACCCATCAAATTCCAAAGAAAGGAGTTTTAGGGCAGATGTAAGGAATCGCCTCTTGAATTCACCCTTGATTTCAAATTATATTCATGACATGAATAGATTTTATTCACACGATGAATAATCTTAAATCACGGCTCCAGTCGACGCTGATGAAACGGGGGCTGAAAGTCATGCCGGTAGTGGTTGTGACCGGAGCCCGCCAGACGGGAAAAACCACCCTGGTGCGGGATTTGTTCCATGATCGGACCCGTCGTTATTTCACACTGGACCGGCTCGAAATCCTGGAGCAGGCGAAAATGATTCCGGACTCCCTGTTGGAAGAGATTCCGGTCACGCTTGATGAAGTACAACGGGAACCCGGTATTCTGCTTGCCATCAAACGAAAAGTGGATGAATCGCGGCATCCCGGCATGATTCTTTTGACAGGATCGGCAAATCTGGCCTTGATGAGCAGCGTATCGGAGTCCCTTGCGGGAAGAGCGCTTTATCTGGAGTTGCCGCCGTTTTGCCCCGTCGAATGGGTTTCCGGCTCTCCCGTAGCCTTGGCACCCCTCGAAAACCTTTTCCAACCCGACTTCCAAGTCAAGGAGTGGCCGACCCTCGAAGGTGACTGGCCTTCCTGGCTTTTGAAAGGCGGATTTCCATCGGCAGTCGCCCTGGAGGAAAACGAGGATAGGGATCTTTGGTTTTCCGGGTACGTGCAAACTTATCTGGAACGGGATCTCAGGGATATGGCGAACGTAGGCAGCTTAAGCAACTTCCAAAGAATGATGCGCTTGGCGGCCAATCGAACGGCCAAGCTTCTCAACCAATCGGAAATTGCGCGAGACTCGGGAATCCCCCAGCCTACGGCTCACCGCTACTTGAATCTGCTGGAGATCGGCTACCAGATCACGAGAGTACCGGTTTTCAGCACCAATCCCGTCAGCTCTTTGGTCAAGGGCAAAAAAATCCTGTGGAATGATTGCGGGCTGGCGGCATGGTTGGCGGGAATCGATTCGGAAAAGACTCTCAAGGCCAGGACGGATTATGGGTTTTGGTTGGAGCAAGCCGTATTCCAAAGCCTGCAGGCATGGAGAAGCCTTGATCCGGTCAAACGCCGAATCCATTACTGGCGCAATCATCTAGGCGAGGAAGTGGACTTTATCCTTGAAGCGGATAATGGAATCCTCGCTATCGAAATCAAGAGTGGCCGGACGGTCGGCCAAAAAGAAACGGAAGGACTCAGGGCCTTCAAATCCGCCTTGGGCAGAAAAAAAAGCCTGATTCGGTCTGTGATTTTGTATGGAGGGCGGGAAGCCAGGAGCCTTGGGGATGAGATATATGCATTGCCGTTCGGATGGTTGTTCCCGGCTTTGTAATCTTCAGATCTGCTCTCCGGATTGCTTAGGGTCCGTTAAGAAATAAATGGAGCAAAGGAGCCCCCAGATGGGGGTCAGATTGGCCCGATCGGATTGAGCAAAACCTGAGGCATAGCAGCGCTATGTCGAAGGTTTTGCGATTGACGATCGGGCCAAGATGGCC
>DATENA010000089.1:0-14268 GCA_035275285.1 Fibrobacteria bacterium | reverse complement strand
TGGAAAAGAAAATGAACCATTTGAAGCGTCAAGCCAAGGCAGCGGGAATGCAGTTAGTGCCCATGCCCGTGGCGAGTTAGTTGGTAGCCCCTAACGGAATGGGGGCGAAGAGCGAGGCCGTGCGAGCGGGCCGCGGCCAAGCAGCCATTCCGTTAGGGGCTCTAAGGGGTCTGGAATTCCAGCAGGGTGGGGTTGAGGCGCTGGCTTTCGAAGCAGAGCTTCATCCAGTTCGCGTCCCGGATCCGGTTCAGGATCACCACTTCGTCCAGGGAACCGGTGAAATCGTATATCCGCTTGCTGGTCCCGTGCCGGCCGATGAAGAAATCCGGGCCCAGGGTGTAGGGGATGGGCGCGGACCAGGCCATGGCGGCTTTGCCCACGCCGTCCACGTAGATCCGCAGGGTGGAGCCGTCATAGGTCCCGGCCAGGTGGTGCCAGGCGGAATCGAGCACGTTCACGCCGGAAGTGAGGAGGTTGGTCCAGGCTCCGGAGGCGTTCCCCTTGTAGACGAACAGGAGCACGCTGCCGTTCGGTACGATGCGCAGGCCGTAGGAATCGCCCAGGCTGGCGACGGTGCTCCCGTACGATCCCGTGGCCTTTCCCCGGAACCAGGCGGAGATGACGATTTCCCGCGCCGGCCGCAGGGTGTAGGACGGCTGCGATTTGACGTAGTCGCCCAGGTCGAAACCGTGGCCCGGGCCGATGATGCCCTGCACGGACGTGGAGCGGATGCGGTCGTCCCCGTTCTGGGCCGCCGGCGAAGCGTCCTTGTACAGGCCCTTGGTCAGGGTGTCGGCCGCTTCTTCCGCCAGGTGCCAGACCCCGCCGTACCCGTCCGCGCTGTCGAAGACGTGGCGATCGTCCGACCAATCGGGCGCGCCCGCTTTGCCGAAATGCATGGTGATGGCGTCCGACCGGCTGTTGCCGTGGATGGTGTCCACCTTGACCCAGATCTCGGCCAGGTGGGCCGCGGCGTCCCAGCGCTCCACCTGGTAACGCAGGCGTTTCCCATCCCCGCCGGAGAAGCGGACGTCCCTGCCGTCCGAGAGGGAGAAGTCGAAGTTGCCGTTGGTCAGGCGGACAAGCAGGGGGAAGCCCGCCACCGGTCCCTTGACGTCCGCGCCCGAGGCGGTGGTGTTGATGAGGATGCGGCGGGAGTAGGCCCAGGAAGCGTAGTCCTCCTCTTCGAAGGAGGCGATGTGCATATCGTCGATGAAATTGGTGTCGGAACTGTGGGCCGCCACTCCCGCGATTTCCCGGGCCTCCACCGGCGAGGACGGCACCGAGGCCCGCAAGGTATAGGATCCCTCCGGCAGGTCCGGGAAGGAGAATTGGCCCGTGGCCGAATCCACCTTGGCGACCCGGTCCAGACCGTAGATCTGCACCACCGCCTCCGAGATGCCCGTGAGATCCCCGTTCACGTGCCCCACCACCACGCCTGTGGGCCGCAGCCGGATGGAGTCCAGGAAGATGGTATCGCGGTCCCCGGCGCTGAAATCGCGCACCGTGGCCAGGCTGTCCCGGTCGTTGGCCTCGAGGTAATAGTCGCCCGGCCCCACCGAATCGATGGCATAGCGGCCCTGGCCGTCCGTGGTCGTTTCCGCCAGGCGCGGGGCGCGCGAGGCGTTCCCGGGGCGCGCGCTTTTGGGCCGGGCCAGGGACGTGTCCTTCAGGAAGTTGCGCGGGCGCAACACCACGCGGGCGTTCTGCGCCGGCGTGCCGTCGGGCCGGGTCACGAAGCCCATGACCACGCCGTTGGTGGTCTCGGAGGATCCGCCCCCCTGGGCGACCGGTTCCCCGGGAGCCTCGAAAAGGCATCCGAGGACCGACGCCAGGCAGCCGCAAACGGCCAGGGCGGAAATCGCCTTCAGGGTGCGGAGACGCATCAGGATTTATCCGATCCGCCCGGAGCGACGGGCTTGGAAAGGGGGAACACCTGGAAGTTGCATTGCAGCACGCGATCCGCCCCGGAATCGTTCTTGGCCATTTCCGCGAACTCCAGCCGCAAGGCTTTCAACCGTTCCCGGATGGCGTCGAAGGTGGCTTGGGAACAGCTCAGGGTCATGGTGGACATGTCCCGCTCCGCCTTGCCGAAACGGTCGAGCGCCTGGCGCCCCAGATCGAAGGATTGGATCTGGAAGTTGGCGATGGCCAGCGACTTCCAGGACTGGCCCGTGGAAATGGTCGAGTCCTTGCGCTGGTAGTACCCGTCCTCGTCCCGCACGATGAGGCTGAGCCGGTCCAGGAGCTCCACCGCCTTCTTCGCCTCGGAAACCGTGATGGCGGGCACCACGGTGCGCGCCAGCTTCGCGAAGTCGTCCTTGAAGGGTTGGATGCCGATCAGTTCGCGCACGGCGGAATAGTACCATTTCTCGTAGAACTCGTATTGATCGGAATCCACCAGTTTCGCCGAGGTCCGCTTGAGGCAGATGAGCCGATCGAAAAAATGCTTCCGCTCCTCGTGGGAGCGGGCCTGGTTGTAGCTCACCAGCAATTCGAAGTATCCGGTTTCCTGCCGGTTGAGCTTGAAGGCCTGGGCGAATTTCAGGACCAGGTGCGGGCTGAGATTGCGCTTTCCCTGCAGCACCCAGGTGAAGAATCCCGCGGATTTGAGGCCGGTTTTCTGCGCCAGGTACCGGTAGGAGAAGAATTTCCCCTTGGCCTTCTTTTCCGCGTACAAGTCCTGGAGGAACTTCCGGTAGTCCAGGTAGGCGTAAATATCCGTGAGAATGATGGGCGACACTGGGGCAAATGTAGCGCCGGCGGCCGTATCGGACAATGCAATTTTCGTTCACTTTCAGTGAACAGGGATTTCTTCCCAAAACGCCCCTAAAACCGCTTTTAGTCCCGTATTTATTGGATTCATCCAGGCCCGATGCCAAGGTCTGGGAATTTGAGTCCGGGATCCGAACCCTCTGATTGTGAACAAAATCCCCCTTCCGGGAGTATCTTAGGGACCGGTTTCCCGGAGACCCTGGGACAGGGACATGGCCACGGACACCGGGGATTTCTCAAACGGGGGAAGACGATGAACAAGAAGATGATGTTGCTGCTGGCATGCGGCGCGGCGCTTGGCGCGGCCCCGGGATTCGCGAACCCGTACCCGGAAGTGGGATTGCATCCGGGCTACACCCTCATGTCCCTGCGGCCCGCCGGGTTCGAGCCCATGGTCTCGGGCATGGATTTCCTGCCCAATGGGGACATGGTGGTCCTGACCTGGCGCGGCGAGTCCGGTCCCAGCGCCAAAAATGCCGCCGGCATCATCGTGACCAAGGAATACAGCGGCACCACCAGGCTCTACCGCGTAGCCAACACCAAGGGAAGCTCCACCGGCGCGATCACCTACAAGGAAATCGCGTCCGGCTTCAAGGATGCCCAAGGCCTGTGCGTGGTCAACGGCGACATCTACGTGGGCGACATCGATCGCGTGGTGAAGATGGTGGACAAGGACGGAGACGGCGTGTTCGAGGAAAAGCGGGAGATCGGCAAGCTGCCTTCCTACATGGGCTGGTTCGAATACTCCTTCGGCCCGGTCTACAAGGACGGCAAGCTCTACATGGCCCTGGCCTCGAACGTGCAGGGGTCGGGCTGGCCGGAAAAGCCGCTCGGCAAGGACCGCGGCACCCTCGTGAGCCTGCCCATCACGGGAGGCGACTATACCGTCGAGGCCACCGGCCTGCGCGCTCCGGACGGCATCGCCATCGGCCCGGGCGGGGAGATCTTCGTGACGGACAACCAGGGCGGCTGGCGCCCCGCCAGCGCGTTCATCCACGTCCAGAAAGGCAAGTTCTACGGATACCGGAACAAAGGCGAGGCGGCTCCCTCCACCCCGGTAACCCCGCCGGCCATCTGGGCTCCTTACAGGGACGCCAACGACAGCCCCACCGAACCCGCCCTGATGCAGACCGGGCCGTTCAAAGGCCAGTTCATCTACGGGGACGTGGGCCGCGGCGGCATCTACCGCGCCTTCCTGGAAATGGTGGGCGGCGAGTACCAGGGCAGCGTCACTTCCTTTTCCGGCGGCCTGGAATGCGGCATCCACCGCATCCGCACCGGCGCCAACGGCGAAATCTACGTCGGCGGCATCGGCAACGGCGGCGACAGCAACCAGGGATGGAACAGCAAGCGGTTCGGGTTGCAGAAGCTCATCCCCAAGGGAGGGGCGCCCGCCGCGTTCGAAATCCTGGCGACCCGGTCGCGGGCCAACGGCATGGAGCTGGAGTTCACCCTTCCGGTGAGCGACGCCGCCGGCGTGGCCGCGAACTACACCGTGCAGCAATGGAAGAATACGCCCGAGGAAGCCTACGGCGCGGGCAAGGGGCCCAACGAGAGCCGGACCATCAAAGCGGCGCAGGTTTCCCCGGATCGCAAAAGCGTGTTCCTGGAGATCGAAGGCCTGAAGACCGGTTACGTGGTGGGCATCACCGCCTTGCCCGCGGTCACGGCCCAGGACGGCAAGACCCTGTGGTACGCCAAGACCTGGTACACCTTGAACAAGATCTCCCCGTCGCAGCCTTTCGAGGCTCCCGTCGGGATCAAGATGCCGCCCTCCGCCGCGGACGCGAACCTGCTCCGCGCGGATCGCTTCGCGGACAAGCTCAAGGTCCGCTTTCCGGACGGTGAACGCTACAACGTGGAGTTGCTGGACTTCCAGGGCCGCTCCGTGGGCGGCGTGGAAGCCGCCGTGGGCGGCGCGGAAATCGCCATCCGCGGGGTCCGCTCCGGGTTGCACATCCTCCGCGCCCGAAGCGCGGGCCGTACGTTCTCCCGCCCCGTGCTCCTCTAGCTTTTTTTTCGGGCGGCATCCCCGGGCGCTCTACGCGCTCCAGGGGCGTGCACGGCCGGGCGCTGCACGCCCGGCCATTTCGTTTATGGCTACCTTTTCCCGCCATGCCCAAAAGTCTGCCCATTCTGCCCGCCCAGGTGCGGAAGCCCGGAACCCTGGAACTGGGCCGGCTGGCCCTGAACGCCTACCAGGCCTCCCCGGCCGAGGAAACCGCCCGCTTCGGCCGGGCCGGGCTCCTGCGCATGTACAGGGACATGGTGCTCATCCGCGAGTTCGAGACCATGCTCCAGCGCATCAAGGTGCAAGGGAGCTATGAGGGCATCGCCTGCGAACACAAGGGCCCCTGCCATCTTTCCATCGGCCAGGAGGCCGCCGCCGTGGGCATGGCCTGGCCGCTGGGCGCGGAGGACATGGTCTTCGGATCCCACCGCAGCCACGGGGAGATCCTGGCCAAGTGCCTTTCCGCCCTCGATAAGCTGCCGGAGGAGTGCATCCCCGGCATGCTGGAGGGCTACGGGGGCGGCCGCACCCTGCGCGCCGTGGAGCGTTACAGCCGCGCCACCCCCGGTGAACTGGGCCTGGACTACGTGCTGTACGGGACGCTGGCGGAGATCCTGGGCCGGGACGCGGGCTTCAACCGGGGCATGGGCGGATCCATGCACGCCTTCTTCCCCCCGCTCGGGGTGATGCCCAACAACGCCATCGTGGGCGGCTCGGCGGACATCGCGGCGGGGGCGGCCCTGCACAAGCGCGTGAACAGGAAGGGCGGCGTGGTGATCGCCAACATCGGGGACGCCTCCGCGGGATGCGGCCCGGTCTGGGAGGCCATGGTCTTCTCGGCGATGGACCAATACCGGACCCTGTGGAATCCCGCCCTGGGCGGATCGCCTCCCATCCTTTTCAATTTCATGAACAACTTCTACGGGATGGGCGGCCAGACCTTCGGCGAGACCATGGGCTTCGGAGTGCTGGCGCGCATGGGCGCGGGCGTGAACCCGGAGAACATGCACGCGGAGCGGGTGGACGGATACCATCCCCTGGCCGTGGCCGACGCCGTGGAACGCAAGTTGAGGACGCTGCGGGAAGGCCGGGGCCCGGCCCTGTTGGACACCGTGACCTACCGCATCTCCGGGCATTCGCCTTCGGATGCCTCCTCCTACCGCGATCGGCGCGAGGTGGAGCGCTGGCAGCAGGCCGACTCCATCGCCGCCTTCGGCGGCTACCTGATCGCCAACGGCCATTGCACCGCCGGGGACCTGGAGGCCCTGCGCCTGGGGGCGGTGGCCAGGTTGATCCGGACGCTCGAGCATGCGGCCCCCCTGCGGTCCTCCCCGCGCATGCCGGCCGAAGCCATCGGCGGGCTCATGTTCTCCTTCGGAAGGGCCGACCGCACCGGGGAAGGCATCCCCGAGGTTACCATCGAGCCGGACCTGAACCCGCGCCTGGCCGCCCTCCGGGAGAAAAGCAGATCGGGGCCGGCGGACGGGAAACCGGCATCCAAGGCGCGCGCCGTGACCTATGCCGACGCCCTGTTCGAGGCCATGCTGCACCGCTTCCGGGAGGACCCCGCCATGATCGCCTACGGGGAGGAGAACCGCGATTGGGGCGGGGCCTTCTCCGTCTACCGCGGACTGACGGAATGCCTGCCGTACCACCGGCTTTTCAACGCGCCCATCTCGGAGGGCGCCATCGCCGGCACCGCCGTCGGCTACGCCCTGTGCGGCGGCAGGGTGGTGGCGGAGATCATGTATTGCGATTTCCTCGGGCGCGCGGGCGACGAGGTCTTCAACCAGATGGCCAAATGGCAGGCCATGTCCGGCGGGACGCTGCGCATGCCGCTGGTGCTGAGGGTGTCGGTGGGATCGAAATACGGAGCCCAGCATTCCCAGGACTGGTCGTCCCTGGTCGCGCACGTTCCCGGACTGCGGGTGATGTTCCCCGCCACCCCCTACGACGCCAAGGGCATGCTCAACCTGGCCTTGCGCGGGACCGATCCCGTGGTGTTCTTCGAAAGCCAGCGGCTCTACGCCGAACCCGAGCCGTTCGTCCCCGGAGGGGTCCCGGAAGGCTATTACGAAGTGGACATGGGCGCGCCCGCCCTGCGCCGCGCCGGGACTGATGTGACTATTGTAACGATTGGATCTACTTTATACCGCGCCCTGGAGGCCGCCGAGGCGCTCGAGCGCGGCTTCGGGGTCTCCGCCGAGGTGATCGACGCCCGCTTCGTCAATCCCCTGGACTACGGTCCCATCCTGGAATCGGCCCGCAAGACGGGGGCGGTGCTGCTGGCCTCGGACGCCTGCGAGCGCGGCTCCTTCCTGCACACCATGGCTTCCCGGATCGGCGGAGCCGTTTTCGGCAGGCTGGACGCGCCCGTCACCGTGGTGGGAGCCCGCAATTGGATCACGCCCCCGGCGGAAATGGAGGAAGCGTTCTTTCCCCAGAAGGAATGGATCCTCGACGCCTATCACGAGAACATCCGCCGCCTTCCGGGCCACGTTCCCGCTACGTTCCAAGCCGCAGCGGATTTCCTGGAAAGGGACCGGATCGGCTCCTGATCCGCGAGCGGGACTTCCGGCCGGAAAGCCCCGGGGCCGTATCCCGGGAGGAACCGTACCCGGCAGGCCCACGGCGACCGGAAAGGCCCGTCCCCGCGCGCACGGAAGGAAGGAGTTGAAATCCCCGCCTGGAATTACGATATTTACCGCCCTTCCGGTCCGCTCCCGGGTTCCGGCGGGTCCGGGGGGAGGGCGCGGCCCCGCTACCGTATCTTGTCCGCTTCCGGCGCAAGCTTTTTCCGCGGCGGCCCCGGATGCGCGAGGGGGCGACGCACGCGGTAACATCCGGGTTTTCTCGGAACGCGCGGCCGGGCGCGAACCTTGACAGAGGTTAACCTATAAGTTAACGTAGAGGCGGAAGAGGGTCTTCTCCAGAAGGTGGGGAATTCCGGCTCATATCGTCCGGGCGGAGTCCCGGTCACCATTCCAGCGACCAGAAGGAGGCCTTAAATGGCAAAAGCGAAAAAAAGCAAGAGCGCCGGGAAATCCGCGAAGAAATCCGCGGCCAAGTCCGGCGAAACCCGCGTGGGAGAAATGCTCCGCAAGGCCCGCGAGTCCACCGGCGTTTCCCAGGAAGAACTGGCCAGCCGCCTGAAGACCAAACGCACCGCCATTTCCCGCATCGAAAACCATGCCGACGACATCAAGCTTTCCACCCTGGAGCGCGTCGCCAAGGCCCTGGGCAAGGAATTGAAAGTCAAGATCCTGTAATCGGGCCGGAACAGCCAGGCAGGCAAAAAGCCAAGCAGGCAAAAAAAGCCAAGCGCTCCCGGCACGGGAGCGCCCGTTCCCGGCACGGGAGCGTCGCTTCGCCGGAAGCTCCGTCCCGCCCCCTTTCCCGCTTGTTCCCACGTCTCCTTATTGGGATAATTCCCCGATGACGAACCTCCTCCGACTCTCCCTGCCGGCATTCCTTCTCGCGGTTTCCTTGACCCACGTCCATGCGGAACGCAAAACGGTCGCTTTGGGTCTGGTGGGCGGCATCACGGCCGCGTCGTTCTGGGGCGATCAGGTCAAGGAGTTCGATACCGAGATCTGGCCCACCACGGGCTTCACCCTCGCTTTCCACCTTCCCGCCTTCCTGGGGCTGGAAACCGATCTCCTGTACGTGAGCAAGAGCGGCGCCATCCGCACTTACGAGGACGGCCGCACCAAGGTCAACACCCTCAAAATGCACGCCCTGGAAATCCCTTTGATGATCAAGGTGACCGCGCCCACCGGGAGCGAAGTCATGCCGATTTTCTTCGGCGGTCCTTCCGTGGCCTATGTCTTTTCCAGGAAATCCTATTCGGAGTACATCGACATCCTGGGCGGCGGCGTGGTGAATCCGGAGGAAACCCCGCCGCTCATCAAGCCGGAGGACATGGAGGTCCTGGACTGGAGCCTGTGCCTGGGAGGCGGGGTGGAATGGGGCCTGGGATCGTTCCAGTTGCGTTGCAATTTTGGCAACAGAACCTTGGACAAGTCCAAGCAGAAAGACGTCAAGACCGTCGTCCTCGCCGTCATGGCGGGATTCATTTTCTAGGGGACGGTTTCCGGATCCAACCCGATAGCGGCAGCATGGCCAGCACCAGGCCGGCGAACAGGAATCCGGCCCCCAGGCTCATTTTCAGCCAGATGCGATAGAGTCCGTCGTGCTTTTTCTCCAGGATGGAATCCTTGGGCGTTTGCGCGCTGTAGAACACCGGGACCGCGGCGCCTTGGGCATACCCCGCCAAGCGGCCCTCCCAGTAGGCTTTGGGCTTGGGTTCTTCCTCATAGGACAGCCGCCATCCCCAGATGCTTTTCCCGTCCACGAAGTATTCGTAGAGCACGTCCGGATAGAAATCGTCCGCGGCGCCCGTGGAGTCCCGCCGCACCTTGACTTGGAGGAATTTCCCGGAAGTTTCCACGAAACGGTCCAGGTGATGCAATTTGTGGATGCGGGAGAAGTCCTGCCAGGTGGATTTGAAGCCGAGATAGGCCACCACCAACCCGCACAGGAAAGCCAGGATCTGCACGCCTTGGGGCGTGCCGCCGTCCTGTTCTTCTTCCCGGTAGGCGCCGGGTTTCATGGAGTTTCCGCGGATGAGGGCTTTTCACGGGCGCGGCAAAACCGTATCTTATAGGCGCATCCGATATCCCTTCCAGGGCCGCCCATGATCATCCTCCCGAGCCGCAAACCGTCAACCGTCCGTTTCCCGCCGGCCTGCGACCGGTCCCTGCGCCGCGGCCCGTTTCCGTTTCCAGGGGCCTGGGCCGGAGGCCGTGAGGACGGGGTCGGGAAAGTTTTCGCATCGTTCAAGTTGGAGATGCTACAATATACTCCAACCCAAACGGCATGCCAAATGCCTGGGCGCGCCTCATGGCGGGCCGACAGGGCGTCGGTGAAGGCCGACGAGGCGTCGGTGAAGGCCGACGAAGCGTCGGTGAAGGTGGAACGATGATAAAGCCCGCGGACGGGCAGGAGAATCCGATCGGTGCGGGCGCCACGGCTGCCGGCACGGAGGCTACAAGCCCGGCCATTGCGGGCACCGGGTCTGCGGGCGAAAGGGCGGCGGGAACGGCTGCAAGCGCGGCGGCCGCCGCAACGGCCGCCGGTGCGGAAGCGAACGCCGGCCGGGAGCCGATCCGTCCCGTTCCGGCGCACCGGTTCCACTCCTTCGGCGATCCTTTCTCCGCCATCGACAGAGTGCTCAAGCGGCGCTTTGTCCGCCGCCTTCTCAAGGTCCTGGGCGTGGCCGCCTTCATCCTGGGGATCGCGGCGGCGGGACTCATCGTCTACGAGGCCGCCACTTCCACTTTCCAGGCCCGCTATTTCAGCCGCCTGGCCCGGCAGATGTACTGGAACGCCGAACCGGGCGCGAGCGGCAAGATCCGCTTCCCCGACAAAGGGCCCACGGATGATCGCCGCGGCTACCTGCATATCCCCGAGTTCACTTCGGCGTTGCGGCTGCATGGGTTCCAGGTGGAAAGCCAGGCGCGCTTCTCTCCCAGGATGCTGGACTTCGCCGCGCGCGGAATCTATCCCACCTATCCGGAGAAGACCCAGGCGGGCCTGAACCTCCTGGACAAGCGCGGACAGTCCATGTTCACGGTCAACTATCCCCTGAAGGTCTATCCAGCCTTCGATTCCATCCCCAGGCAGGTGGTGCAGACCCTGCTCTTCATCGAGAACCGCTCCCTGCTGGATTCGACCTATCCCAACCGCAACCCGGCCGTCGAATGGTCGCGCATGGCCAAAGCGGGCATGGAATTGGCGAAGCAGAAACTGGGGAAGGAGGGCAACGTGGCCGGCGGCAGCACCCTGGCCACCCAATTGGAGAAATACAAGCATTCCGAGGAAGGGCGCACCATCGGCCCCACGGAAAAATACCGGCAGATGATTTCCGCCGCCTTGCGCGCCTACCAGAACGGGGAGAACACCGCGGAAGCCCGCAGGCGCATCCTGCTGGAATACGTGAACACCGTGCCCCTGGCCGCATTGCCCGGGTACGGCGAAGTCAACGGATTGTCGGACGGATTGCTCGCCTGGTACGGCGCGTCCCTGGATTCCATCAACCGCCTGCTCAAGCACCCGCGCAGTTCCGGGGCCGGGGCCCGGGGCATCGACACCGGCGTGGACATGGACGCCATGGGCAAAGGCTACCGCCAGGTGCTCAACCTCTTCATCGCCCATCGCCGCCCCACCTCCTATCTGTTGCAGCACCGGGACGCCCTGAAATCCATCAGCGAGAACTACCTGCAGATCCTCGGGCGGGAAGGCGTCATCAGCCCCCAGTTGCGGGACGCGGCGCTGCGCTCCAGCCCCGAGCTGATGCGCCGGGCCGCGGCTTTCTTCCCCGCGGCCTTCGTGGAACGGAAGCACGTGAACGCGGTGCGGACCACCCTGCTCACCCTGCTCGGGCTTCCGCGCCTGTACGATCTGGACCGGCTCGACCTCACCGTGGGCACCACCCTGGACGGCAAGGCGCAGAAATCGGTGGTGCAGATCCTCAAGCGCCTGGCGGATCCCGCGTACGTGGATTCCGTGGGCCTGCACGCCTTCCGCCTCCTGGAAAAAGGGGATCCTTCCAAGATCATCTACAGTTTCACCCTGTACGAGACGGTGGAAGGCAGGAACCTGCTGCGCGTGCAGGCGGACAATTACGAGCAGCCCCTCAACATCAACGAAGGCGTGAAGCTCGACCTGGGCTCCACCGCCAAGCTGCGCACCCTGGTCAATTACCTGGAGATCATCACGGAACTGCGCGCGCGCCTCTTGGACAAGAGCCGCAGGGAATTGCTGGAGCTGGGGGCCGGCGGGCCCGATCCCCTGACGCGCTGGGCCGCCGGATACATGGCCTCGGTCCAGGATGCGGCCCCTGCGGCGAAGGTCCCTGCCGCGAAGGATTCCGCCGCGGTTCCCGACAGCAGCGGGCTGGCGAAAATGCTGAACGCGGCCATGGAACGGAAATATTCCGGAAGCCCCGCGGAGAAATTCTTCACCGGAGGCGGGCTCCATTCCTTCGTGAACTTCGAGGCCAATGAGAACGGGGTGCAGACCCTGAAGGAAGGGTTCCGCCATTCCGTGAACCTGGTGTTCATCCGCTTGATGCGCGACATCGTCTACTATTACATCGCCCAGGCGCCGGTGTCCCGAGCCACCTTGCTCGATTCCTCTTCGGCGCAGCGCCAGGCTTACCTGGCCAAGTTCGCGGAACAGGAAGGCCAGCTCTTCCTGGGCCGCTTCTACCGCAAATACCGCGGCCTGGATCCCAAGCAGATCACGGAGACCTTCTTCCACGGATTCCGCCCCGCGCCTAGGCGCATGGCCACGGCCTACCTCTACCTGGAACCCAAGGCGGACACCGCCGCCTTTTCGGCGTTCCTGCGCGAGCAACTGGGGGATTCCCTGTTTCCCCAGAAGCAACTGAACCAGCTGTACGAAACCCATTTCAAGGAAAACCTGGGGCTCGCGGATCTCGGCTACGTGGCCGGCGTGCACCCCCTGGAAATGTGGCTGGTGGGTTTCCTGCGGACGCATCCCGGGGCCAATTGGAGCCAGGTCAAGGACGCTTCCCGGTTCCAGATCCAGGAGACCTACCAATGGCTGTTCAAGACGCGCCACAAGCAAGCCCAGGACTCGCGCATCCGCGGCATCATGGAGCTGGAAGCCTTCCTGGAAATCCATCGCGCCTGGCAACGTCTGGGTTACCCCTTCGGATCCCTGGTGCCCTCCTACGCCACCTCCATCGGCAGTTCCGCGGACCGGCCCAACGCCCTGGCCGAGCTCGTGGGCATCATCCTCAACGACGGCGTCCGGTATCCCTCCGTGCTCATCGATCGCATGCGCTTCGCGGAGGGCACGCCTTACGAAACCGTGTTCTCCCGGGCGGACACGTCGTCCAAGCGCCTGCTCGATCCGGAGATCTGCCGCCGGATCAAGGCCTCCCTGCTGGACATCGTGGAGAAGGGGACCGCCGTGCGCGGCTACAAGGCCTTTCCCCTGAAGGAAGGGGGCTACATCCCCCTGGGCGGCAAGACGGGGACGGGGGATCAGCGGTTCGAAACGTTCGGCAAGGGAGGGCAATTGCTGGAGTCCCGCACGGTCAACCGCACGGCCACCTTCGTGTTCTACCTGGGGGACCGCTTCTTCGGCACCTTGACCGCGCACGTGCACGGCGAGGGGGCCAAGGATTACGGATTCACGAGTTCGCTTCCCGTGGCCCTGCTCAAGCTCATGGGCCCCAGCCTGATGCCCATGCTGCAACCGCGCGAACACCAGGGGCGTCCGGAGGATTTCCCCATCGCGGCGGCGGAGGCGGGCGGGAGCGCATTGCTGGTGCCGGCGGCCATGCAGGTGCCCCACAATCCGGCCATGACCGCGGAAACCCTCTCCAAATTGCTGCAGGGCCCGGCCGTGCCCGATACCAACGCCTCCGGCGAAGCGCCTTCCGGGGTCCGTTGAAAACCGGTTCCGGGCGGCCGCGATGTGGCGGCGATCACGTTCCCGTTTCCGCCGAATGACTATTTTTCAAGCATGGTGATTTCCCCGCTTTCCGGCATCCGTTCCCCCGGCGCCCGGCTTTCCGGCGTCTTCTGTTCCGCCCTATTCTTTTCCGGCGTGCTGCTTTCCGGCCCCGGGTCCGCATTCGCCAAATCCCCCGAGGAATTCGTGGGGGATCCCGCGAAACAGCCCGTGCAGCCGGCCCCGGCGGGAAACGGCAGAGCCGCTCCGGCTGCTTCAGCCGCTCCGGCTGCTTCAGCCGCGGCTCCCAAGGCCCCGGCAACCGCTCCCGCCCCGGCGAAGCCGGCCGTGGCCAAGCCCGCTCCGACCCGGACCGCGATGGATACGGCCAAGCTGCATGCGACCTACCTGGACGGCGATTTCGATCAGGCCATCCGCGTCATGGAGAGCGCCCTGAAAAGCAAGAAAACGGCCCTCACGCATGCGGACAGCGTGTTCATCTTCAAGCACCTGGGCGTGATGTACGCGGCCACGCCGGCCACGCGGGAAAAGGGCCGCTATTACATGGCCCAGCTCATCTATATCGAGCCCACGGCCAAGATCCTGGACATGTACGCCAGCGACATGATTTACCTCATCTTCCGCAACGTGCAGGAGGAGTTCGAGAACAAGCATCCCCACGTCGCCAAGCCGTCGGCTCCGGCGGTGGACACCGCTCCCAAGCCCGTCGCGGCCGCTCCGGCCCCGGTCCCGGCCGCGCCTGTCGCCCGGCCCGCCGCCAAGTCCAGGACCTTTTATTGGGTCACCGGCGGCGCGGTGGTGGCCGCGGGCACGGTGGGCCTGCTCTACGTTCTGCTCGACGATCCCAAGCCGAAAAAGCACAACATCGTCGTTCCGGAATAACCCGGAAAAGTCAAGGCCTTTGCCGCCCCCGATTAATGGGGCTTGTAGGGCCGGATCCCTTTTTCCGCGCCGATTTCCCGTCCGCGCCGGCG
>DATENA010000088.1:0-24152 GCA_035275285.1 Fibrobacteria bacterium | reverse complement strand
CGAAACCGGAACCTATGGGCGGTGGCGGTACGTGGCCAAGTACAACGTGTTCGTGTTGGTGAATGCGACGGATTCGAGCGTGTACCTGTACCGGCCTTCGGCGGGGACGGGGACCGGCTCGTCCGGAAGCCCGCCGGTGGTGGAAATCACCTACCCATCCGAAGGAGCCATCATCCACGAGACCTCTACGGCCGTCGCCTGGAAGGTGGACGGGGTCACCCAAACCACCCTTTTGACGCAAGCCCTGACCGTGGGGACCAACAGGATCATCCGCAGCGCGACCAACGCCCATGGCACCACCCATGATACCGTCACCGTCACCCGGAGCATGGATCCTCCCGTCGTCAGCATCGAGTATCCCACGCAAAGCCTGGAAGTGTTCTCCTCGCCCGTTTCCGTGACTTGGACGGTGGACGGAGTGGTCCAGGGCACGGGAACCTCCGAAAGCCTGTCGGAAGGCCTCAACACCATTACGCGTCAGTGCATGTACAATGGCGGCACCCAGAGCGTTTCCGCTTCCGTACAGGTCTACCTCGACACACAACCTGAAACCTGCCTCGCACCATGAGGCCGGGATTCCGTTCCTTCAACACCCGTGGAGTGCGCATGGGAAATCTTCTGTTCCGAAATGCGGTTTTGTGCGGACTGCTGTCCTGGCCTGCCATGGCCTTTCAGCAAGCCGCGAGCCTGGACTTCCTCCGGGCGGCGCGACCCGCCGTGGAAAACGCCAAGCTACTGCGCCTGGAGGCGTTGGCGGAGGCGGACAGCGCGTTCGCTGTCTCCCAGTCCCCGGAGCTGGAAACGATCACCGGCACCCGCCTGGAAGCGCTGAGCCGCAGGCTTTTGGTCAAGCGGCGGTTGGGAGCGAACTTTTCCTCCGAGATCTACCAACTCGATCTCTGGTACGGGAAGCGGAAAGGCCACGACAGCCTGTATCGCAGCAACGCCCGTGACCTGTCCCATTACGCGCTCGCGGCGGCGTCCCTGGGGCGGAATACCGAAGCCGTCCTCGCGGAGCTGGCCCTCGGGCAGAATCCGGACGGATCGTGGAGCGAAAAGAAAACGCGCGCCGGCAGCCCGAGCCTGACCGTCCTGGCCTTGAACGCCTTGCGGAACGCGCCCGTTGCTTCGGACCGGGACGCGAGAATAAAGCGGGGTCTCCAATGGTTGTCGCCGGGCTTGGGTTCCCGCCTGACCGCTTCCCGGGCCGATATGCTGTTTCTGCTCCGCGTCTCGCGACTGCTTGCGGCGGAAAGCGCGTTCCGGAATGAATTCGACGCCATCTGGTCCCACGTGGAAAGGCAGCAACTCGCCAATGGTTCGATTCAAGGAGACGTGGAACTCACGGCGCTGGCGGTGCTGGTCCATGCCGGGCTCCCGGGCAACCTCGAACTTAAAAGCCTCGCATTGGTGGACGGAACCGGCAGGAACCAGGGCGAAGTCCTCGTCGGCCAGTCGATTTTGCTGCAATCCCTTTTCCGGGCCCGCAATGCGGATTTCTCCGGCCAGATCCGGATTCACGTGACGCTCCAGCCCAATGGGCCGGGAGCTCCGCGCTCCGTGGACACCTTGCTTGCGGCGGCGATGGTCAAAGGCGCGGAACAAGGGTTCCGGCTCAACCTGGGGAATGCGGATTCGGTCGGAACGTACCGGGTGGGGGGAACCTTCGCCTACCTGGCCGGGAGCGATTCCGTCAAAACGGCCATCCCGGGCGTTTTCCTGAGATGCGATCCCGCTCCGGATTTCCGCTTCACGGCCGATTCGCTCCGTATCGTTCCCGATTCCGCGGGACCGGGGGACACCGTTTCCATCCGGGTCCATTTCGTGAATACGGGCAAGACCGTCACCGACCCGTTCAAGGTGGTCTGCCTGGTGAAAGGGAGCGGCGGGAGTTTCGATACCCTTGGAGTGCAGATCTTCCCCAGGGCGGGCATCGGAATGCCCATCGATTTCACCTTCCTGAGCGCCTTTCCCGCGGGGGACTATCAGGCCCGATTGGTCCTGGATGCGGGCGGCCTGGTTTCGGAATCCAATGAATCCGACAACGTCCTGGATCGGAACTTCACGGTCTATGCCAGGCCGGACCTCGCCTTCAAGGGCAGCTTGATTGCGGCGTGCATCCCGGCCGGGGATTCGGCGGATTGCGAAGCCAGCGCCGTGATCGCGAACAAAGGCGCCGCGTCCACCGGTTCCTTCCTGACGCGCCTGACCGTGCATGCCGGGAACGCCCAGATCCGCTTGCAGGATTCCACCCAATCGACCCTGGCCGCCTCCGGGGAGCGCTCCCTCCTCGTCCGGTTCACGCTTCCCGAAGCCTTGTCAGAAACCGATTCCTCCTACCTGGTTTCCCTGATCCTCGATCCCCTGGATTCCTCCAAGGAAAGCGACGAGACCAACAACAGGTCGCAGAAGAACCTGGACTATGCCTCCGGAACCAATTTCACCCTCCGCGAAAACACCGAAGAACCGGCTCCCATCTTCATCGTGGCGGGACATGCCGTGCGGGAGCATTTCAATATCCTTGCCCAGCGCCTGTCGGCCGGCGAGACATTGCCCATCCATGTCGTCATCCTCAGGGACGCGGCGGACACGCTGTTCCAATTGGATACCAGTCTGGCCTTCACCACCGGGAATTCCGCCCGCCCCCTGGCCTTTTCCTGGACGCCCATCGATTCGGCGCAGGCCTACTTGCTCAAGATGATCCTGGATCCGGAGGAGGACATCGCGGAGTCGAATGAAGGCGATAATCTGTTCTCGATGACGAGGGTGGTCACCGGATTCCATTCGCGGTTGCTTGCGGGACCGCTGCGGATCGATACCGCGGGGAATTTCTCGCTGCGCGTGCAAGCCAAGGATTTCCTGGGGAAACCGATTTCGCGTTTGGACAGGTACGCTTTTTCCCTTTCGAAATCCGGCGTCCGCTCCCAGAGCTTCGGCGTGGCGCCCTTGCAGAACGCGCATGTGGGCGAAAACCGGGTGGACATCGTCATCATGGACACCCACGAGCCCGCAACCTTGTACCGCACGCGCTTGCTGTATTACGAGCTCATGCCCGAGCTGGAGAATGAATTCGCCGCCAAGGGCTATTCCGTGAATTTCGCCTTCCGTACGCCTTATTTCAGGGAGCGGAATGACGAAGGCGCCGTCCATGGGGATTTCCCGGAAGGGATTTTCGAGGGGGAAATCCGAAACCTCCTGGATGAAACCGATCACACCTACAAATGGGGTCCGGCAGCGACGTTTTTGGCGAGCACCTACCCCTGGCGGGAAAACAGCTTGAAGGTCATCGTACCCATGTTCAGCGCTCTCAGCCAGGGCGAAGAGTACAACTATGACGATGCGGTCGTCCCGAACGCCGACGATTCCAGTCCTTACCACAAGGAGTTCGCCGATTCCTGCCTGAACCGTGGCGTCCATCCCTTCTTGCTGGTCAACAGTTGGGGAAACGGCGAACTCAAAGTCGGCCAATTGAATTCCATTACGGGAATCACGGGCGGATCCGTCCACTTTCCGGGAACCAAGGAACGCATGAAATCGGAGTTGAAACAGTTCATCGCCGAGCGCATCGCCAATTATCAATTGACGGGAACGGTCCAGGCCTTGGGGTATTCCCTGGGAAACGATGAGGCCCTGGCCGTCGCTTTGGATCCGGATCAAGGGGCGGGCTCCGATAGCACCTTGGTCTTGGCCCCCAAGGAGACGGATTTGGACGTGCAATTGTCCCTCCTTTCCGCGGAAACCCGGGACGATTCCGTCGTGGCGCGCCTCCTGCTGCGCAACAGGTCGGATCATTTCATCGGCGAGGTGCGCACCCGGGTCCTGGAAAGGAAAAACGGAGCGGTGGTTTCGGATTTCTCCCTGCCGCAAGGAATCTTGGACGCCGGCGCGCAAAAGGTCGTTACCGTGATGGTGCCTATGACCCTGGATACGGTGCGTTATGTCTTCAAGGCCTTCGGTTCCTACCGGGATGCCAAACCGCAGAATGATGCGGATTCGGCCACGCTCGTTTGCAAGCGCTGTCCTTACCCGGACCTTTCCCTGTACTCCGATTCCCTGACCGATGTGCAACTCGTTTCCTTGGACTCGTATCAGGCGCAATTCCATCTGCCATGGCATGATAAGGCCGGCGGTCAAGTGGACATCGGCATCACGGACGCCGGGGGACAAGTCCTGTACCATGGGGAAATCGCCTCTTCCATCGGCTTCAACCAGACTTCGATCACCTTGAGCAATCCGGTATCCTTGGACGGCGCGGTCCTGAACGTGAAACTGGCCTATGTCTCCAAAACCGATCGCAATGGGCAGGACAATGCCAAAGCCTATCCGCTGGCCGTCGTAAACAATCCCATTTCCGCCTTTTTCAAGAACGTGCCGCAAATCCGGCGCATGCAGGCCGGGAATGAATCGACCTTGGTCGAACTCTCCTCGGCCATCGCCCATGACGTGGATACGTCCCTCTCCATTCTCGCGCGGAACCGGCAGGATCCTTCCTTGATCTCCCTGGTACGGGCGGCGGCTTCCACGGAAATAAAGGCGGGAACCCAGGCCGGACGCGAAGCATTCCTCGACATCGTCCTGAAGGATTCCCTGGAAGGCAGGCGTTACGGCGAATACCGGTTCTCGAATGCCGCCATCGTTTCTTCCTTGCGCCTGCCCGGCGATGCCAAGGTGAACGGGAAATCATTCAAAGTAATGCAGATATCGGGAGCGGATTCCGGCCACGTCTACCCCTTGAACGTGAAGCCCATCCGTGAAGGCAAGGACTTGAAAGGATACCGGATCCAATGGGCCATGACGGGAGCCCGGTTCGACACCTCGGCCACCCACCGGCTGTATTTCAGTTTCGATCCGGAAAAGCGGTTCACCGACGTCGACTATGTAGGCGATGAGATCTACACCCTCAACAACTTCGGGGATTTGCGCCACCTGAGAGCCTTCAACGATACTCTGGGCGCACCCGTTTTTCTGCAAAAGTTCGCGGGAGACAGCCTTCGCTTCATGCGGGTGGGAACGGGGGATATCGATGAGGACGGGTACGACGATATCGTCTATACCGAAAAGAACGCGCTCAAAGCGCGCTTTGGAACCTCCGGCTCCATATTCGGGTCTCCAATCACGCTCAAGGACAGTTGGGTCAAAGGATTGGGTGAATTCTATGACGCCCTCGCGATTTCGGAACCGAAACTCGCCGATTACAATGGCGATGGCCATTTGGATATATCCGTGTGCCCGGCCGGTTATGCTTGGAATCAATTGCTGCTCGGGGATGGGACGGGCAGTTTCACTCCGGGGAGCTATGGCGCAGGGCATATAGGATACGGTTCGGGTGGGGACGTTTTCAGGCCGCTCGGAAATCGGCAGGATGTCCTGGTCCAATCCTTCGGCTCGGCCATGGGTGTCTGGAAATTTCCCGATGGCCTGGCATCCCCCAGATATGGCAATACCGACATGTGGCCCAGCGCGAGCAACGGGGCCACGGCAGGGGATTTCGACAATGACGGAAAGGAGGATTTGCTCTCGGACTATGCCTTCAACCTATATGGCGCGGATCCCGGAAGCACTGAGGATGACTTCACCACCCGTTTCGAGGTGCCTCCCACCGTGGCCTATTGGCCCGGCGTCGGGAACGGCGAATTCGCGCCGCAATTGCAGGGAACCGAAAAAAACAAGATCTACGGATTCATCCCTTCCATTTCCGGCTGGACCCAAATCGGGTCCATGGACAACACGGACTTCAACGGGGACGGATACGAAGACTGCATCGTGACCGAAGCCTCGGTTCCCTATCGGACGCTCGCTTATGCCGGACGCGGCGATTTCACCTTCAGTCCGCCCATGGTCCTGGGCTACGACAGCGTCGGCGTATGGGGATTGCACGTCGCCTATAAGCGGATTGTCCGCGCCACCGGAGCGGCCCCCTCCATCAACCGCCCCTCCGCGAACACCCTGACCGCGGCGTGGAACCCTTCCGTCATCGGTCCCGGGGAATATAACCTGGAAGCCTGGGTCCACGGTTCCGGAGCGGATTCCAGCCGCATCGGCGTCAGCCCGTCTTTCCGCATCCTGCCGCCCCTCGAGGTGGCCGCATCGATCGCCCCCGGCCAACCCCAATTCCAGGTGGGCAAGGAGTTCACCGGATCCCTCGTCCTCGCGGATACCGGGATCGCATATCCGTCCTCGGAGGTTTCCGCCAGGGTCTTGGCCATCGCCTCCCCGGATACTCTCGAAGTGTTCAACCGGACCGGGCTGTCCATCGGGGCTTCGGCGCAACTCTCCTTTCCCCTGGGATTTCCCGTCAAGTCGAGCCAAACCCTTCTCATCCTGGTCGAACAGGCAGGGAAGACGGATACGACTTCCTATTCGGTCCCGGTCGCGGCGGGGCAAGCCTACGTCAAAGGGAAGATAGATCTGGGAGCCTATGAAGAGGTGGAACTGTTCCGCACGGGCAAGGCCCTGGCGTTCGCCTTGAGCGCCTCCAATGCCGGCAATGGTTCCATCGCCACTAGGCTGCTTCTTGTGTTGCAGAAGTCGGGGACCGGCGACGTGGATACCTTGCATAACGAGAGTGTGACCCTGGCCGCCGGGGCGTCGGTTTCGAGAAGCGAATCGCATGCTTTCGCGAGCGCGGGCTCCTTCCGGGCGGTGTGGTTGAGCGCCGGACCGGCCGATACCCTCACCCTGGATTCGAAACTGGTCCGCATCACGGCCAGCCCGGCCCCGCAGATCGTGCGCACCGTACCGAAAGCGGGATCCTTGGTTTCCGCCGGTTCCTTGCTGGACATCTGGATCGATACCCTGGAATCCCTGTCCGGCGTTTCGGTCACCCAGGACGCGGCCAACCGGACCGCGGTGTTCCGCAAGGACAGCTTGGGCTATAAACTGTACCAGGACACCATCCAGGCCTTCGCGGGATTGTCGCTTCCCGTTTCCATTTCGTCCCAGGACGTTTCCGGGCATAACGGCACGACCGCCGTGGACGATGCGAACCCTTCCACCTTCTCCTATCTCTTCTCCGCCACCCCGCAACCCTTCGTGGTCACGGGCGTCCAGAACGGCCGCGTATACGGGACGGATCGCTTGATCAGCGTCAGGCCGGATGCCAATCTGATTCGATTCCCCGCCGTGCTGCTGGACGGCGTGCCCTGGGCCGGCGGGTGGGTGTCCTTGGAAGGGAACCACGTCCTCACCCTGACGGGAATCCTGAAGGACGGCCGCTCCTATACGCAAACCATGGCATTCGGATTGGACAAGTCCGGCCCGAGGATCGAAGTGGACAATCTTTCCGACGGGGACGTGCTGGACCATACTGTTCTTCCGATCGTGCGCGCCTTCGACCCGAATGGAGCGGTCTTGACGATCCATCTGGACGGGAAGGCCTGGAGCGGGACGAACATCGCGGAGGGCGTCCATATATTGCTGGCGAACGCCTCGGACAGCCTGGGAAACGCATCGACCGCGACCTTCGCCTTCACCATCAACCTGCAATCCGGGAAATATGCCAGACTGAATCCTCCCGTGTCCGGGAGCCATTTCAACCGCACCGTGCATCCCGGGATCGAATCGAACCTCGACGACGTACTGGCCACGCGCATCGGCCGCAAGAACCCGGCCACCTTCGATTCCACCGCCTGGGCGGGGCTTACGGATACCTTGCGGTCGGATTCGATCCGGGATTGGATTTCCTCCTTGTCACGCGGGGACTCCTGGTCGCATACCGACGATACGTCTTATTACGGATTCGGCCCGAACGGGCATTACTTCGAGGCGGGAACGCAAACGGACAGCATGGCTTCCTGGGCCGCGGAATCGGTCGGCAGGAACCGGGGATCCGCCGCGGCGTTTCCGGAATCCCTCCTCGTCGTCTCCTCGGACTCCGGTCTATACCTTTTCGATGCCCGCAGGAAAACGTTTTGGATGCGCTTTGCCGTGGACTATGGTTCCAACAACGATAATCCGATCCATCGACCGCTTTACAATCTCCAATACGATGACGGCTGGCTGTTCGGATTCTGGGATCACGGATTCGTCGCGGTATCCTTCCAAAGGGATTTGATCATCGGTTGGAACGACTCAGCGGCCCCCAATACCGCCTTCAAGTGGCACGGGATTTCCTCTCGGAACAGCGGCACGGAACCGGATATCGAGCTGCTGGGATTCTTCAGCGCGAACGATGTCGGATTCACGGACATGCGGAGCGTCAAGGCTTGCGTGTACAATCTCAAGAGCACCCAAATGATGCAACTGGAATCCAATCAGGGCCACTTCCACGTGTCCTTTTCGCAAAACCATAACCCCATTTTCACTTGCATCACCTCGGATCCTTTCTTCAATCCCCCCCAGGCCTTCGCCAAGGGCGCTTCCAACGGCAAGTCCTACCGGGTGTTCGCGTCCGACGGCACGGCCGAAGTGTCCCTGTATTCTTTCCATTGGAACTCCGGGCTGCAGTATACCGACTACCAGAAAGGGTCCGATGCGGAGTATATGAACCTGGCGCCGGAAACGCATCTGAACGCCCTGATCAAGTCTTTCGGGACCAACTCGATCTCGGTTCCGCTCCGTTCCCTGCATTTCCTGACCGGAACCTACCTGCAATCCACTTTTTACAACGGCCTCGATCCGGACCGGTCCCCGCCCAAGCGGGTATTGTCGATCGGTCCGCGCCCGGGCCTGACTTTGAAGGCGGACGGGTCCTTCAACGGAGACTTCTGGCGCGTGGATGACGGCGCGATCCGGGTCCGCCACGGCCTGATCGAAGCGGATACGACCGCCGCCGATGATTCCTTCGAACGCTTGCGGTTGACCCAGAAGAAGAGCACGGTCAGCGATTTCACCGCGGAATATTCCATCCTGAACCAGGATCCAAGCAAGGCCAATGCCTTCGTGCGCATCGCTTTCAAGGACACCCTGGGCACGGAACGGATCACCGCCTATGTCGGATGCGCGGCGGATACGAGGACGCCTGCATACACGGTGGAACCGCGCACCCTCAGCTTGGGATTCAAGACCAACGATGCCGTCTCCGAGGCCCATTCCGTAATGTCGACCCTCCCTTCCGTCGGTCCCTTGAGCATGCGGATCAAAATCGTGAAATCGAAGGCCAGATACGGCTTATTTTTCTGGGACGTGGACAAATGGACGGAGGCGGCGCAATCCACCGCCGGCTACGTCTGGAAGGTCCCCTTACGGATGGAAATGTCCATTTTCGCCGCCACGGGAAATCCCTCCATCGCCTTCCGCCTGGATCGGTTCGAGGAGACCAATACCTATTACCTTCCGGAAACCGTGCAACGCTTGGAAGACGCGGTTTCATTCGGCGATAAGATACTGCTGCGCACCCTCCAGCAGGACACCACCACCCGCTACTTCGCCTTCGACACCGCCTCCAAAGCTTTCGAGCCGGCTTCCGATGCCTTGAAGGAAACCGGGACCCGCAGGATCCTGTCCCTGGTTCCCGGGATGTTGCTGACCCAGGCGGGTTCGCAAACCGCGGTCCGGAAGCAACTGGCCGGAGACGATATCGACCCCTTGGATAGCGTCTCCGCGGAGGGCTCCCATGTCCTGCTTTCCCGGGTGACCAGCGCCAAGTACGGGGTGTTCCGCGATACCTCGGCATTCACCATCGATAAAACGAAACCCGTTGTCACCGTCTCCGGAATCACCGCGGGCCATCTTTACAACAGCGCGGTCACCATCGCCTATGCCATCACCGACAGCCATCTGGACAGCGGCCGCACCGAGGTCCGGTTGAACGGCCTGGTCCCGGCCGGCCTCACCGTTTCGGCCATGGGCAATTATTCCTTCCGCATCAAGGCCTTGGACAGCGCCGGAAACGTAGCCGACACCACCATCGCCTTCTCCCTGGCGCCGGAGCTCCGGCTCACCGGCGCGGCCACGCCGTTGCCGATGTACGAGGACATCCCCGATAGCTCGCTGAACGTCGCGTCCCTTTTCACGCCTTCTTCGGGCCTGACCTATGCGGTCGCTTCCGTGCCCAACCTGGCCGTGGCCATCACCGCTTCCAAGAAACTCTACGTCCAGCCCGAAGCCGATTTCTCCGGTATCCGCGACGTGGTGATCCAAGCCACTCTCTCCGGGGTCAGCATCGAGGATACCCTCCGCATCATAGTCCGGCCCGTCAACGATCCGCCGCATCTGGTCTCCGCGGACACCATTTTCGGGGTGGGGGGTACGCCCGTCAGCTACCAAATCCAGGTAGGGGATCCCGATGACGTCCCCACCTACCAGACCTCCGGACTGCCCGGCTATCTGACCCGCTCCGGCGGCCTGATTTCCGGCACCGGTCCGTTCTACGGATCCTCGACCCAGTTCACCCTGGCCATGTCCGACGGCGATACCACCCTCAACAAAACCATCTACGTGCGCATTTCGGACGTGAACACGCCTCCCACCATCGCGCCTGCCATCGAGGTGGAACCCCATGCCGCGGCCCAGACCATCGGCTTGGACCTGGCGGCCTATATCCACGATGCGGAGGAACCCGCCTCCAATCTGACTTGGAGCTGGAGCACCTCTTCGCATGTCACCGTTACCCAGGGAGCCAACAAGGATTTGTGGAACCTGGCGCCGGCCGGCGGGTTCCATGATACGGTCACCTTGCGGGCCACCCTCACCGATCCGGGCGGAGCCACGGCTTACCAGGACGTGCTCCTGGATTGGACCTTGGACGACGGGCCCGTGCATACCTTCCTGAAAAGCTGGTATCCCTTCCGCGAAAGGACGGGCGCTTCCACCAAGGACTCCCTGTCCGCGGCCACTCTCACGCTCACCTCTTCGTCCATGTGGAGCGCGGATACCGGTCTGACCTTCAAGCCCGTATCCACGGCCTCCAGCGGGGCCAATCTGACCTTGAACCCCGCCCGGGGATTGAGCTTCGAATTCTGGCTCAAGACGGACAGCCTGAGGACGGATACCCTGGATATCCTCACCTTTACGCGGACCACCTCGCCGACCACGCCCGCCTGGTCCATCCGCTTGCTTAACCAAGAGCTCCGGGCCTATCAGTCCAATACCTCCTCCCATTCGACCGCCTCCTTTTCCAATGCCGTGTCCCGGGAACATGCCTGGCACCATTTCGTGGTCAGCTTCGAGGCGGACAGCGTGGCCTTGTACCGGAACGGCCTGAGGTTCGGCAAGGTGGCGAATCCCGGCCTCAACGCCTCCTCCGTCACGGTCACGCCTTCCCTGGGCGGGGCGGGATCCACGGGAGGAAATCCCGCCGGCATCGCCTTGCTGCGCATCTACCAGAACAAATCCTCCGCGTTCAAGGCCCTGCACAATTTCGCCAGGACGGAAAAGCAGGATCGCTTGACCCATTTCCACGAGGCCGAACATTTCAACCGCCGGGTCGGATCCGATTTCCCGTATACCGCCATCGCCGCCCTGCCCTCGGATACGGCCCTGGCCACGGACGATACGCCCACGGAACTTTGCCTCTTGTACCCTTCCGATTCGAGCTACGTGCAATTCAACGTGAGCGTGGTCGCGGCGGGCAGCTATTACCTGTTCGGCCGCGCCTTGGGCAAGGTCCATGACAACAGTTTCTGGGCCCAGGTGGACAATGGCACCCCCGTGAGCTGGCATGCGTCCTTCGGGAATTTCTGGAAGACGGATTGGCTGAAAGGGCCGGTCGCCGCAAGCCCCACCGCCCTGAGCCTGAGTTCGGGCAGCCATACCATCCGGATCCATGCCCGAGAGCGAGGGACGTTGTTGGACTGGGTGGGGCTGAGCTCAGGGGACGATTTGCTCCTGCCCTTCGTGGAAAACCCCGTTTATTTCCAGGCGCCATGAACATGCGATACACGGAACATGGAAAACAGGTACAGGTTATGATGCAGAATTCCCCCCCGAAGCCTTTTCTGATAGACCGGTTCAGACGCGCCAAGTGGTTGGCGGCGGTCGTCCTGCCATTCTTCATCTACACCGCCGTGGATGCCGGCGTGGTCACCCGCGCAATCGCCGGCGAAAAGGCCGAACGCTCCTATCGCCAAGGCGTGGAGGCGCGGAAATCGGAAGCTGGTTCCCGTTTGGATCCCGAGGCCTATCTTGAACAAACCTTGAAGGAGGATCCGGCCGGAAATGGATCCGGCCCCGGTCCAGGGAAGGAAAGCCCTCGGCCGAAGGCGCCGGACAATGCGGCGCTGAAGCGGCGTTTCCAGGAGCAGGTCCGCAAGGCCCGCTTCAGGCATTTCGACGAACTCCGCGAACAGGTCCGCCGCATGCAAGTGCAGAGCCTCTCGGGGGAAACTGATGAAGAAGAGTGGAAAACCCTGGAACTGAAGCTCGCGAACATCGCCCAGGTGGTGCCCGGCATCCAGCGTGAATCGGAAGCGGAAATCGCCTCCCTATCCGACCGCGGCGTGGGGTTCTGGAAGCGTTTCCGGTATTCCCGGCAGCAAAGGAAAATGATCAAGGCTTTCCTGAAGCTGGGACGGGATCGCGGGGAGATCATCGGAAAACGCGACCTCAAGCGCATGGTCAAGGCCCTGGAGCTGGATCGGAAGCCGGCGGCGGCGGACTACAAGCCACAATTCCGGAGCATCCAATCCGATCTCCAGGTTCCCGGCGCGGGCAAGGCTAAGCCCGACGGCTTACGCAGACAGGCCCGGGCCGAGGTCCCCGCCCAAATCGAATGGGTGCGCTTGGCCGATGGGGGCGGGGGAGGGGTGCTGCCGCCTCCGACCCCGGCTCCGACCTATGGCGAAGCCATCGATGCCTCCGTTTCCGCCTTCGCGCAGGAACAAGGGTATGATGCGGCCCGGATCTTCAAGGCCATCTACGATAAGTTCGAGTTCGAGCCCTATTACGGCATCGTCAAAGGGGCCAAGGGAACCTTGCTGGACGGTAAGGGGAACGATTGGGATCTGGCCATGCTGCTCCGCGATGCCTTGAGGGCTTCCGGCTACGAGTCCGAATTGGAACATGGCCTGGTCGAGAATGAGTTCCCCGAGTTGGCCCAATTCCTGGGCGTCGACAATCCGGACAAGGTGAGCTATCTCCTCGCCACCGCCGGCATCCCCGGATCCATCATCCAGGACGGGCCGCGCCGGTTCGCCCGCTTCGAGCATGTTTGGGTTGCGGCCAAGGTGCCCTATGAAGACTACCGCGGCCGCGCGGGCAGCTCAGGTGAACGGCAATGGATCGATCTGGATCCCGGTTTCAAGTCGCATGCTACCAGGCCAGGCATCCGTGTGGACGGCGGCCTCGCCTTCTCTTTCGACGACTACGTCTCCCGCCTGGACGTCCGCAGTCCTCAGGAATACTTCGAGGATAGCTTATGGGCTTTCATGAAACGGGCTAACATCATTTGCAACGCCTTGGGCGAGATCCCCCTGCATTCCGAAATCGTGCCCTTGGAAGGCCCCTATCTGCCCAATGGACTCCGGTCCACCCTGGTCTCCACCATCGGATCGTATCGCTCCGCTCCGGAAGCCTACCGGAAAAAGGTCGTCCTCACCCTGCAAGACAAGGACGGGGACGCCCTTCTCTCCCGGATCCTGACGCTGGAAGAAGCCCTATACGGATCGGTGACGCTGACCTATGGTCCCGCGGCCGATAATGACGCGCGCCTCATCGAATCCTATGACGGCCTGGAAAACGTACCGCCATATCTGCTCCGCCTGCTTCCTGAGCTCCGTATCGACGGGGAAATCGTTCAGGTGGGCGATGAGATCGGCGCCGGCCAGAAACTGCAGGTTCGGCTGGACATTTCCGGCCAGCACCTGAACGTGGAAACCGAAAAGTTCCCCGCCGTGGCGGGGGCGGAAACGGCTCTTTTGCTGGCCCAGGGCGGCATTTCCGCCGGGGCGTTCACCCACCATATCGCGGTCCTTTCCCGTCTCCAGAACGACAGCGCGGTGCCGGAGCGCGCCCTCACCGCCCAAAGGCGCTATCTCCTGGGCGCGAAGTACTACTATGATTTCGGCGTCAGTGCCGAACGCCTGGCCGGCTATTTCAATTACCGGTACGTGGGCGGCGTGCACGCGGGATTCAGTGCGACCAAGATGGTCGTAGGCGGATTGTTCGGTTTGGCGAACTCCTGGACCCGGGAAGGCACCGTGTTCAGCGCCGAACGCTTCTACCTGGGCATCGTGCCCCTGGGGACGGCTACTGTTGCCAGCACGGTGTTCAACCGCTTGATAGGCGCCCAGAGCAGTTTCCTGGAGCACCAATCCGGCGAGTCTGTGAACTCGAAAGACTTCATCTCCACGGTGAAGGTTTTACAACTCGCCGCCGCGGCCGGCATCGCCAAGGATACCCTGACGGCCGCGAACATCGATGCCAAGATCGCCTCTTTCGCCTTCCTGGACGCCGACGCCGTGGCGGATATCTGCAATGCGCTGGGCCTGGGGAAAATCGCCATCCTCCCCAAAGCGCAAGTGACCCGCAACCAATGGACGGGCACCGGGTACGTCCTTTTGAATGCGGCCTCGGGAAGCGGTGACTACATCATTTCCGGACGCTATGCGGGTGGGGATGAGACCGGCGGGGATGAGAATAACGATGAGAAGCCCGGCTGCGCCTGCTCCGGGGCCGATTCGCGCATCTACCACGCCAACGGCCAATACGTGTCCGATCATACCGAATTGGTGGTGCCTTCCAAGGGCATTCCGGCCGTGTTCACCTTCGGATACAACAGCCAGCGCCAGTACGCTTCGGAAATGGGTTATGGTTGGCAGCATGCCTTCGGCCGCAGGCTGTTCGCAGAGGGCGGCGGGGCCAAGGTCACTTTTTACGATGACGATCAATTGGCGCAGGTGTTCCACGATTCCTCCGGCACTTACCTCAGGCCCGCCGCGTTCTCCGCCTCCCTGAGGGCCTCCGGCTCCCTGTACGAAATGCGCCGCAAGGATAATACCACATGGACCTTCGCCCTCTCTGGCCAAGTGCTTTCCATCGTGAACAAAGACGGTCTCGGGTTGTTTGTGGACACCACGGCCGCGGGCAAAGCCGACAAGGTGAAGAACGCGGCGGGAGCCACCTTGCTTACCTTCCACTATGCGAGCGGCGAATTGACTTCCGTGAAGGATTCCCTGGGGCGCACGGTGGCGTTCGACGTCAATGGGGCGGGGGACCTGGCCGGCTTCACCGATGCGGCCGGCGCGTCCACCGATTTCACCTATTTCGAAGATCACAATCTGGCATCCAAGACCGATGGCCTTGGAAACGCCCGCTTCTACCTGTACGACCAGAAGGATCGCTTGATGGAACACACCGATCCCCAGGGCGGCGTGACCAGCTACATCCACGACTATGGGCACCGCTTATTCGTGGAAGTGGATCCCGGCGGCCGGGAAGCCACCTCCTTTTACGATCCCCACGGTTTCCCCACCCTCAAGGTGGACGGGAACGGCAACCGGGAGATCACGCGCTACGATGCCCGGGGCAACCTCGTTTTCAAGCAGGACAGCCGCGGATTCGCCTATGAGGCCGCGTATGACGCTTCCGGGAACAAGGTTTCGGAAATCCTCCCGGACAGCACCCGCAAGCTCTATGCTTACGATTCCCTCAACCTGGTGACCCTGGACTCCAACGCCACGGAAGGGACCTCGATTCGCTACGGGTACACCGATAAGGGCCATCTGCAGCAACAAGACAATGCGGATGGGACCCATGAGACCTTCCTGTACGACGGCCAAGGGCAGTTGACCCGGAAGGTGGGCCGCGCGGCTGATACCCTCATCTATGCCTATAATGCCACCGGTGGCGTCAATCTCCTGGTCAATCCGGTGGGGGACACCACCCGTTACCTGTACGATTCCCTCGGCCGGCTGGCGGGCTTTGTGAACGGGGTCAGGGACACCACCCGCCTGATCCTGGACAAGAAGGATCGCTTGGTCTCCCTGATCGATGCCGCGGGCAACGCCACCAAGAATCTGTATGATGCCGCCGGCCGGCACCTGGGATACGTCGACGCTTCCGGAGACACCACCAAGGTGTTCCGCGACGGGAATGGCAATCCCGTGGAAATCCGATATCCGGACGGGTCCGTGGCCGGACAGGAATTCAATGCCCTGGGCCAACTCATCTCCAGGACCGATCCCCTGGGCCGGAAAACCCGCTTCGAATACGAAGGCCAGACGGGCGGAGGCAGGCTCAAGAAAGTCGTGGACCCCCTGGGACAGGCCATGCAGCAGGGATTCTGCGGGGAAGAGCTCGAACCCTGCGACATCCGGGATAAGACCGGCCACCTTTTCCACCTGGAACGCGAAGCTTCGTACCGATTGAAAAGCGTCACCGATCCGCTCGGACATACCACTCGCTTCGCTTACAACAGCCGGGGGCAGAAGACCTCCGCCATCCAATCCAACGGCCGCATGACCCTGTACGGCTATGATTCCGAAGGCCGCCTCACCCACGTCCTCACCCTTCCCGGGGACACCACCTTGTACGTTTACAACGCCCTGGGCCAGAAGATCTATTCCATCGCTCCAGGCCGGGATACCACCTCCTATGCCTATGACAAGGCCGGCAATCTGCTCCAGGAAAAAAACCTCCTGGGCGCCTATACCCGTTACACCTACGATGCCGCCGGCCGCCGCAGCACGGCGGTGGATCCGAACGGGGACACCACCCGCTTTCTGTACGGTAAGACCGGCCGCATCGTCCGCATCGCCTATCAGGACGGGGCTGTGGACACTTTCGCCTACGATGCGGACGGGCGGAAAACCCTGGCCTCCAACGGCAAGGTCAGCTATCAATACAAGTACGACAAGCGCGGTCGCTTGGCGGAGTTCCTGGACCAGGGCTTGGCCAAATCCATCCGCTACGAGTACGATGCCGCCGGAAACCTGACGGCCCGCATCAATGGCGAAAACGAGCTGACCACCTACAAGTACGACGGCCTGGACCGCCTGATCGAAATCAAGGACGTCCTGGGAGGCCTTACCGGCTTCGAATACGACGGCATGGGCCGCCGCATCCGGGCCAGCTATCCCAATGGCACCCGCACGGAAACCCGCTATGACGCTTCGGGCCGCGTCGCCGAACTGACCCATTTCAACGGCGCGGGCACGGTCCTGGACCGGTTCCAATATGCTTACGACGGCATCGGCAACCTGCTCTCCGAGCGCACGCCCCAAGGCGTCTACACCTATGCCTACGACCGCCTGGACCGCCTCAAATCCATCCTCTATCCGGACGGCAGCAGCAGGATCATCGCCTACAATGCTTCGGGTCGCAAAGCCTTGGAGGTGGAAACCCACGGCGGGCTGCCGGACACCGCCGTCTACCATTACACCCGCGATCGCCTGGACAGCATTTCCGGCGCGCATCGCCGCGCCTTCGCCTTCGATGCCAACGGCAACCTGACCCGCGCTTCGGACGTCGCCGGTTCCACTCATTATCAATATACCAGCAAAGGCGATCTGGTCCGCATCCATGCGCCCGACGGCACGACGCGCGCCTTCACCCCGGACGTGAACCGGGTCCCCGTGGCCGACACCCGGCTGGGAAGCCAGCTCGATTTGTTCCTGGATCCCCAAAGCCAGAGCCAAACCGCCGGCCTCACCGCCACCTATAGGCTCGGCACCAAGGTCATCGACTATGGTATGGGCCCCCGGGAAGGCGAAATCCTGTGGGAAAAGGACAGCACCGGAGTACGCTACTTCCATTACGATGCCAAGGGCACCCTGGTGGCCATCACCAACGCTTCAGGTGCCTTGACCGGCGACCTGGGTTTCACGGATCAGGTCACGGCCAAGGATTCCGCCTACGGACAATCCCTGGCCGCCAATCCCGATCCCGCCGCCTTCGTGACCGGGGCATTCGCGCTCCCCAGCGATCCCGTCGCCAACGATTTTCCCGCCCTTCCCCTGATCGGGCAGCTCTACCCCAACTCCAGGGATTGGAACAGCCCGGTCAACGGCTCCTTCCCCAATCCGCAATTCATTTCCACCAGCTTGCCCGCCTGGATCCAAAGCCAGCTCCCTTCCCTGGCCCCGGGCCGCCTGGCGACCCTGCAGGCCGCCACGCCTCCAGTCTTCCACCGCATCTTCGCGCGCAATCCCATCGCCTCCTGTCTGCCCGGACCATCCGCCCAGGCGGCGCTGGACAACCTGCAAGCCACCCTCAATGAAACGGATTCCCCGTTCAGGAATCCATATGCCTTCCAACGTATCCCATATCTGCCGGCCAAGCCACGCGCCCTGACCGGGAGCGGACCCGTGGTGCGGATATTCCTGACCAAGAACCCGGCCACTCCGGGCCAATCGATCACCGCCACGGTCCAGGCCACTAGCGATACCACCATCACCTCCGTGCAACTGTACGTGGACGATTCCCTGGTCACCCTCACCAGCCTAGCCTGCACCTTCTCGCGCGCCACCGAAGGCGTGCACACCCTTACGGCCATCGCCCAGGACGCCAAGGGCCGCCGCACCGTCGCCCGCGGCGGCCTCCTCGTCAGCGTCTCGGCCGACAACACGCCTCCCACCCTGTCCATCAGCCACAGCCCTTCTTCGCCGGCCGTGGGGGACAGCGTAACCTTCACGGTAACCGCCTCCGACAATACCGCTTTGGACCCCGAGCGGGTTTGGCTCCAGGTGGACGGCCGATATGTGGCTTTCACCACCCCCTTCGTCACCAAGGTCCTGGCCACCCTCAAGGGCAAGCTTCCTGCCTTCGCCACCGCCTATGATATGAGCCGCAATTTCGCCTCCGTCGTGGACACGGTCCTGGTCACCGGCACGGGGGACGAATCCACCCTTCCCCAAGCCATCCTCACCTCTCCCGCCGCCGATTCCGTGCTCTATCTCCGCACCTTGGTCAAAGGCACCGCCACCGATGCCCATTTTGCCTATTACAGCCTCGCCTATCTTTGGAAGGGAAGCGACGATACGGTGGAATTCTTCCGCTCCACCCGCTCTGTCAGCAATGACACCCTGGGCTTCCTGGACGCGACCGTCCGGGAAAACGGGGACTATGAGCTTATCCTCTCCGTGGTAGACGCTTTCCATAACGTCAAGCGCACCTCCGTACCCGTGCGGATCTCGGGGGAAGCCAAGATCGGGACCTTCAGTCTGTCCTTCAAGGACCTTTCCATCCAGCTGCCCGGCCTGAACCTGGAGGTGCTGCGCACCTACAGTAGCCAGGACAAGCAGGAAGGTGATTTTGGTTTCGGCTGGAAGCTCGACATGAAGTCCGTCACCTTGACCGAAAACAACGTGGCCGGCGAAGGCTGGACCATCAGCCGCTCGGGCGGCCCCTTCACCTCGTGGAAAATCCTGCCTACCAAACCCCATACCGTGTCGGTGCGCCTGCCCGGCCAACGCGACCAGGTCTTCGACATCGTCCCCACCTTCGATCAGGCCCTTTTCAGCCCGGTCATGGGCACGGTGGCCTACGTGGCCCGCAAAGGCGTGTATTCCAAGCTCGAAGCTCTGGACGGCGGTGTTTTCCAACGCAACGCCGACGACCTGATGCAGCCGGACGGCATGGCCTTCTACGATCCCTCCCGCTACCAATTGACCCTCACCGATGGCACCCGTTTCATCCTCGATCAGAACCGGGACGGCGTGGTGGAAATCGCCGATCCCAACGGCAACCGCATCACCCTGACCGCCACCGGCGTCACCCACTCCACCGGCGATGAACTGCTCTTCAACCGGGATTCCAAGGGCCGGATCACGTCCATCGTGGACGAACAGCGGCGCACGGTGGCCTATACCTACGACAGCCACGGCAACCTGGCCTCCAGCGCGGATCCGCTCGGCAACGTCACCCAATACAAATACGCCCAGGACCATTTCCTTACGGACATCCTCGATCCGCGCGGAGTGCGCGTCTCTCGCACCGAGTACGACTCCGCGGGCCGGATGATCCGGCAAATCACACCCGCGGGCGACACTGTCCTGGCCTCCCATGACCTGGCCAACCGGCAAGAAACCCTCGAAGATGCCGAAGGCGGCATCACCCGCTTCAGCTACGATGCCCAGGGCAACGTCCTCTCCAAGACGGATGCGATGGGATTCACCTGGGGCTACAGCTACGATTCCGTGGGAAACCAGATCGGAACGCTTGCTCCCAACGGCGCCACCACCATCTCCACGTTTGATGCCCAAGGGAACGAGATCCGGCACGTGGACGAGCTGGGCCACGTGACCGAAAGGACCTTCAACGATCAGGGCAAGCTCTTGTCCGAAACCGATCCTCTGGGCCGGGTGACCCGGCATGAGTATGATCCAAGGGGCAATCTGCTGAAATCCTTCGGCCCCGACAACAAGTTGCAAATGGAATACGTCTTCGATGGGCAGGGCAACCTGGCCTCGGAAAAGGACGCCCTGGGCCGCCAAACCACGCATGTTTACGATGCCCTGGGCAGAAAGACCATGACCACCGATGCCTTGGGCAGGACCCGGAAATTCGCCTATGATGCCCAAGGAAACCTGACGGAAGAAACCGATGCCCGCGGCAATACCACCACCAATACCTACGATGCCGACGGGAAATTGCTCACCTCGGAAGACGCCCTCGGCAACGTTGCGACCCATTACTATGATGCCACGGGCCGGGTCATCCAGGACAAGGACAAGCGTAACGCCTCCACCTTCTACAAATTCGATCTGAACGGCAACAAAACCGTGGACAGCCTTCCCGATGGCACCGTCCGCCGTAAGACTTACGACGGCCGCGGCAAGATGAGCCAATCCACCGACGAGGTCGGCCGGACCACGAAGTTCCGCTACGACGCCGAGGGCAGGCTCCTGGAAACCGAATTCGCAGACACCTCCATCGTCAAAACCGAATACGATTCCCTGGGCCGTCGCAAGGCCTCCCTGGATGCGCGGGGAAACAAGACTCACTATTTCCTGGACAAGGCCGGCAGGGATACCCTGATACTCGACGCCTTGGGCCATGCCATGCGCTTCGCCTATGATGCCGCGGGCCGGAAGATTTCCCAAACGGACGCCCTGAACCATACCACCACCTATTGCTATGATCTGTACGATAGGCTTATCGAAACCATTTACCCGGACGCTTCGAGCCGAAAAACCACCTATGATGCGGCGGGACAGAAGGTCTCGGAAATCGACCCGGAAGGCAAAACCACCACCTTCGCCTACGATGCCGTCGGCAACCTGGTTTCCGTGAAGGATCCCATGGGATTCATCACCCGATATGCCTACGATGCCAACAACAACCGCCTCTCCCAAACCGATGCCAACGGCCATACCACCACTATGGCCTATGACAAGCTGAACCGGCAATCCTCCCGCACCTACCCCAACAGCGATCAGGAACGCTGGGGATATGATGCGGAAGGGAATATGCTCTACCATGTCAACGGGGTAGGGGACAGCACGGTCCACACCTATAATGCCCTGGGACGGGAAACCCACCGCAGCTATGCCGGCGGGCATCAGCTCTCCATCACCTATACCCCCGACGGCAAGCAGGATTCCGTCACAGACCACCGCGGACTCACAAAATACACCTATGACTCAAGGGGCCGGCTCAAGAAAACCTTGCATCCCAACGGCCAATTCATAGAGAATAGATACGACCGTCAGGGAAATCGCACGCATATGATCACGCCCTTCGACACCACCCGCTATGCCTACGACAGCCTGAACCGGATGGATAGCGTGGTGTCACCGCAAAACAAGACTACCACCTACCATTACGATGCTGTTGGCAATCGCGACTCCGTGGTGAGCCCTAATGGGACCACGAGCGGGTATCAATACGACGCCCTGAACCGACTCACGCGGGTGCGGCACTATAAGGCGGGGACGATCCTGGCCCACTATGCCTACGCCCTGAGCGCGGCTGGCATTCGCACGCAAGTCACCGAGAAGGACAGCAGCAAGGCCTTCTTTGCCTACGACAGCTTGTACCGCTTGAAGAGCGAGCGGCGGACCGGGAACCATACTGACACGATGACGTACACCTATGATCTGGTGGGCAATCGCTTGACGAAAGTCCACCGGGGAGTGACGACGAATTACGCGTACAACAACCGGGACCAGCTCTTGAGCGAGTGGGACGGGGCGGACTCGACGCTGTATGCCTATGACTCGGCGGGGCGGATGCTGACCAAGGCCGAAGTGGGCGGCACGACTCATTACCGCTGGCGCGACGAAGACCGGCTCGACTCGCTGTATGGGCTGGGCGTGAGCGTGAAGTACCAATACGACGCCGATGGGCGACGGGTGAAAGACTCCACAGGCTCGACCGTGAGGCAGTACCTGATCGATCCGCTACTGCTGTACGGCCAGGTCATCGCCGAAACCGATGGGAGCAACAGCTTGGTCGCGGAATACGTGGTGGGCCTTGATAGAGTGAGCTTGCGGAGGAGCGGTGCGGCGCACTACTACCTGGCCGATGGGCAGGGCTCAACGCGGTTGTTGACCGACTCAACGGGTACGGCGACGGATTCGACCGTGTACACGGCCTTTGGTGAGACGCTGTTCTCGAGTGGGTCCACACCCAATGCCTACCTCTATACCGGGGAACAATTTGACGGGAGCGCTGGCCTCTACAATCTCAGGGCCCGCCAAATGGATCCGAAAACTGGGCGCTTCGCATCCGTGGATCCTTATGCTGGCAAGGTTGGGAAACCAATTAGCCAACATTCGTACTTGTACGCCGATCAATCTCCATTGAGCAAATTCGACCCGACTGGTCGCATGTCGGCTGTTGACGTTTTGTACACGACTCCACTTGCGAATACAATTCGAGTGACCCAATTAACCGTGGGAGCCTCAATTGCTTCGAGCCTGTATGGTTTGATCTTGATTTATCAGACCACGGGAAATCAGCAGGCAATGAATGAGATGAAGAAGCTTGGATATGATAAACAGGCAATGAAAGCCTGGCTTAATGATGCGCGTTCGGAATCTCCAATTCGTCTAAGGCACTACACTACCGAAAGGGCAAAACGCGCTATTTCCATTACAGGGGTTATCAATAGCCCGACTGGAGCTGGAAATTATTTCACTCCGGATCAATATACCTCAGGCGAGGAAGCTACCGATAAACTTGCAACAAAAGACGAGAGAGAGTTTTATATCGAAATCAATCTCTACAAGAAGGCGGATTTGCTCGAGGGCCCAGAGAAGATTCCGCCACATACTTATATCACTGCGGACGATATCCGAATCCGCAAGGGCGGTGGGATCCAATACTACACCTACAAGCCTATTTGGACTGGCGGACTTATGCGAGCCTCCTCAAATTGGATTCCGCTAACGGAGTAATACCCTTATGCCTGCCAGTGAAGAGCTATTTGCACAAAACGCGACCGTTCTCCTTGAACAATTTGGAGCTGACTGGGGTGTTGTTGATATACGGCCAACGAATCGGTTTGGGGAAAATGTCGTGGCGATTCGTTTCGTAACGAAAGAAGATTATGAACGGTTGCAGCTTGAATTCAGCAGAGCTTGCTCCTGCCAACTCTTTTTCCATTATCCCTTATGGCCAATCGGCGGTTTGATTGAAGGCAATACCGAGCGCGTTGAAAAAATGCTTCTTGCCCCAATAGACGCTCATGATAAGGAAGCAGCCGTTCGACGAGAGCGAGTCGTTGATGAGTTTATCTCGGAAGACCTAAAAGTGTGGGTTAGTTGGGCATCGAGCAAAAGGCGCGCGTTCGTAAAAGAATTTATTGAGCGGAAGCGAGTACGGGATCCGGGTTACGCTAACTGCGGCGATAAGTTTTTGATTCCTAATTAACTATCGAGGCTGTGCCGGAAGCGTCCTGGCAAGCTATACTTATACCTTGAACAAGGCGGGAATCCGGACGCGGGTGATGGAAGCGGACAGTTCGGTCGTGAATTACGGGTACGACGATTCCTACCGGCTGGTCAGCGAAACCCGCACCGGCACCCATGTTTATGCCAATGCCTTCCTGTATGATTCCGTAGGCAATCGCAAGGCTCAAATCAAGGGAAGCGACACTCTGGACTACACTTATAATTCCCGAGATCAATTGCTCCAGGTCAGCGGCCCTTCCGGGGATACGGACTATACCCTCAGAGATCCCCTCATTTGGATAACATGCTGATTACCTTGAAATTCGATCCTTGGATTTCACGTGGTGCTTGATCGTCGGCAATCGCGGGCTAAATTTGCAGTTTTCCTTCCGCACAAGGAGGCTGCTATGGCTCTGTCGCCGGCAAAGCATCGTGAAAAGA
>DATENA010000087.1:0-11928 GCA_035275285.1 Fibrobacteria bacterium | reverse complement strand
GCGCATTGACAAGATCACAGCCCGCCTCCGTCATTGCCCTCGTCGCAGTACTCGCCGAACCGCAAGCGGTTCGGACGTACAGCTCCTCGGGCTGCTTAGGGTCCGTTAAGAAATAAATGGAGCAAAGGAGCCCCAAGATGGCCCTCAGATGGGCGGCGAACTGCTTCAGTTATTTCTTAACGGACCCTTAGGAGGCGGGGCCGCTTCCCTGCGGCATTCCCTGCCCGTGCTCTTGTCAATGCGCACCGGAGTAATGCTCGAAAGGAGTTGAGTATGAAGTATTTGATCATAGCGGTTGCCGTTTCGGGATCGGTTCTTGGGGCTTGCAACAAGAAGCAGGAAGCAGGAAGCAGAAGCGGAGCCTCCCGCGGAGACAAAGATGGAAAGCAAAATCGATAAACCCGAATTCGTCGCCTCCGATTCCTTCAAGGTGGGCTTGGGTGATGCCCCATTACCTTCGACGTGATTTTTCCATAATCCGCGTATTCATTGCCGTAGAAAAGGACGGTCGCTGATCGTTGCTCCGGCACGGCCGAAGCAACGATCAGCGACCAACCCGCGCCCATCGAGAAACCTACCAGTCCAATCCTTCCCTGCGTGATTCCGCGCAGACGGTCTTTTGCCGCCATCACTGCATCGCCCGCAAATCGACCGTCGCTGTTTTCCATCAGTGCTTTGGCCTCTTCAATGGTCTTTGCAATCCGCCCATTGCGCAAGTCGGGCGCAAGCGCAACGAAACCCTGCCCGGCGAGGCGGTCGCAAACTTGTTTGAAGAACGGTGTGAGGCCCCACCAGGCATGCAAAACGAGAACACCCTGTCCGCCCTCATCCGGCGAAGCCAGATCGGCATGGGCTTTTTGGCCGTTCACCTCCAGCTGGATTTCGGATTTTCGGATGGCCATGGCACAAACTCCTTTCATTCGGATTGCATCGGAACATGCGTTCCATTCACAATCACGTCTTTTGGCGGGAATCCATCGGCAAATCGGATCCGCGCATCCTGCATGATATAAGGGACATAGCGGAAGTCCCGTATCGAGGCGACCTTTGCTCCGATGCTGCCGAGCCGGATGAAATAGCGCGGGGCCGCATCGCCCGGCTTTTCGACCACGGCAATCGCCTCCTGCCCATCCAGCCAGGCCGGAATATAGTGCCAATCGCGTGCCGCCTCGTAGTTGGTGAAATAATGCGCGACCTGGCTGCGGCCGGTCTTTTTTTCGCGGGAAACCAA
Organism: Fibrobacteria bacterium; assembly: GCA_035275285.1. GTDB lineage: Bacteria > Fibrobacterota > Fibrobacteria > UBA11236 > UBA11236 > Chersky-265. The sequence goes on along the minus strand of DATENA010000087.1, from coordinate 10,697 downwards.
ATCGAGCTTCACTTCGTCCGCCAGCAGCGCGCGCACACCCTCCCAGTCGTGGGCATTGAACAAGGCAACATAGCGGAGAAGGATCGGCGAAAGATTGGGTTCCGGCGCGCCGGAACCCGGAAGCGACCCCAGATGGCGCAGCCGGGTCCGGCCCCGATGCAAGACCGCCTTGATCCCGGGAACGCTCGAATCCAGGATGACGGCGATCTCCTCCAGCGAATATTCGAGCACGTCCTTCAGGATCACGGCGCCGCGTTGCGTCGGCGGCAGTTCCGCGAAATGCGCCAGGGCCAGCCTAAGGGTTTCCTCCCGCGCCAGCCCGCTCTCCGGGTCCGGCGTCCCAGTATCGGGGAAGTCACCCCCTTCTTCCAGAGGCCGGCTCATACGGCGGCCATAATCGCGCAGCCAATCGATCGAACGATTGTGGGCGATCCGGAAAAGCCAGGGACGCAAGGGCGTGCCGGAATCGAGCTCTGCCCGTTGCGCATAAGCCTTGACGAGAACGTCCTGGACGATGTCCTCCCCGTCGGCGACCGAGCCGCACATGCGGGCGCAATACCGATGCAGAGCCGGACGCATTTCCCCGACGATGCCGAGGAATCGCGCCTGGCCGGCCTCCGCCTCCGCGGACTTGGGATCAAGTCTCGAAGAATCCATAGGCTCCGATCATGGACAATTTGACGCGGGCTTCAATCGGCAACGGCGCCTCCCGTCAGGTTGAGCACCGCACCCGTCAGCGCGGTCGCCCGGTCCGAGGCCGCAAAAACCGCGGCATCGGCCAATTCCCGCAACGTCGTGGACCGCTGCCGATGGGTCCGGGCTTCGACGCCCGATCGGAATTGCTCATAGGTCATCCCATGCCTCTTTGCATGGAGTCCGAAGACGGTATCGATGGTGGCCGTCTCGGGCATGCCGGTGGTGCGCAGGCATACGGTGCGGACTCCCATCGCCGCAAGCTCCGCCGAAAAGAACCGGGCCATGCCTTCCAGGGAAGCCCATGCGGGTCCCATGCCCCCGACGAGAGGAACTCCGCCGCGGGCCGGCTCCGGAGTATGCATCAGGATCGCGCCCCGCCCCCGCGGAGCCATGTGTCGCGCCGCCGCCCGGGCCGTGAGGAAATGCGATTTGGCGTAGGTTTCGATGGGAAGGCAAAAGCCGGCCAACGGAAGTTCCGTCAAAGGGATGCCCTGAATGCCTTGCTGGGGAATGCCGATGGCGTTGAAGGAAATGTCTATGCCGTCGGCGGCCTTGGCGGCCAAGGCGAAATGAACCTCCACCTGCCCCTCGTCGAGCGCGTCCACCGTCGCGGCCTCGGCCAATCCTCCTTCGGCAATGATTTCCTTGGCCAAGGCGGCAAGCTTCTCCAACCTGCGGCCGGTCAGGAATACGCGGGCCCCCTCGCGAGCGTAGGCTTGGGCAATGGCCCGTCCCACCGCCCCCGCGGCTCCATAGATGATGGCGTTCTTTCCCTCCAGCAAGCGCGTGGGGGCGTTTTTCGTCATTGGCATGGTGCAATCCCTCATCTCGATGGTTGTGTCCATGCAAGACGATCCAAAGATGCGAAAGGATGCGGTCCTTGTGACAGGATTTGGAAACACCCAACCCGGAAATCGCTGCAATCGTGGAAAGAGGGACTTTCTGTTTTTGTGCGGAAAAGAGGATTTCATCGATCCAGTTCCCTCGGATTGATGCGCGGCTGAATTGCATATGCAATTCAATTGAATAATTGATTAGATTAGACTGAAGACGGAGGACGGCAAAAGCCATGAGCGATTCGACTTCCTTGAAAGGCGCTGTCTACGAGCAGGTCGCCCGCATCGGCAAAGCCGTGTGCAGCCCGCAGCGGTTGGAAATCCTGGCCATCCTGTCCCAGAGTCCCCGCCATGTCGAATCCCTGGCCCAAGAGACGCATTTGGCCCTCGCCAATGCGTCCAGGCACCTGCAAGTCCTGAAAGCGGCGCGATTGGTCGAGACGGAACGGCGGGGGAACCAGGTCCTCTATCGGCTGGCCGGCGCCTCCGTGGATAATTTCTTGCGGGCATATATCGGGATGGCCGAGACCCGCTTGGCCGAGATCCAAAACATCGTCGAGCGGTTCCATGAGGGCAAGCAGGACTTGCAACCCGTAGACCGCATCGCCTTGATCAAGGCCGTGCGCAAGGGCGAGGTCCTGGTCTTGGACGTGCGTCCGAAGGAGGAGTATGAAGCCGGCCACATCCGCGGCGCGGTCTCCATGCCCTTGAAAGAATTGGAAAAGCGGCTTGCCGAGTTGCCCAAGTCCCAATCCGTTGCGGCCTATTGCCGCGGGCCCTATTGCATGTTCGCGGTGAAAGCCGCGGAAGTCTTAAGGCGCAAGGGCTTCGATGCCGTGGTGCTGAAGGAAAGCGTGCAGGATTGGAAAGCCATGGGATACCAAATCGAGGCAGGTCCCGGAAAAGCCCGGGCCGCACAAGGAAAGGGGAGCTAGGATGGAGGATCCCAAAACGAGCCTGGACATCGATGCGGAAACGCTCCGGAAATGGTTGGACGAGGGACGGCCGGTTACCGTGCTGGACGTCCGGCCGGTGGCGCAACGCTCGGAATGGACCATTCCCGACAGCGTGCATGCCGATGTGTACGATGCGATCAAAGCAGGCGATACTGAAGCGGTTCGACGCTTGAAAGTGCCGGAGGGGATTCCGGTCGTGGCGGTCTGCGGATTGGGCAGGACCAGCAGGAAAGTCGCGGATATCCTCGCGCAATCTGGCATTCAAGCCTTTTCGCTCTCCGGCGGGATGCAAGCCTGGAGCCTCGCCTGGAACGTGGCAAAAATTCCGCTTACGCTACCCGATGCAGAACTCATCCAGGTCCGCCGTGTTGGAAAAGGGTGTCTTTCATACGTCCTGTTATCCCAAGGCGAAGCGGCGGTGATCGATCCTTCCCTGGATCCGTCGGTCTATCTTGCGCTTGCGGAGAAGCGGGGCGCGGCCATTAAGGTTGCGCTGGATACCCACGTGCATGCGGACCATTTCTCGCGCTCCAGAACCTTGGCCGAAAAGGCCGGAATCAGTTCGCAGGATCTGCGCGAAGGAGAATCGCTTTCGCTGGGAACCATCCGTTTGCAGGTTTTGGAAACTCCCGGGCACACGCCCGAAAGCAAAAGCTATGTCCTGAACGGCCATGCGGTATTCACCGGGGATACCCTTTTCCTGGATTCGGTCGGCAGGCCGGATCTCATCGCCGGACTGGATCCGAAGCAACAGTCAGAGCTGCTGTACGAATCAATCCAACGTTTGGCGGGGTTGCCTGGTTCCATTTGGGTCTTGCCCGCCCATGTTCCCGTCGCGCCTGCGTTCGATGGCAAACCCTTGGCCGCAACTTTGGGTGAGTTGAAAGGCAGGAACAAATACCTCTCTGCTTCCAAAGAGGATTTCATGGCCTTGCTCTCCTCGGGTGGGAATGCGCCGCCACCGAATTTCGAAACCATCGTGGCAGCCAACAGGAGCGGGATCCTGCCCGAAGGGGACTGGGCCCCGCTGGAAGCCGGGCCCAATCGCTGTGCCCGCGCCTGAAGCCGCTTACTCCACTCGTCCTTTGACAGTGGGCCTTAAAGCGAACTTTCCCCAGTTCGCCTTGCTCATGCTCATCAACGCCTTTGTGGGCGGAATGGTGGGTCTGGAGCGCACCGTGGTCCCGCTCATCGGGACCCGGGAATTCCACCTTGTCCTGAATACCACCGCAACGAGCTTTATCATCTCCTTCGGCCTCTCCAAGGCCTCAATGAATCTCTGGTCCGGGGCCATGGCGGACCGCTATGGGCGTAAGCGCATCCTTGTCCTGGGATGGCTGGTCGGGCTTCCTGTTCCTTTCCTAATCATCCATGCCCCCTCGTGGGGGTGGATCGTGGCTGCCAACATCCTTCTGGGCGTGAACCAAGGTCTGGCCTGGTCGATGGCCGTGGTGATGAAGATCGATTTGGCCGGGCCCAAGAGCCGGGGCCTGGCCGTGGGTCTCAATGAATTCACCGGCTATCTGGCCCTCGGATTGACCGCTTGGGCTACGGGGTACCTGGCCGCCCGGTACGGGTTGCGGCCCTATCCCTTCTTCTTAGGGATAGGCTATGCCGCGCTGGGCCTTGGCCTATCGGCTATTCTCGTGAGGGAAACCCTTCCATGGGCCAGGCTGGGAACAACTGGTTCGACCGGTCCAAGGCATCAGGGGTTCTGGAACATATTCGCGCGAACCAGCTGGCTGGATCGATCCCTCTTCTCGGCTTCCCAAGCGGGATTGATCAACAACCTCAACGATGGGATGTCCTGGGGCTTGCTCCCGCTTTTCTTCGCCTCAAAGGGGCTCGACGTGGAATGCATCGGCACCTTGAAGTTCGTCTACCCTGCGGTATGGGGGGTGGCCCAATTGGGGACGGGGCCCCTGTCGGACAAGGTGGGGCGGAGGCCCTTGATCCAATGGGGAATGATCCTCCAAGCCGTGGCTATATGGCTAATGGTTGCGGTTGAGACCTACCATGCCTGGATCGGCGCGAGCGTACTCCTAGGACTTGGGACCGCGATGGTCTATCCGGCGCTATTGGCCGAAGTGAGTGACCGCGCTCCGGCCTCGCAGCGTGCAACCTCGCTGGGAATTTACCGGTTCTGGCGCGACAGCGGATATGCGGTGGGGGCGTTGCTCTCCGGACTTCTCGCCGATGCCTTCGGCTTCGCATGGGCCATTATCCTGGTGGGAAGCATAACCTTCCTTTCCGGAGTTCAGGTCGCATTTGGGATGCGGGAAAACGGACATCATTGCCCCTGAAAGCCTCGCCCTCCTCGCGCTGGGAAGCGACCATTTCTTCGCGGAAGATCCCGAAATAGACTTGAAGACGGTGGCTATGGCGCACACTATCATTCAATCCTTGGAGAAACAACGGATTCCCGCATCCTTGAAATTTAACTTGGATAGAATCGAAAGGAGGTTCCATGGAAGCGTCCAGTCACCCCTTGCCCCATGTTCGACAGAGTACTGAATTCAAGGTTCAGGGCATGGATTGCTCCGCGGAGGAGCAATTGATCCGGCTCCAGTTGAATTCGATGCCCGGGGTGCAAGGACTGCAATTCGACCTTCCAGCGAGAAAACTTGTGGTGGTCCATTCCGGAGACCACGCTATCATCCAACGCAAACTGGAATCCCTGAACCTGGGACCCATTCAATTCATCCGGAAAAGCGGGAATCAAGAGAACCTCGATACTCCCGTCTCAGGCGAAAGGGGACCCTTGAGAGCGGCTTTCTCCATCAATGCCTCCCTTTTCCTCGTCGAGTTGGCGGCAGGTCTTCTGGCTTACTCGATGGGCTTGGTTGCGGATTCCTTGGATATGCTCGCCGATGCCGTGGTATACGGAATAGCTTTGGCGGCTGTCGGGGGATCTACGCTGAGAAAGAAATCCATTGCCCGCACCATGGGATACTTGCAGGTGTTTCTGGCCTGCGCCGGATTGGCCGAAGTCCTTCGCCGGTTCCTATTCGGAGAAGGCGTCCCCGATTCCCGGACCATGGTTGTACTTTCCGCCATCGCCTTGCTCGGTAACGTCGCGACTCTGCTCATTCTGAATAAAAACAGGAATTCCGAGGTCCATATGAAGGCCGCATGGCTGTGTACGTCGGTGGATGTCCAGGTGAATGCCTTGGTGATTGCTACGGGGTTTTTCGTGCATTTTGTGCCTTCCCGAATCCCCGATTTGGTCGTCGGAGACATCATTTTCCTTCTGGTGGCCAACGGGGCCCGGAAAATCCTGGCCTTGGCGAAATAGCCGTGCCCGACCCGGTATCCACTTTGTACCACCCGGTATCCACTTTGTACCTTTTGACCGTGGTACAGGCCAAAGTCAGCCGGGGATTCGATTCGCTCCGCTCAGGGCTTGCATTTAACGCCTTTTTCCCGGGGAGCTGCGAGGCATCGGCGAACTGGGGATGACGGCATCGCTTGGAGTGGAAGTCCAGATTCCGCTTCGGCTGGTGCACACCTCTATCGAGTACACCGCCCCCGAGGGCCAACCCCCTTCGTCCTCGGAGACTCCGGAAAACGGCATCAGCATATCCAATTCGGATCCGGTGCCTTCGAGCCGATCTTCGCCTTGGATATTTCCAAGCCTCTCGGGCGAGTTCCCATTGGTTCCCTTCAAGTTCGGTCACAGCTTTTGTTTCCGCATCCTTTTGCGTAGTCCTTGGGCAACTCGCTCGGTGAAAAGCGATATACCCTTCCATATCCATAAGAGACGACGTCTCGAACCGGGGGATTCCACTCAAAGGATTTCCAATCGCAGATATTCCAGGGGTCGTGCCACTTAAGCGCCGGCGGGACCGGGACGGCATCGGGGAGCCCGCGGCGCAGCTTGGCCTCACGTGGGCGGCCACTTCTTCTTCTTGCCGTTCTCGTCCACTACCAGGTGCCTGGTCCCGGGCGGCAGCACCTGCAGGCTTTTCAGAAATTCCACCAAGGCATCCTGTTCACGGCTGCCGAGGTTCTGGAAACGCGTCCGTTCCGGCAGCGCCTCTCCCGAATGGGCCAGGACGGCTTGCCGGAGGGTCATGAACTTCCCATGGTGGAAAAAGGGCGGTTCGTTGCCCGCGCCCCACAGCTTCTTGGTGAGGAACTTGGTATTCCCCGCCAGGAACTCGGGGCTGTCCGCGGGCCTGTTCATGTCCACGGGATCGGCGTTGGGATCGTCCGGGCCGGAGGTGATATCGTGGAGCTTCAAATCCGTATACGCGGGCACCTGCACGGCTCCGCGTTCGACGGCCAGGCGGGGCGGCGGCAGGAGGCGGCTGGTGAGATCCATCCTCACTTCCGGGGCTTGCCCCGGCTGCAGGTTGTCGGGGGGATTGAAGGGATTCGGCTCGCTGAAGATCCAGCCTTGCTCCGTCAACGGCAGGGCCGGAATATGGCAGCGGGCGCAGCCGATGGCTTCGAACTTCTTCTCCCCGGTCCAGATGGCCTTTTCGACCGCCGGATGATTGGGAATGACCCTGCCGGGAACGGCCAAGGCGGCCTGGAAAAGGCTGGCCGCCGTGACGTCCGCGCGCGTCAATTCGCGGCGCACGTCATCCCCGTCGGGGTCCTGCCCGGATCCGAAACGTTCTTCCGATTGCATGCCGTGGTGGTGGTTGAAGGCATTGTTGGTGAACTGGCGGATGGAGACGACGGTTCCCGATTGATGGAAGGGTTGGATGACCAGCTTGGGCGGATCCGAAGGGCCGGAAGTGGTGAGGCTTTGGAAGGGCAATCCTTCGACGCGATCCGTAAGCCAGCGCCCTTCCGCATCCCGGGCAAGGATCCCGAAGGAAACGCCTTTGGCCGCCAGGGGCTTGGATTTGCCCGGCGCAATGCTGTTGCGGATGGCCTGGAGCTCCATGGTCATCTGGCGGCTGAGCATCTCGATGAAGCCTGAGCCGAACAGGCCGAGAGTGGAGCGGCTGTTGCTGATGTCGTGAAGAAGGACGAACTCCCGCAGCTCATTGATCGCGCCCTTGGTGGGGATGAGATCGGCATGATCGAAGGTGGCGAAATCGAAGCGTTGGGCGGGGACGAAGGCATTGGTTACGAACTCCCCGCCGCCTCCGGACAACCCGAAGGGAAGGTTATGGCAACCCGCGCAGGAATTCGCGTCCGGCGCGGACACGCGGTTGAAATTGCGGGGAAAGCGCAATGGGTCGGAAGGATCCGAAAGGGGCGAGCCGGTCCCCTTGGTCAAAGGCCTGCCCCCGCCCTCTTGGATGGTCCAACGGGCCTCGAACAAGCGTTTCCCGAAGTCTATCAAGGCCGGCACCGGAAGATTGGTTTCCTCCCCGTTCTGGAGATGGCGAGCAATGGCTTTCTCCTGGCCGATGGGGGGCGATGAGGCGGGATCCCTTTCCGCCTGCGCGGGCGCTGTCGAAAAAGCGAGGAGCGGGAGCAATATGGCCACGGGTTTCATCAGCAATGAGAGTCGGCAGATTTTCATGGCAATCTCCTTCATTCCGCTTGGGTGAAAACGATCAAGGTGCAACTGGAATATCCACAGGACGGCTTTCCGCAGGGACCGGGCGGATGCGCCCGACGAATCCCTGCCCGGCTAAATCTTTTCTCTTTTACATTGCGTGACAAGTAAAATCGTATCGGATGCCGGTGGACTCCCTGTCTAAGCGGCGGCTCCGCGCAAGCTGAGCGCGGTTTCCCCGAATCTCCGGATCTGGAAAAAGGAATATTCATCACAAAAAGGAATATTCATCACAAAACAATTCATTTTGTCCATACTAGAGAGACAAGGCTCTTTGCACCGTGATGCCGAACTCGCCTCTTATGAGCCGCTCGGCTTGGGAACCGATCGAGGACATGGGCCGGCGGTGTTATCCGTTCACAAGATTGCGCCCGAGAGAGGGCGAAAGGAAGCTGGCAAGTTACCTTAAGGCATGCGTATCATAAAAGCGGAAGTTTTTATTGCGGTTTTGTCATCAATAAAATAATTTTCGACTTGCTTACGTTCGCATCTTAATTCCACGCCGCTGCCATGCCAGATCTCCTTGAGGGGAAGGAAGACTGGCCTTGGCGGCCGCCCTCGCGCCGGCCGGCGGGGCGTTTCCCCACCTTGCTCCGGGTCTCTGCCGCGGCCCTCTTGTTGGGCCTTGTCGGCGCTTCCCAGGCCCAGGTCAATGTCAAGATCAACTTCGAGACCTACGGCTCCGCCACGCCCTTGGGCTATGTCAAGGACATCGGCACCGCCTATGGCTCGGCAGCCGGGCGGGGCGGGGTGACCCAGGCCAGCCTGAGCGCGCCCACCCATGTCCCGCTGGACCTGCGCGCCTATGCCCGGGACCGGGCCCGCCCCGGCATCGATCCCCGGCTGAACACCTTGATCCACATGCAGCATCCCACCGGGCCGACGGGGGCCTACGAGTACAATGTGCCCAATGGCACCTACAAGGCGGTGGTCTCGGTGGGGGACCAGCCCCCTATGACAGCCACCACTATATCCGGGTGGAGGGCCAGGTGGCCATCGCCTCCTTCGCGCCCACCGCCGCCAACCCCTTCTTCGCCGCCACCCAGGCGGTGCAGATCACCGACGGCCGCCCCACCTTGGCCGCCAACGGCGGAACCAATACCAAGATCGACTACGCCCTCATCCAAAGCGGGGTCCCCACCGCCGGGCGGCCTTCGGTGAGACAGGTCGCCCCGGGCATGGGCGCCGGGGACGTGTCCCGGAGCGCGGCCGTTACCGCCGAAGTGAATCTCCCCAACGGGCCCCTCAACTTCAATACGGTGAACGGCGCGAACGTGCGGCTGTTCCGCAGCGCCGACAATCTCCTGATCCCCGCCCAGGTGAATACCAGCGGGGGCGGCGACGTCATCGTCCTCCAGCCCAATACGCCCCTGGACGCGAACCGGGGATGCCGCTTCGAAGTGTCCCAGGGCGTGCAGGACGATCAAGGCAACCCCTTCCTCCCCTTCAGCTCCCATTTCACCACCGGTACCGCCCTGGGCTTTCCGCTCACGTCCCAGATCTTCGACCGCGTCTCCCTGGGCGCCGCCGGCACCCTGACCGGCCACATCCTGCGCTTCAACCTGAACCCGGATGGAACGGTGCAGACGCCCGTGGTCATCACCTCCTTGCGGCAACTCAACGGCAACCAGGACCGGGCCATCATCGGCATGGCCTTCGATCCGGCTTCCACCGCCGCCGCTCCCCTCCTCTGGGTCTCCAACAACGCCCCCACCTTGGAGAACCCGGTGGACTGGTCCGGCAAGATCACCCGCCTGGGGGGATCCAACCTCTCCCAGGCCCAGGACTATGTGAGGGGCTTGCCCCGGTCCACCAAGGACCACATGACCAATGGCCTGGCCTTCGCTCCCGGCGCTCCCGTGACCCTGTATGCCACCGGCGTCCGCAATGCCTATGACCTCGTCTGGCACAGCAATGGCAGCCTATACAGAGCCGGCAACAGCTCGGCGGCCTGGGGCTACGCTCCCAAAACCCCTTCCCCCCTGCCCGCAGCCTGCAATAACCGCATCGACGGGCCCTATACGGGCCCCCAGGTGGCCGAAATCATGAACAATCCGCCGGCCCAGCCTGACTTCCTCTACCGCATCCTGCCGGGCAAATATTATGGCCATCCCAATCCGCGCCGCTGCGAATGGGTGCTCAACGGCGGCAATCCCACGGCGGGAACGGACACCCTCCAAGACGCCCTGTACCCGGTGGGCACCTTGCCCGATCGCAACCGGCACAAGCCCTTTGTCCTCGGCATGCACTTCTCCCCCGACGGCACCCTGGAGTACAAGCACAGCGGGTCCCTCCAGCATAAGCTGCTGGTCACGCGCTCCAGCGCGGGCAAGGATATCCTGGCCATCTCCCTGGATTCCGGCACCAAGGAGGCGGAATTTACCAAGGAAGAGAGACCGCCCCCTTTGGCCTCGCGGGGACCGTCAACACCCTGTTAAATGGTCGGCATCGTAGGATGATGTCGGAACTTTTTTCCTGCTGCCGAATCCAGAGTGTGTATTCGAGAATGGCTTCGAGGTCGGATTCCGAAAATCGAGTTAGCTTGTACTTAGGGTCCGTTAAGAAATAAATGGAGCAAAGGAGCCCCCAGATGGGGGTCAGATTGGCCCGATCGGATTGAGCAAAACCTGAGGCATAGCAGCGCTATGTCGAAGGTTTTGCGATTGACGATCGGGCCAAGATGGCCCT
>DATENA010000086.1:0-12502 GCA_035275285.1 Fibrobacteria bacterium | reverse complement strand
CGCCGCCGATGAACAATCCCTTCGGCGGCGGCGCGGGCGCCCCTCCCGCCTTCGGCCAGAATAAACCCGGGAATCCCCTGGGTGGTCCCGGAAGCGGATTCCCGTCGGCATTCCCGGGCGCTCCCTCCGGCCCTCAGAACCCTTTGCCGGGCGGCCCGAATCCGGGACCCGCTTTCGGCCAGACCGGCGGTTTCGGCGGTCCGGCCGCCGGCGGTTTCGGCGGCCCGGCTTCCGGCGGCTTCGGCGCTCCCGCGAATCCTCCCGGCCAAGGCTTCGGCTCCTTCGGCGCTCCCGGCGGCGGTCCTTCCGGTCCGGGGTTCGGATCCCCCAATGCGCCCATGGGCGCTCCGCCCGCCCCGGGTTCGGCGTTCCAAACGCCTCCGGGAAAAGGCGGCCCTCCCTATCCCACCTTGCCCATCCCTACGCCTCCGCCGAGCAATGCCAACGAAGCGCCTCCCCGGTCCCTGGGGATGGAAGACAATAGCGGCATCGTGACCACGTACGAGGACATGGCCAAGGACGATTCGTTCAAGACGAAGAAACTGCCTCATCCCAGCGAAAAGAAAAAAGGCTTCTTCGACGGGCTTTTCAAAAAAGAGAAATAGGCATGGGCGACTTCGTCTTGTACAAGGAGGACATCGACAGGATCAACAAGATCCTGTCGCACCTCATCACCGAATCCGCCTCCGCGTACGTCCTCTTGATCAACAAGGACGGCAATCTCATTTCCCAGGTGGGGTTCAGCCCCAACATCAACGTGACCAGCCTGGCGGCCCTGGCGGCCGGCAGCTTCGCGTCCACCAAGGCCATCGCCACCTTGATCGGGGAGACGGAGTTCTCCGTCATGTTCCACCAGGGGGAGAAGGAGAACATCCACATCTCCCTGGTCGACGAGGACGTGATCATGGTCCTCATCTTCGACGATCGCACCAACCTGGGGCTGGTCAAGATGATCGCCGGACAGGCCAAGGCCAAGCTGGGCGCGGCCCTCAAGGACGTGAAGAACAACGGCGTCCCGGACGTGATGCCGGACGTGGTCGGCGACGGGCAGGTCTCGGACAGGCTCGATCTGCTTTTCCCCGGCGACAAGTAAGCCGTACCCCGGAATTCCATCGTTTTGACGCAAATCCACCGCTTCGCGAAAGAGCGCCTGGAGCTTGCGCACGGGCTTCGCGATCCCCATTTTTGTATAATTCCTTAGAATATCCCCCGGGAAAAAAATGGACAAAATCAAGGCGGAACGCATCATCCAAGCGGGCCTGGACCGCAAGGCCGACTTCGTGGAAATCTTCGAGGAGGAGACGCGCAACGCATCCGTCTCCTTCCGCGACCGCAAGGTGGAATCGGCCACGGCCGGCACCGATTACGGCGTGGGCATCCGCCTGGTCTACGGGACCGAAGTCCTCTACGCGCATACCAGCAACGACGACGAATCCCACATCATCAAGCTGATCGACAACCTCGCCCGCAGCAAGGGCATCATCCCGGGCCGCTCCTCCGAGCCCACGGTGAAGCTGGTCGGCAAGGTTTTCGAGAACCGGCACAAGATCACCAAGGATCCCCGGGAAATCGGCCAGGACCGCAAACTGGACCTGATCAAGCTCGCCGATCACGTGGCCCGCGGATACTCGGACAAGATAATCCAGGTGAACTCGCGCGCCGGGGACGTGGTCTCCAACGTGCTCATCTGCAACAGCGAAGGCCTGTGGACCGAGGACACCCGCACGCGCTCGCGCTTCACCGTGAACGTGACCGCGGAATCGGGCGGGGAGATCTTCACCGCCAGCGAGGCGCCCGGCACCCATCGCGGCTTCGAATTCTTCGAGAGCCTGGACATCGCCCATTACGCCAAGCTTGCCTCCGAACGCGCCGTGCTCATGCTCGGCGCCGGGTACGTGAAGGGCGGCAAGATGCCCGTGGTGATGGGCAACGGCTTCGGCGGAGTGATCTTCCACGAGGCCTGCGGGCACCTGCTCGAGACCGAAGCGGTCCGGCGCAAGGCCACGCCCTTCGCGGGCAAGATCGGCGAGCTCATCGCCCATCCCGCCGTCACCGCCGTCGACGACGGCACCATCCGCAACGCCTGGGGCTCGCAGAACATCGACGACGAAGGCAATCCCGTGCAGAAGACCACCCTCATCAAGGACGGCAAGCTGCAGGCCTACATGTCCGATCGCGTGGGCGGCAAGGAAGTGGGGGCCGGCATCACGGGAAGCTCGCGCCGCGAGTCCTACCAGTACGCGCCGGTCTCGCGCATGCGCAACACCTATATCGATCGCGGAAGCTCCACGGTGGGGTCCATGATCAACAGCGTCGACGACGGCATCTACGCCAAGAAGATGGGCGGCGGTTCCGTGAACCCGGCCACGGGCGAATTCAACTTCTCGGTGGAGGAGGCCTACCTGATCCGGGGCGGGAAGATCACCGAGCCCATCCGCGGGGCCACCCTCATCGGCAAGGGCCCGGACATCCTTCCCCTCATCTCCATGGTCGGCGACGATCTGGAGATGGCGGCGGGCATGTGCGGGGCCGCCTCCGGTTCGGTCCCCGTCATGGTCGGGCAGCCGACCATCAAGGTCGATAACATTTTGGTGGGGGGAAGATGATCCAGAAAGCGACCTCGCAAGGCACGGAATCCCTGTCCCCGGCGGACGCCATCGATTTCATGTGCGCGGAGGCCAAGCGCCTGGGCGCCGACGGCTACGACGCCGTGGCCGGCGAATCCGAGAGCATGGGCCTGGAACTCTTCGAGGGCAAGGTCAAGAGCACCGAGATCTCCAACTCGCGCGGCATCGGCATCCGCCTCTTCAAGGATCGGCGCCCGGGTTTCGCCTTCACGGAGAAGATGTCCCGGGAGGCCATCACCCAGGCGGTCAAGGACGCCATGAGCCATACCCTGCTGACCGACGCGGTGGAGATGGAACTCCCTTTCCCGGCCGCGCTGCCGGAGATCGATCTCAAATCCTTCAATCCCGATCTGGAAGAGGTGGGCCTGGACCGCATGAAGGCCTTGGGCCTGGAGCTGGAGGCCATCGCGCGCGAAGCCGACAAGCGCATCGACAACATCCCCTACCTGGGGGTCAGCCGTTCCTCGGGCATGTCCATGGTCCGAAATTCCAACGGCGTGGCCTACTCCTCCCGTTCCAACGTGGTCAGCGCCGGCATCGGCGTGGTGGCCAAGCAGGGCGAGACCAAGAAAATGGGCGTGTATTCGAACGGGGGGCGCAGCTTCGCCTTCGATCCGAAGTTCATGGCGGGCAAGGCCGTGGAGCGCGCGGTGGAATTGCTGGGGGCGGAGTCCGTGCCCAGCGGCAGCTATCCCGTGGTCTTCTCCAACCGCGTGAGCGCCTCCATCATGTCCATGTTCGGTTCGCCGTTCTTCGCCGAGGCCGTGCAGAAGGGCCAATCGCGCCTTGCGGGAAAGGTCGGCCGGCAGATCGCCGTGCCTTTCCTGAACGTGACCAGCGATCCCCACATCCCGGGCGCCCCGGGCTCGCACCTGTTCGACGGGGAAGGCGTGGTCACCTCGCCGCTGGAAGTCATCAAGGACGGCGTGCTGCAGACCTACCTGTACAACCTGGAATCGGCCAAGAAGGCCGGCGTCAAGCCCACGGGCAGCGGATCGCGGGGCTATTCCGGCAAGGCCGGCACCGGCTTCTCGAACTACATCGTGGGCAAGGGCGGCCAAAGCCTGGACGGACTGCTGTCCGCCTATCCCCGTTGCCTGCTGGTGACCAAGCTGGAAGGCGGCTCGGGCTGTTCGGCCATTTCCGGCGAGATCTCCATCGGCGCGCAGGGCTTCTGGTACGAGCAGGGCAAACGCATCAAGCCGGTGGACAAGATCACCTTGAGCTCCAACTACTTCGAGCTGTTGATGGCCATCCGCGGGCTTTCCGGCGAATACTCCGATTCCTTCTCCTCCGTGAAGGTCCCGGACCTGCTGGTGGAGTCCATGCACGTGGCCGGTTAGCGGCCCGCCCGTAACCGGTCCCGGGCCGCTTCCAAGCCGGACCCGGATTCCTACCTTTGTCCCATGCCCGCCTTTTCCTCCGCCGCGCCGCCCGCTTCCGGAACGGCCGCCGGGACGCCCGGCCGCCGGGCCGAAGTCGTCGCCGCTCGTAACCTGTGGGTCACCTTCCGATCGAGAGGCGGGCCCGTGGACGCCCTCCGGGGCGTGGACCTGGGCATCCCCGAAGGCGCCCTCTTCGCATTGCTAGGGCCCAACGGCGCGGGCAAGACCACCCTGATGCGCTGCATCACCGGCCTGGTGGAGCCTACGGGCGGGGCCATCTCCGTGTTCGGGGGGGAGCGGGGCGGATCGCGCGCGCGCCTGGCCCGCATGGGGGTGCTCATCGAGAACCCCGGCCAATACGGCCGCCTGGACGCGGGCGAGTACCTGTCCTTCTTCGGATCCTTCTACGCCGTCCCGGACCTCCGGGACCGCATCCGCGGCCTGTGCGCGGAGCTGGGACTGGAGCTGGACGGCAAGCCCATCGCCAAGCTGTCCCAGGGCAACCGCCAGAAGCTGCAACTGGCGCGCAGCCTCCTGCACCGCCCGGAACTCCTGCTCTGGGACGAGCCCACCGATCACCTCGATCCGGTCTCCCAGCGCGCGGTGCTGGCGTATCTCCGCGGTTACCTTGCCGAATCCGGCGCCACCGCCCTGGTGGCCACCCACCGCCTGGAGCAATTGGAGACGGCGGCGACCCATTTCGGGTTCCTGGCCCGGGGGATCCTCAAGGCCGCGGGCGCCCGGGCGCAAATCCTGGACGGAGCGGCATCGGGCGGCGGTTCCGCGCCCGGCGCCATGGGCCGCGCCCGCCTGGGCTTCGCCCGCCCCGTGCGGCCGGAGGAACTGGCCTGGCTCGCCCCCGCGTTCCCGGTGCGCATCGAACCCGCCTTCGGGGACGGCACCCTGGTGGACCTCAGCGGTCCGGAACTGCGGGAGCGCATGCCGGAGATCATCAAGTCCCTGGTGGACCGCGACCTGCCCCTGGCCTCGGTGGAACCTTACCGCACCTCCCTCGCCGACGTCTACCAGCGCCTGGTGGGGCCCTGAATGGCCGCGGCCCTGGACATCGCCCGCCATGAATTGCGGCTCATCTTCAAGGAGCCGCGCTTCCTGCTGCCTTTCCTGATCACGCCCATCCTGCTCATGGGGCTGCAGGCCTATGCGGTCTTCTTCCAGCCCCTGGGTTCGGTGGGGGAAACCCTTTCCCTGGCGCGCTCCCTGCTGCTGATGCTGGCGGTGCTGGCGCCCAGCTCCGCCGTGCCCCTGGGCGCGGACAGTTTCGCGGGGGAGAAGGAACGGAACACCCTGGAAATCCTCATGTGCCTGCCGGTCGGAATGGGATCCCTGTTCTGGGGCAAGGTGCTGGGGATGTATCCCGTGCCCGTGCTGGTGGGCTGGCTGGGCCAGGGGATCATGGCGGGCATGCTGCTCTTCAAGGGCTACTGGCTGCCCGGTTTCGGCGCGGACGTGGCCAAGGCCATGCTGTTGACGCCGGTGCTGGGCCTGTTCCTGTGCGCCCTCTCGACCTTGCTGTCCCTGGTCTCGGAATCCGTGCGCGGCGCGGCGCAACTGGCCAGCGTGGTCATGTTGGGGATTTTCTTTTCCGTGACCTCCTTCTCCCCGTTTTTCTTCCATTCCAACGCCGTCTATCTCGGCTTCGCCGGAATGCTGGCGGCGGCGTCGATCGGCTGCTTTCTGGCGGCCAGGAAGAGATTTCCGCGGCTTGTGTGAGGCGGGGAGTGTATCTTGGGGTGGGACCCACGGGAAGAAGAGACTTTGACGGAGGGATTGTGAGACTTGAGGCGGAGAACTTTGTGGCAGCTCCACGTCGGAAGTCGGGAGTCGGGGGTCGGGCGTTAAGACATGGGAAGAGCGAAAACCGCGCGCTGAATGCCTTCAGCGCGTTCTTCGGTTTTCACCCCCGACTCCCGACTCCCGACTCCCGACGTGATGCCCACGACAATCCTCCCAAGCTTCTCCTCACCGCCGCCTTCTCCCTCTGCATTCTCGCGACTTCCCCTCGGTCCCAGCCCCTCCTGACCGCCCAGGATCCTTCCCTCCTCAACAGCCTCGACTCCCTCAAGCGCGTCATCGCCAGGCGCATCCTGAGCGATGCGGAGAAGAAGGACATCCGCGCTTGCGACCGGGAGAAATCCCGATACCTCAAGCAATGCCGGGCCGGGGATACCGCCACCGCCCGGGTCGATCGCCAGCTTACCGAAGCCAAGCGGACCGGAGCGGATCCCAATGATCCCGCCATCCAGGCCCTGCTCGAGCGGAAGTTCGCCCTGGAGAAGGCTTGCGACGATGCTTTTGCCGCCTTGCCGCGGGGCAAGCAATGCCGGACCGGGGAGAACAAGCGCCGGGAGGCCCTGGAGAAGGCTTTGCAGAAGGACAAGCAGTACCAGGCTTTGCTGAAAAAGACGGAAGCGCCCGGACCCGAACCGTTATAAACGAGTCTCCGCCCGCGCGGACGGCCTACTCTTGTTAAATTGGAACCCTCGCGATGTGCGGGAAGTGGGTTGGATGGCCGCTGGAGGCAATCGGCCGACGCCGATTGGCTTTAGAGGAAAGTCCGGGCACCATAGGACAGGATGCTGGCTAACGGCCAGACCCGGAAACGGGATGGAAAGTGCCACAGAAAATATACCGCCCGCTGCCAAGGCGACTCGGCAGCGTGGAGTTCGCGCAAGCGAACTCCTAGGAATGGCCGCAAGGCCATTCCCCGGTAAGGGTGAAATGGCGAGGTAAGAGCTCACCGCATTCCCGGCGACGGGAGTGGCAGGGCAAACCCCATCCGGTGCAAGACCAAATAGGATGACCAGGATCCGGGCGCGAGCCCGGAGACCCGGAGCGGTCCGCTCCGGAAGGCTCATCGGGTAGGTCGCTCGAGGCGGCGGGTAACCGCAGTCCCAGATGGATGGCCATCCCGAGCGATTGGGCCTTGCCCAATCGCCCGAGACAGAACCCGGCTTATAGACCCACTTCCCCTCATCCTCCCGGCGCAGCGGCGGCATCCGTTTGCAGGTTGCCGGCCTGTTGACTTGCATGGTAAGGTTGTATCTTGAACCCGATGCGTCCCGGTCCCATCCGCTCCAGCCTCCGCGGTCCGTTGCGCGCCTTCCCGATCCTGCTCTTCGTCCTGTGCGGCGCTTTTCCCACCGCCGCCCCGCGCGCCCAGGCCGATCGGTTCTTCCGGCCCTCGGAAGGCTTCATCCGCGCCAAGGACCTGCCCGAGGATTTCACGGCCAAGGTGCGTTCCGTCCAGCTCGACATCAAGGACGCCTTCGAAGGCAGCACGGCGCACAGCGACGCGGAGCAGGAGCTTTTCGACATCGGGAACAAACTGCACATCGATTCGCGCCCGGAAACCGTCCGGCGGCGCCTGCTGTTCAAGGAAGGCGACCCGGTGACCAAGGGTACCCTGCTGGAGACGGAAAA
Organism: Fibrobacteria bacterium; assembly: GCA_035275285.1. Lineage (GTDB taxonomy): Bacteria > Fibrobacterota > Fibrobacteria > UBA11236 > UBA11236 > Chersky-265. The sequence goes on along the minus strand of DATENA010000086.1, from coordinate 5,049 downwards.
GGCCCTGCGCCAGGAAGAGTTCCTGGCCGACGCCATCATCGAGGTGCTGCCCTGGCAGGACGGGACCGTCCACGTGAAGGTGACCACCTTCGATCAATGGACGACGGTGCCGGGGTTCAACTTCCAGCGCCTGGGCGGCGAATGGATCTATTGGATCGGCCCGGTGGAAAGCAATCTGCTGGGGACCGGGCAGCGCCTGGGATTCTTCCTGGGCCATGATCAAATCCGCGAGACCCGATGGCTCGACTACAACAATAACGCCTTGACCTCGAAACGCCTGCGCCTCGCCGCGCATACCGCCTGGCTCTCGGACGGCTACTCCGTGCTGGCCGGCTTGTCCAAACCGCTGGAGTCGCGTTCCAGCCGTTATGCCTTCAACGCCACGGTTTCCTCCGTCAAGTATTCGGAGTACCTCTACTTCGACGCCAACCGCCTGGATGAATTGCCGGACAGCCTGGCCGCCCGCAAGGCAGGGGCCTCCCATCCCCTGTTGCAATACGCGCACGTGGCGACCCATGATCTGGACTTGAGCGTGACGCGCGCCTACGGCACCAAGACCAGGCTGAGCATAAGCCCGACCTTCGGCCGCCGGGATCGCTACAACGACGGGGCAATCTACGCTTTCCGCAAGGAAGCCGACCTGCTGGAGGCCCTTCCTCCGGCGCCGAGCGCCAGGTATCCGAACGAGAGGATGGACTACCTCCTGGGCGCGAGCGTGAGCGTCTACCAATACGCGTACAAGACCGTGCAGAACTTCAGGAACCTCAAGTGGAGCGAAACCCTGTGGACGGGTTGGAGTCTCTCCACCAAGGTGGCGCGGAACCAGGAGTGGATGGGCGCCAAGAACGGCGATTTCCTGCTCAGCCATTCCGCCGTGTTCAACAATGCCTGGTGGGACGCCCTTTTCTTCAACTCCAGCGCATCCATGAGCTATTTCGTCTCCCCGGAGGGGAAGTTCGACGATGGAAGCGCCGGCGCCGATGGGGAATTGCAATGGAAGCCCTTGTCCTTCACCTCCTCTTATCTGTCGGCTTCCTGGAAGAACCTCTTCGCCTCGGAGCAAAGCCAGCAATTGGTGCTGGGCGAGGACAACGGACTCAACGGCTATCCCAACTTCTATTATGCGGGCCAGGCGCGCCTGCTGCTGGAAGCCGAACAGCGGCTCTTCCCCGAGTTCGAATTGGGGACCCTGGTGCCCGCCTTCGCCGTCTTTGCGAACGCGGGGAACACTTTTCCGAGCTACTCGCAGATGGATCCCGCCGATCTCCACTACACTGTCGGGTTCGGCCTGCGCTTGGGAGCCAGCAAGACGGTGCAAAAACTGGTCATCCATTTCAATTTCAGCTTCCCCTTGGAAAAGGAATTCCAGGACAATTCCGTCTGGGACAAGTTCCTGCAAGGCTTCAGCATACGGGTCAAGCAAAACCTTTAATCCGGGCCCTCAGGAACCATGGCGTCGAAATCCTCCATTCCGAAATCCTCCATTCCATCCCCCCAAGTCCGGCTGCCCCGATGGATGTCCGTTTGCCTGGCCGCCGTTTCCGCGCTGTTCTGGTCCGCGCCTGCCGGGGCGGCGCAGCGTTTCTTCCGGCCGGATTCCGGCTTCATGGCGGGCAAGGACCTGCCGGCCGATTTCCGCGCCCGCGTGCGCAGCATCCGCTTCGATCGCAGGGACGCGTTCGAAGGGACCGTGGCCTATACCTATTACGATACCCTCCTCTTCAGGAAAGGGAACGACTGGCACATCAAGTCGCGGGTTTCCACTTTGCGCGGCCGCCTGCAGTTCGCGGAGGGCGACGACATCACCAAGGACAAGCTGGACGAAAATGAAAGGGCGTTGCGCTCGGAGGAGTTCCTGTCCGATGCCATCATCACCGTGCGCCCGGCGGCGGCGGGCGAATGCGACGTGGCGGTCACCACCTTCGATCAATGGACCCTGGCGCTCGCGACAGGGGTGCAGTCCATGAACGTCTTCCTGGCCGACTTTTTCCTGGGCCGCTGGAGCAAGCTCGCGGACGACGAATGGCTATGGTCCGTGGGCCTGTTCGAAAGCAACCTGTTCGGGACGGGCACCAAGGTGGGCGCGGCCTACCGCCATACCCTGGAGCGGAACGCGCGCGAGTTGGTTTTCAGCAACGGCAACCTCACGCAACAGCACCTGCAAGTCGCCGCCTACGCGGCCTTGCGCACGGACGGGGATTCCTTATCCCTGAGCATCGCCAAACCTCTGCTTACGCGCGCCGACAAATACGCGTACGCGCTGGCGTTGACCTCGACGGAAGCCTCCGAGCGCCTCTACTTCGACGCCAACGACCTGGGCGCCTTGCCGTCCGACCTGGCCGGGCGGCGCTCCGATTCCGCCAACGTGGCGCGCTTGTTCACCCGGGTGGCCTACCGGGAAATCCTGGCTTCCGCCACGCGTTCCTATGGGAGCGATCTCAAGGTCAACGTGGGCCCCGCCTTCCGCTTCAGGGACCATTACAATCTCGGCGGCGCCAGGAACGACAGCGATCTGTCCGCGTACGTCCCTTTGCCCGCGTCCGCGGCCGAACCCTATCAGCGCACGGACGCCTCGCTGGGCGCTTCCTTCAGCCTGTACCGCTATGCCTACCGATCGATGCGGAACTTCCACAACCTGAAATGGAACGAGTCCGTGAAAACGGGCTGGAGGCTCAACGCCGAGGCGGCGATGAACCAGGAATGGCTGGGCGCGGGCGATCATGATTTCCGCCTCTCCCAGGACGGCACCTATACCGCCTTTCCCCTGGACGATTGGTACGTGAACGGAAGCTATTCCTGGCAGGCCTTCCTGTCCCCGGGCGGGGAAATGGCCGACGGCCGCTCGGACCTGCTGTGGGAAACCTCTTGGCTCGAGCATCCGCTCACCTCCACCTGGCTCACCGGATCCTGGAGCGGTCTGTTCGCGGTGCCCGCCAGCGTGCAATTGACCTTGGGCGATCTCAACGGCCTCAATGGGTATCCCAGCCACTATTATGCCGGCCAGGCGCGCTTGCTGGCCACTTTGGAGCAGCGCCTGCACCCGGAATTCGAATTGCTGACCTTTGTCCCGGCCTACTCCCTGTATCTTACCGCGGGCAACACCTATCCCTCCTGGAGGGAAACCGACGCGCGCGACCTGCATTATTCCGTGGGCTTGGGCTTGCGGCTGGGGTACAGCAAGTCGACCAATAAAATCGTCCAGCACTTCAATCTCAATTTTCCGCTGGGGGACAAATACCTGCGCGGTCCGTTGGTCACTTTCACGGCGAAGAAGACGCTGTGAAATGGGAACCCCGGGGATTTCTCCCCGGGGGGTTCGGGTCCAGGCTTGGCGCTTCTTAAGGAGCGTCCACGGGATCCGATTCATGGTAATCCTTGTCCACGAACAGGACGTGGATCTTCTTGTTCACCTTGTTCCGGATGGTCACCTTCGCCTTCCCGTCGCCCAGGAACTCCGCCAGGAAATGGAACACGGGGCGATCCACTTCGATGGTCCCCGATTCGGGGAAATGGAAGCGGCCGTTCTCCCACACGCGGATCACCTTGGTCACGGCCCCGCTCTTGAACTCCTGGCCGTTATAGCTGCCGGTCATGGTGCCGTTCCACTCGCCCTTCTTCACGCCCGCGTCGGTCTTGATGTCCACGGTGACCTCGAAATGGATGTCCGCTTCCCGGGCGCCCTTGGTCTTGACCACGTGGCGCTTGTGCAGGATCGTGGCGACCCGGGCCTTGTCGAACTTGTGCATGGAGGCGCCGGCGGAGTCGAGCAGGATCACCGAGTCCACGCGGTCGCGTTCATAACCCTGGATGCCCTCGTAGGCGGCGTGGCGCACGAAGCAACCGCAAGCCTCGCGGTAGGCGAACGGTTCGATCACCAGTTCGCCCGTGACGGTCAATCCGGCGGCCGAAGACTTGGCGGCCGCCTCTCCGGGGATCTGGTCGTAAACCTGTCCCATCTGGTCGACCTCCGAAGCCATGTACGCACTCTGGCCGTCGCTGTCGTAGGCGGAGGCGTCTTCGTTCTTGGTGAGGCAACCGGTGAGAGCCAAGGAGGCGGCTCCGGCCAGGGCCAGGGTGCGCAGGCTCAGGGTGAGAGTGGAGTGCTTCATGGGGTCCATCCTTTCGCGGGCTCTTGTCGGCGCCCTGGTTGTGGTGTCATGTAGAATGTATCCGATAACGAAAGGGGATGCAATGAATGGTGGGGTAAATGATAACAGAACTTTAACTGAAATTGCCATAAAATGGATAAAAAAGGCGTTTATTGCGAAGTGAATTGTAGTTATAAGCTCAAATTAAGATAACGAATAAGCTCTTCCTGCTTGAGCCTTTTCGGAAAAGATGGATTACCGCCGCAGGTGTTTTCCCCGCTTTCCGGATGGCTGCCCGCAACCCCGCGCCCCGGAACCCATGGGCGGAATGGATGTGCGCCGACCTGGCGGCGTTCCCTCCGGCGCGGATCCGGTTCTCGGGATTCGCAATTGAACCTGAAGCAATGCCACTGCGCGTCCTTTCCCAGCACCCACCCGAAGGAGGGAAAACCAACCGTATTCACCCGACCAGGCCCGCACCCAGGGCGGCGCGGGGCACGCGCGGGGAGGTAGAGGCGCATGCCCAGCCGTTCCCGCCCGCGTCTGGCTTTGGCTTTTTGTTCCAAAAAGCCAAAGGGCGTGGAAATGTCTCAAGAAACAAGCGTTCAAGAACCTCCCAAAGCTGCCGAGCCTTGTGCAGAAAAGGAAACGATAACCATCGAGGGGTATTATGTTGGTTCACGCCAAAGCGCCCCGTATTGACGTGCGGATCAGCGGCAGGGGGGCCCGTCAGGTGGCGAACCTGCTCCGCCGTACTTATAAGAATGTCCGCATCGAGCCGGATGCTGCTGGATCCGTGGAGATCACGGAAACGGATTGGTTTACTCCGGTGCGCATTGACAAGAGCACGGGCAGGGAGTGTCACAGAGAAGCGGCCCCGCCTCCTAAGCAGCCCGAGGAGCTGTACGTCCGAACCGCCTGCGGTTCGGCGAGTACTGCGACGAGGGCAATGATGGAGGCT
>DATENA010000085.1:0-10739 GCA_035275285.1 Fibrobacteria bacterium | reverse complement strand
GGGCCCCCTCTGGCGGCCCGCGCCCGGCCGGGAAGGCCGGCCGGCCTGATCCGGGTCATCCCTTCCGCTTGCGGAGGATCCAGGTGGTCATGCACCGGAGGTTCTGGACGTTGACCGATCGGAGGGGTTCCGCCAGCTCGCCCCGGAGCCGTTCCGTGGCTAAAAGCAGCTTGGCCTCATTGGCCAGGAACCATTCCCCGCCCGTGGGCATGCGGTATTTCCCGGACTCCAGGCGGGTCAGGCGGCTTTCGATGCCGATGGTGGAGGAAAGGCGCATGAACAGCATCCCCCCCGGGGCCGTCACCCTCCAGAGCCCGTCCAGCATGCGCTGGAAGTGCTCCTCGTCCTCGGCGAAATGCAAAACCGCGTTGCAGATCACCAGGCCGAAATGGGCTTCCGGGAAGGTCATGGCCTCAATTTTCTCAACCCGGAAATGATCGGCGGCAAGGCCCGGGGCCAATCCGGCGGCCATCTCCCGCACGTGGTCCAGGGCGTCTTCGTCTTCATCGCAGGCGTAGACGTCGAAGCCGGCGCGGAGAAAATAGGGAAGATTCCTTCCGGTGCCGCAACCCGCATCCAGCATGCGCATGGGCGGCTTGAGCCGGCCCTTCAGCACTTGATCGAACAGGTAAAGATCGATGTCCCCGAACCAGGCGCGCAGGTCCGGGCTTGGACCCGGTTCCGGGACGGACTGCGCGGCGCCGGGGCCGCCGTCTGGGGAAGGCGTGGTGGGCATGTCCCGGAAACTTAGCTATTCTCTGCGATTCTCGTCACGCAATCCTCGCGGTGCGTTCCGGCAAGATCGAAGCCCGAGCGGGGAAGCGCCTGGCCAAACGCGATTGACCTGGGGGGCATACCTATTTATCTTCGGAGGCATATGACCGCCGGAAATCCCATCCCATCGCATTGGTGAGCCCGTTCCTCCCCAATGCCGCTTTCCGCCATCCCCGCGGTTGGATCCTGGCGATGGATTGGCTCGACCTGCTCTTCATGCATTGGCCCGTGCCGGCCGAAGCCCTCCGCCACCTGATCCCCGCCGGCCTGGAGCTGGACCTGTACCAGGGCCAAGCCTGGATAGCCGTGGTCCCCTTCCTCATGTCCGGCGTGCGGCCCCGTTTCCTGCCGGAACTGCCCGGCCTCTCCGCCTTCCCCGAACTCAACGTGCGCACCTACGTGAGCCGCGGCAGCATCCCCGGCGTGTGGTTCTTCAGCCTGGACGCGGCCAACCCTCTGGTCGTGCGCGGGGCCCGGCGGTTCTTCCACCTGCCCTATTTCGACGCCGGGATGAAGGCGGCGCGGCCCGCGGCGCCGAAACGACGGGCCGAGGGATCCGGGACGGATGCGATCGGAACGGCGGATCCGGACGCGCCCGGGCCCGGAACGGAAGTCCGTTACACGAGCCGCCGCACGCATTCCGGGACCCCGCCCGTGGAGCTCAAAGTGATCTACGCCCCCACCGGTCCCGCCTATCGCGCCGCCCAAGGCACCCTGGAGGATTGGCTCACGGCCCGCTACTGCCTCTACGCCGCGGACGACGAAGGCGGCCTGTTCCGGTGCTCGATCCACCACAAGCCCTGGCGCCTGCAAGCCGCGCGGGCGCGCATCGTGCGCAACACCATGACGGAGCCCATAGGGCTCACGCTCCCCGATGCGGGCCCGTTGCTCCACTTCTCCGAGCGGACCGAGGTGGTGGCCTGGCTCCCGGAACGCCTTCCCTGAACCGCAAACCGGAGGAATGACCCCATGCAGAAAAGCAGCCTTTCCATCCGCATCGAACGCCCCCGCCGGGAAGTATCTCAAGGAAGTCGCTGAAAGAGGAGAATGAGATGGATGAGACCCCCGAAGACAATTCCGCGGAGCGATTGCAGGATGTTTTCTTTTACGGGCTGTACATGGATCCGACCCTTATCCAATCGAAGGGCGCCATCCCAAGAAAGCAAAGAATGGCGAAAGTGGAAAACCATGCGCTGAGAGTCGGGAAAATGGCCACGCTCCTGAGGCAAAAAGGCGCAACCACCCCCGGAGTCATTTACGCTCTCACGCATCAGGAAATCGATCGCCTGTACCGGGACGCGGGACTGCTCCAGTATGCGCCCGAAGCCCTGATTGCGGAACTTCCTTCCGGAGAAAGAATCCCCGTATTGTGCTGCACACTGCGCACGCCCCCCGAACCGGACGAAACCAATGAGGCATACGCGCTCAAACTGGATTCCCTGAAAACATCCCTGGGATTGTCATGACACACGCGCCGAATGACTCCCCTCCAAGAGCCCGCTCCCCTCTCCAGGAACTGATCCCCTCTTCAGGAGCCAATCCCCTCTTCGGGAGTTCGTCCCACACTTAGACCCTTCCCGCCCGCATTTCAACCCCTTCGAAAAGCCAACCCTCCACGACCCCATCTCCCAAAGACAACGCGCATTCCACGTAAAGACCACAAGATCTTTTCTTAACCAGGGAGGATTCCCGGGGACAGAAAGCCGCGAGCGGGGTCCAGATGCAAGGCAGGCCGAGGAGCGGTGCCGGGGCACCGCGACGAGGCCAACGCGGCAGATGGGCCCCGATCGCGGCTTTATGCCCCGGGAATCAGTGGTGGTGGCCGCCGGGGCCGTGCACATGCCCATGGCCCAGCTCATCGCTCGTCGCCTCCCGCACGCCCATGATGGTCACGTCGAAGCTCAGATCCATGCCCGCCAGGGGATGGTTCCCGTCCACCACCACGCGATCGCCTTCGATGCCCACCACGGTGATGACGCGGACGCCGTCATCGCTTTCGGCCTCCAGCTCCATGCCTACCTTCAGATCGGGGATGTCCTCGAAGTTCTCCTTGGGGATGATCTGCATCAGCGCCTCGTCCCGGGCGCCATAAGCTTCCTGGGCGGGGATTTGCGCTTTGACGTTGTCCCCTGTGGTCTTCCCTTCGAGAGCCTTTTCCAAGCCGGGAATCAGGTGCCCCATTCCCTGTATGAATTGCAAGGGGTGCTCTTTGGAGGAGCTGTCCAGGACTTCGCCCTTGGCATCGGTTAGGGTGTAGTCGATGGAGACGACCTTGTTCTTGGAAATGTGCATGGGTTGGCTCTCGGTTGGCTGTGAGTATCCGGTCTGATCCGGAAGCAAAATAAAATAACTCTTTTCCGGGGAGCGGATTTTCAGTTTTTGGGCTTTTCCGGCCAATTTGACGGTTTCGGGGGCGGAAAAGACGGCAGGGGAAACGGGAAGACCGCCCGCCTGCGGGGATGCCGCGGGCAGCGCGCCGGAGCCGACGGGCAGGCGCCCGTGGCGGGATGCTCCGGCCGGAAACGGGCTACTCGGAGAAGTTGAAAGGCACGGTAACAATGTCGTTACCTATGGCCTTCACCGGATCGAAGCGCCAGGACATCACCTTCTCCTTCACCTGCGCGTCGAAATCCGGCGCGGTGGTGGTGCTGCCGGCCAGGCCCACGTCCACCACCTGGCCGCCGGGCGCGATGGCGAAACGCAAAGTGATCTTGCCGGCCAGGCCGGGCCGCATTTTCAGGAAGGTGTTGTAGAGATGCCGCAGGCCGGGCGAATGGGACCGGATGACCGCCAGGATGGACGCGGTGGATCGGGACGTGGCGTTGCGGAACTGATCGATCTCCACGACGGGCGTGCCGGACCCGGGCCGCCGCATCTTTCCGGGGATGGGATCCTCCTTGAAGCCCGGAATCTCGATGTTGCCTTCCCCGTTCCCGCCGGTGCCGCCCTGGTTGTACCCTCCATCGTATCCGTTGTCCTGCTTGCCCAACCGGCCGCCCAAGCGCGTCGCGTCGGTCCGCGTGAGCGCGCCGAATGCCTCCAGCTTGTCCAGGTCCACGTCCCGCACCGATTTGGGAAGGAGGGCATAAGCCCCGCCGGCGCCGTTCAGCCGGCTCATGGACGCGATCACGCTCACGCCCAGGGAACCGGGCTCCTTCGCGGGTTTGCGCGTCTTCGGTTTTCCGGCTTGCAGGCCGGCCTGTCCGGGCTTGGGGTGGACTTTCGCGATCCGGCGTTCCTTGATCTTGCCGTGATAGTTGATGGGCGGTTTGACCGTGAAGTACGGATCCCGCCAATGGCCCTCCGTCCCGGGCGGCGGCGTGTATTCGATCGGTGCGGATACGATTTGGATCGTCAAGGCATAGGCGGCCAAGGAGAACCCGAACACGGATCCCGATCCCATGCAGCCGAACAGCCTCCTGTCGGACTCCACTTCGAAGCGTTCCTGATACGGATCGCGTTTCTTGTTCCTGGAAAATGCCGATACGCTCTCACCGGACATGCGAGGTCCTCCTGGGGGATGGGTTTTGCAAAGACCTGAAAGGCTGGACGGATGCGGAGACGATGTCGCGGAGTCGCTGCCCCGGACGAACCGGTACAAAACGTTCCGCTCGATCCCAATATATCGCAAGCAAGGTGGATGCGCTGCGTCTTTCCGCATGTTCCTTTTCCCGGCCGGCGCGTTGCCGGATCCCGCCTTTTATGCCGCCGCGGCGATTTGATGCGGGTTCGGGAAACGGCGTCCCTTTATCCTTTACTCGCGGGACCGGTTTGCATAGAATCTCTATTCCAGCGCGGGAGGTACGGTATGGACGCGAATCGATCGGCGCGGGCGGGAATCGCCTGCATCGCCGCCCTTTCAACCTTGGCGGGACTTCCGGGAGCGGCCTTCGCGCTGCAATCCGCGGACCTGTCCGGCATCGCCCTCTTCCCCGCGGACAATCCTTGGCATTACGACGTCTCCAAGTTCCCGGTGCATCCCAACTCCGCCAACCTGGTGGCCTCGGTGGGCAACGGCACGTCCCTGCATCCGGATTTCGGCTCGGTCTACCAGGGCGCGCCGTTCGGCATTCCCTACATCGTGGTCGACAAGAACCAGGCCAGGATCCCGATCCATTTCACGGCCTACGGCGATGAAAGCGATCCGGGTCCCTATCCCATCCCGCTCACCGCGCCCATCGAAGGCGGCAACCCGGACAAGGGCGATCGCCACGTGCTGGCCGTGGACAAGGACGCGAAAATCCTGTACGAGTTGTTCGTCGCGCAGCCCAAGGCCGGGCAATGGGACGCCGCCTGCGGCGCGAAATTCGATCTGGCCTCCAACGCCTTGCGGCCGGACACCTGGACCTCGGCGGACGCGGCCGGCCTGCCCATCCTTCCCGGGCTGGTGCGCTATGACGAGATCGCGCGCGGGGTCATCGACCACGCCATCCGCATGACCGTGGAGACGAGCCGCAAAAGCTACGTGTGGCCTGCGCGCCACCAGGCCGGATCCTCCACCAGCGCCAACGATCCGCCCATGGGCCAGCGCTACCGCCTCAAGGCCGGGTTCGACACCAGCGGCTATCCGCGCGCCGCCCGGATCGTCCTGACGGCGCTCAAGAAGTACGGCCTTATCGTCGCCGACAACGGGGGCGATTGGTTCCTCTCCGGGGCGCCGGACGACCGCATGCCCGACGGAGAGATCGACGCGCTCAAAAGGGTGAAGGGGAGCGATTTCGAAGCGGTGCAGAGCGTGGACGGGAGCGGCAATCCCATCACGCCGGGAAGCGGCATCCTGCTTCCCCTCGGCGCCCCGCGGACGGCGGCCGGGTACGGCGGCCCCGCCTACGACCTGCTGGGACGCCTCCTGGCCGGGGAGGCGGGCATGGCCGCCATCCGCGTCAGCCCCGGCCGTCCCATTCGGCCAGGAACCGATCCAGGAACCGCGCCATGAAGCGATGGCGTTCTTCGGAGCAGGACAGGGCGCATGCGTCCAGGGACGGTTTCCGGGCCGATGAACGGGGGTCGGCTTTCGATCATGGGGGAAGGATAACCGCCGCGGCCCGGTATTTTACGGAAACAGGTTCCCAAGCCCTGCGGATTTGCTTAGTTTATAGGTATTCCAGGCGTGACATTGAAGGGATGATTCCATGGGCTATAAGGGCGGCAAAGGCAATTACGAGGAACGCGATCGGCTGTTCCAGCAAAGCTTCGACGGCAAGCCGGTGAACCGGAACGAGGTCAAGAAGAACCTCGACTCCCTGTTCGGCGGCACGGGCAAGAACAAGGAAACCGTGGAGCGGTGCGCGAACGGGCATACCTGGATCCGCGACTTCGATCGCAAAACCAAATGCGCGTATTGCAAGACGTTGAAACCCGCGGACCCCAAGACCTCGCCGGCTTGACGCGCCTCCCCTCCCCACTGCCCGCTTGAGGAGGCCTTCCATGGCCGCAAAAAACCTCGCCTCGATCAATCCCCTGGACGGCCGCGCGGAGGCGGAGAAATGCGCTTCGGCCTGCGACTATTACGCCTCCCATGCGGAACGGTTCCTGGCTCCGGAACCGGCGGCCACGGAGGCGCGGGACAGCTTCGTGGCCTTCAACCCGCTGGGCGTGGTGCTGGCCGTGATGCCGTGGAACTTCCCCTTCTGGCAGGTGTTCCGGTGCGCCGCCGCCATCGAGGACGCGTTCCTGCGGGCGGGTTTCCCCGCCGGGCTTTTCCGCAACCTGCCCGTTTCCGGCGAACGCGTCTCCGGCATCCTGGCGGACGCCCGGGTCCGGGCCGTGACCCTGACCGGCAGCGTGGAAGCGGGCCGCTCCGTGGCCGCCCGCGCCGGCGCCCTGCTCAAGAAATCCGTGCTGGAACTGGGCGGCAGCGATCCCTATCTCATCCTGGCGGACGCGGACGTCGATCTGGCGGCCGATGAGCTCGAAGCGGGCAATTGCTTCGTGAACGGCCTGGTCCGTTCCGATCCGCGCCTGCCTTTCGGGGGCATCAAGGAGAGCGGCTACGGCAGGGAACTCTCCGCGTTCGGGATCCGCGAATTCGTGAACGTCAAGACCGTGTACGCGGAGTAGGCAGGGCGGAAGTGCGGACGGCGGAGGAATCCTCCGCGCCCGGATCGCGCCAGCGGATGACCACCTTCTGTTCCCCCCATTCCCTGGCGCCTTTCAAATCCACGCCGAAATACACGTCGATGCGCTTGCGCCAGCGCGCGTGCATCTTGTCCAATACGCGGTACTCGCCGGGAAGGCCTTCGATGCGGACCATGGCGCCCTGGCCCAGGCCCAGCGGGATGAGGTCGCGGGAGACGGCGATGGCGCGCAGGCCCGGAGTCAGGGTATCCCCCCAGGCGGCTTCATCGGGCCGGGAATCGGTCTGGCCGCGCAGGGAATTATAGGCGGAGGCGGTAACGCGCAGGGAACGTTCGGGGGCGGCGGGACGGAAGGAGGCGGTATCGGCCGGGAACGGCGGCCAAGCGGATTTCCGCGCCGTCTCGTGGGCGCCGCCCATCATGATCGAGACGATCAGGAAGAAGGATGCCGCGGCACGAAGGCCCATTCTTCCAATTACTCTTTTTCCCCCGGAGCATACAAAAAGGCCCGGAATGGCGCCGAATGGGGCGATCCCGCGGACGATCCCGCCGCCCCGGGAACCGCCATGCGGAAGCGGCCGGAGGCGTCGAAACCCGGGAGGGAAACGCTTCCGGAGCGCCGGAGCCTGTCCGCGCCCGTCCACGGCCCGGGCGGGGACAAGCGCGCGGCGGCGCCCTGGCAGGCGAAATCGTCGAAGACGGTTTTCGCCTCGGCGCTGTCGTTATGGCTGAGGCTCACCAAGGCCAATTGCGAAAAGCCCCCCGTGCCCTGGGTCTCGAACTTTTCCGCGATAGGAAGCCAGGCTCCCTGCTCCTGGTTCTTGTACCAGGCCGAGAATTTGACGCCGGCGCGGGCGAGCCGGACCCAGACGGGATAGGCGGACTTCCCGGCGTCCGCATGCTTATCCAGGGTCCCGACCGTACCGGCCGCGTCGTAGAACGCGTGGTACCCGTTGGACGGGGTGACGTCCACGACGACATAGCCGCCCTTGGCTGGATTGGCCGCATCGTTGGCGGCCAGGATGCCCGCCTGGGCCCAGCCATGGGTATGGGTCTGGGATTCGATCTTCACGGACACGTCGAAGTCCCCGGCGGCGGCCCGCTTCACGCCCACATATTCGTTCACGTTCCCGTAGACATCGCTGCCCTTGCCCGCCAGTTCCAACTTCCCCGCGCTCACGCGGGCCGATCCCCCGGCGGCGCCGTCCGCATCGAAAAAGGTCCAGGCGGGGTCCAGCGCGTCCAGGGTGAACGCGTCCCCGCAAGCGGCGGCGGACCTGGCGGTGGACGGAAAGACCGGCAAAAGGCCCAGTAAGGCCAGGAGGGGAAAACGCGGAAAGGCGGCCATGGGGACTCCCGGTGACGCCTCTAAGATAAATCCGATGGGGTCCGGCCGATCGCCCACACGGGAAGGCGGGCGATCACTTCCGGGCAGGGGGTGATTCCTACCCGGGACTCCTAGCCGGAGGGCACTTCGACGAGAATGCCGCTCGCCTTGGCTTCCTTGAGTTCTTCGTCGGCGGACAGGCAATTGAAGCAGGCCGTGGAATCCATGATCACGTTTATCCGGACTACCGGCTTCGTTTCGATGCGCGTGGACCCGTAGCAGTTGCCCCATCCATAACCGTATCCGTACCCGTAGTAAGGGTCGCGATCGACATAAGTGCGGATCTCTTCCCTTTCGCGGGTCTTGGCGTTGTCGATCCGGAAGTAGGGGTAGTGCTCGCGTCGGGCGATCTCGGCGGCGCGCACGATGGCATATTGCCTGGCGACCAGGGGATCCTGTCTCGAGGAGCCGTGGAACATGATTTCATATTGGTTCTTGGAAACCTTGGCTTCCGTATAGCCCAATCCGCTGGAGAGCGGGCGGTAGGGGTTGGGGGCGCAAGCGAACAGGAAGAAAAGACTGAAGAGGAGGAGGCAGATCTTCATGGGGAGTCCCTTTCCTATATCTATAAACTACCTTCCGGGTTCGCGCGGATCAAAACGCGGAGCGGGAGCGGGCCGGGCCCCTCAGGTCGGGCCGGTGTACCGCGCTTCGATCAGGTCGCGGATGGCGCCGAGGGATTCGGCGGGGGAAACGCCTTCCCGGGATTCGATGCGCGCCACGGCGTCCGCCAGGACCGCGTCCTTGATGGAATCGCGGAACCAACTGGAGTAATGCCCGGCGCGCAAATGGAAAAGCCACGTACCCTCGTCCACGCCCTCGGCCAGTTGCAGGAAGATCATCAGGTTCCGGGCGCGCAGGTTCAATTTGCCTTCCGGCCCGCGGAAATGGAAATGCTTGTCGGGGCCGAGCTCTCCCTGGGAATATTTGCGCATATGCCGGCGCAGTTCCCGGTGCGGCGGCAGGCAGCGCATCTTGAAGGGCGCGTGGATCGGATCGCGCCGCCAGACCAGCGCTTCCCCCTGCGCCAGGTTCCAGGGACCGGGATCCGGCGCCGGAACGCCGAGGGTGCGGGCGAACCGGCCCAAAGTGGCCTGGGCGTTCCCGCCGATGGCGAACAACCAGTCCACGTGTTCGAGCGCGGAGCGGTCCACGTGGTCGGGCTCCACCGTGATCAGGAAGAGGCCGCGGGTCTCCCGCGGGAGATTGGAAACGGAAGCGGCGCGCGCCGCGGGCATGAGGTGGTGCGCCTCGTCCACCATGATCCAATGGGGGCGGCCCCGCCGGGAACGGAGCGCGAGCAGGTCCGGCAGGAGCGCCTGGAAGAAATCCGGCCGATCGGCGAACGGGATGCCGAGGGTGGACGCCACCAGGTTCCGCCCGGGCCGTTCCAGGACCCGGACGGCCTCCGAAGGGCCGGGCGCGTGCCCGGCGTCCCCCAATTCCACCGCGTCCTCCAGGCCTTCGTAATCCCCCTCCGGATCGAACACGCAGAACTGGTAGCCCCCTTGGCACAGGCCTTCCAGGAACGCGGAAGCCAGGGTGGTCTTGCCGCCCCCGGAAGGTCCCACCAGCAGGACCCCGCGCGCGTAAGGATCCACCTGGACCGGCGTTCCGTCCTCGCGGTGACCCACGGTGATCCAGTGCCGGGCCAGGCGCGGCGCCAGTTCCAGGAGGTCGGTGGCGATCAGGCGCTCCGCCAGCTCGGACACGCCGGCCCCGTCCTTTCCCAGGGTGGTCAGGTCGGCGCGCTCCTTGAGCCGCGGCAAGGCGTTGGCCACGGCCACGGCGCATTCCGCCGAATCGAGCAGGGCGTTGTCGTTCTCGGCATCGCCCACGGCCACGGCGTTGTGGCCGGAGTAGCCCATCTCCCGCAACGCCTCGGCCAGCCCCGCCGCCTTGTTCACCCCGCCCGGCAGGATCATCACCGCGCCCTTGTTGAAGATGACCTGATGCTCCAGGCCGAACTCCTTGATGGTCTCCAGCACCGTCTCCGCATGGGCCTCCCAGGTGGAGACGATGACGCGACCCCGTCCCATGGGTGTTACCCCCTTCCCGCGCAGCGCCGCCACGAACGCCTCGGGCGGGGGGACGCCGATGACCCTTTCCTCCCCGGTCCCGGGGCGGTGGACCACGGCCCCGTTCTCGGCCACGATGCAATCGAACAGGTCCAGGCCGGAAAAGACGGTCTTGAGATCGTCCAGGACCCGGCCGGTGACGAGGATGAGCTTGCGCCCGGACGCCTTCAGGCGCCGCATGGCCTCCAGAGTGGTCTCCGCGGTCGCGCCGTGGCGGGCGAGGGTTCCGTCGTAATCGGTGGCCAGAACGTGGTAGCGCATGAGGATAAGATCGGTTCGGCGGCGGAGGGGGGCAATGGGGAGAAGAGAGGTTGGATGGGGTGATTAGGGGACCGACGCTTTGGAGAGTTGTGGGGGCGTTTGAAGAAGGTCGGGAGTCGGGGGTCGGGAGTTGAATACGGAAGATTCTTCGTATTCAACTCC
>DATENA010000084.1:0-10282 GCA_035275285.1 Fibrobacteria bacterium | reverse complement strand
CGAGGACCGCGTCCACGGTGCCGGCGTTGTACAGGTTGATCCAGAAGGCGCGCTGCGCCTCCGCGGAGAGGCCGGAAACCTTTGCCGCCTGCATGGACGCGAGGTAGGCGTCCAGGGAGGCCTTGTCGGCGGGGGTAACCGCGCCGTAACGGAAGCGGCGGATGCCGTCCGCGGCCGCCGTGTCCAGGTAACGGGCGAGCAGCCGTTGCCAGGCGGACGGATCGGGCTCCGTTCCGGACGAAGCCGGGGAGGAAAGGGGCATCGAAAAAAAGAGCGCCAGGACGGAAAGGCCGGTCCGCGTCATCCCGGTCGCGGCCTCAGGCGGGTTCCTTGCCCTTGGGCTGCCTGTCCTCCGGACCGTCCTCGGGGGCGACGACGCCTTCCTTCTCCAGGAATTCCAGGGTGCTTGCCAGGAAGGCGTCGGGAGCGGGATGCTCCTTGCGGAAGGACTTGGCGTCGGCGGCCTTCTTGTACAGGAACAGGTATTCGCGGCATTCCGGGCAGCCGTTGAGATGCATGTGGAAACGGATGGACGTGACGGTGGGAAGGCTATCGTCCAGGTAGTCATACATGAAGTCCCGGACCCTGTCGCACGGGTAGGCCACCTTGTGGAACCAGCCGCTCATTTTCCCTTTCCCTGCGCGCCCGGCACCGGCTCTTCGGCGTTCCGGGCTCCCGCCATCTTCTCCCGCACCCACTCCACGATCTGCCTGCGCGCGCGATGCAATTGGACGCGCACGTTGTCGGGGGTGGTCCCCGCCGCCTCCGCGGCCTCTTCCCCGGACAAGCCCTCCACGTCCCTGAGCTGGTAGACCCGCCGGGCCTGCCCGGGGAGCGCCTCGATGGCTTTGCCGATGAGCCCCTCCACCGCATTGCGGGCCGAAATCCGGTCCGGCGGGGCGTCCCAGGCGGTGATCCCGTCCCAGCGTTCCGATCCGGCCGTTTCCGTGGACAGCGCCGCCTCCCGGCTTTCGGTCAGTTCCCGATGGCCCCGATCCCGGTCCGCGATGCGATCGCAAATCTTATGGTGCGCCAGGCTGAACATCCAGGTGGTGAGCTTGGACTTGCCGGCGAAGCCGGGCAGGCCCTTATGCACCGCCAGGTAAACCTCCTGGAGCACTTCCAGGCACTCCTCCCGGGAAGACAATTGCCTGCGGATGAAGCCCAGGAACCGATCATGGGTGCCCCGGACCAGGCGCGCGAAAACCCGCTGCCCGGAGGGACCGCCGGCCAGGAGCATGGCCAGGAATTCCGGAGAGTTGATTTCCTCGAAATCCGGGACCGCTTGCGATGGCTTCATGCCGCTCATTCCGTTAGTCCGGGGGGCGCGGGAATTGTTACCTTTCCCCTCTGGAAAAGGGGAAAGGTAACAAGAAACGGAAATGGGCCCCGGAAGGGGCGCCTAGGCGGCCGAGTGCCGGTCGAACCAGGCCCGCGCCAGGCGCGCGGCTTCTTCCAACGCTCCCGGTTCCTCGAAACCGTTTCCCGACCCGTGGATTATTTCCATGGATTTTTCGCAGGTCATGAGTTCCAGGACCGCCCGGTTCGCCTCCACCGCGGCCTCGTCCAGGCCGCCCGCGATGAGCAAAGTAGGCGCCTTGACTCGCGCTACGGAGCGTCCGGTCGGGTCGGGACGGCCCCCGCGCGAGACCACCGCTTGCACCAGGGAAGGCAGGTCGGCGGCGGACATGAGCGCCGCGGCCGCGGCCGAGCCGGCCGCCAGGTATCCCACCTTCAGGGTGGCGGTGTCCCGGTTCCAACTCAACCATTCCGTAGCGTCGACCAGCCGCGCCGCCAGCATGGGCGCGTCCAGGCCGGAGGCGCCCGCGGAGGCGTCGAGGGATTTTTCATGGGGCGTCAGGAGATCGAGGAGCAGGGTGGCGAAGCCCTGCCCGTTCAAATACGCGGCGACGGCCTGATCCCCGGGATTATGCCGGGCGGAACCGGTCCCATGGGCGAAAACCACCAGGCCCTTGGGATCCTCGGGAACGGAAAGATCCCCGTCGATCCACGCATGCCCGGCGGGAATCCGGAACGAACTCGCTTCGAGGGTGCCGAAAGCGGTGGCCATGGGACCTCCTGGGTTGGGGCCTAGGGGATAAAGAAAGTTATGCGGGGGGGAAGAAAAAGAGCAAAGGGCGAGGGTTGTGAAATTTGCTGCGGAAGTGCGTTTAACAGGCGTTTCGTCGGGGGTCGGGGGTCGGGAGTTGAATGCGGAAGATCTTCGTATTCAACTCCCGACCCCCGGCTCCGAGGGGCGAAGCGGTAGGCTCACGGCTTTTGCCCGGTACCCCCGACTTTTTATCCCTATCGCCTCCAGGGCTTCCGGTTCCACCGTTCCCCGTTCAAACCGGTCCAGCGCTTTGTTCCACAGGATTCTTCGTTGCCTCTCCCGACAACATCCTCTTCGCCGCGTCCAACTGATCCCGGCTGCCCAGGAGCAGCAATTGGTCCTTGGCGAGCAGCAGTTCGTCGGCGTCGGGATTGACGATTTGCAGGCCCTCGCGTTCCAGACCGACGATGAACGCTCCGGTGCGCGTCTTGAGCTCCAGGTCCCGGGGCGTGCGCCCGGCTCCCGGCATGCCTTCGCCCAGGATCAGGGTTTCCAGGCGCGCTTCCCGCAGCAGGTGGGTGCCGTGCATGGCCGCGGAAGCGGTTTCCGGTTCCGGCAAGGGTTCGGTTTTGCTGAAGGTCTCGGCCAGGGCCGCCTTGCCCTGGAAATAGATCTTGTTGAACGGCCCGCGCAGCCAGTAGATGAGGAGGGCGGACAGGGCGATGAGGACGTAGAGGACGTAGCCGGGCGGCAGCACCGCATAGCTGAGGCCGAAGGTGAACCCCGCCAGCGCCAGCAGTCCGCAAGCGAGGATGGTATTGGCCACCACGGCGCGCACTTCCGATTTGCGCTCTCCGCCCATGGCGTCCGTGATCCCCAGTTCGGCGAGGATCATCCCCAGCGCCTTGAGCTTGCGGTAGGTGGAAAGGTATACGGGCATGGCCGCCACCATGGAGGCGAACCAGAGGACGGAGTTGATCGCGCCCTTCCATCCGTGGGCGGCGGGGATCCAGCGCATGATGATGCGCGAAAGCAGCACGGCCGAGAGGATGGATCCGCCGATGAGCCCCAGGAAGATGCCGAGCTGCCCGAAGATGCGGCGCAGGATGGCGCGCACCTGGTTGTTCCGGCGTCCGCGCGAGAATTGGCCCAGCCAGCGGCTGTAGAGATGGATGTAGGAGAGGACGGTGCCGGGCAGGCGGCGCTGCATCCACGCGGTGAAGGGATCGGAACCGCGGATGAGGTAGGGCGTGATCAGGGTGGTCACGGCCGAGACGCAGACGGCGATGGGGTAGAGGAAGCCGCTGGTCACCTTGAGGGAAAGCCCCAGGGCCGCGATGATGAAGGAGAACTCCCCGATCTGGCTCATGCTCATGCCCACGCGCGTGGAGGTCCGCAGGTCGTGGCCGGCCAGGTAGGTGCCCGCGAAGACCGTGAAGACCTGCCCTATCACCACGGCCAGGGTGATGACGGCGATGGGCGTCGCGTAGGTGACGAGCAGGCGCGGATCGATCAGCAGCCCCACGGAAACGAAGAACACGGCGCTGAACATGTCCCGGATGGGAATCATCAGGTCCTCGATCTTGCCGATCTCCTTGGCCTCCGCCAGGATGGCGCCGATGAGGAAGGCGCCCAGCGCCAGGCTGAAACCCAGGTTCACGGTGAGCAGGCAGAAGCCGAAGCAGAGGCCCAGCACGGTGACGAGCAGCATTTCCTGGCTGCGGAACCTGGCGACGAAGCCGACCAGGCGGGGCACGGCGATGAGGCCGAGCACCAGGGACACGACCAGGAACACCGCCAATCGCCCGATGGTCAGCACGGCGTCCCAGGACTGCAGGGTGCCCGTCTTGGCGATGCCGGAGAGCAGGGCGATGAGCACGATGCCGAGGATGTCCTCCACGATCAGGATGCCGAACACCATGGCCGCGAAGCGCTCGCCGCGGAGGCCCAGCTCGTCCAGGGCCTTCATGATGATGGTGGTCGAGGAGATGGAGATGATGGCGCCCAGGAACAGGCTGTCCATGCTGCTCCAATGGAACAGGCGCCCGATGCCGTACCCGATGGCCATCATGACGACGATTTCCAGGGTGGCCGCGATGACCGCGGTGGCGCCCACCTGGCGCAGCTTGCGCAGGCTGAACTCCAGCCCCAGGCTGAACATGAGGAAGATGACGCCCAGTTCGGAAAGCGTCTGGATGGTGGCGTCGTCCTTGATCAGGGGGAAGGGCGGCGTGTGGGGGCCGATGATGACTCCCGCCAGGATGTAGCCGAGCACCACGGGCTGTTTGAAGCGATGGCAAAGGATGGTGACCAGCCCTGCCACGATCATGACGATGGCCAGGTCTTGCAAAAAGGTCAATTGGTGCATGTGCCCAACCTTATTAAACCTGCCCCGCTTTTTCAACCGGAACGGGGCCATCGACCGCGGGAACGGCCGGCCGCGGAACCGATCCCCTGCCCCGCGCGTTCCTTCCGCCGCCTTGCTATGCGTCCGCGCCCGCGGCGCAAGCGAAATCGCGGCGGGGCCGCGCGCTTTTTTGCCGTTGTGGCGCCCGGGCTGCCTAAAAGGCATATTATTCCCCGCGACAAACGCGGTCACAATGGGAATTTTATCGGGGTCTGCGAGGTGTCCCCCATGAAACATAAGCTTCTCATCATCGACGAAGACAGGACCAATGTCGACGCGCTCTCCAGGGCCCTGCACGGGCAGGACCTGGACGTCACGGCCGCCGTGGAGCGGGTGCGCGCCCTGGAGCTGGCCCGCGAGCGCATGCCCCAGGTCATCATCGCCGGAGGCAAGATGGCCGGCGGGAACGGAACGGACGTGATGGCCGAGATCCGGGATCTGAACCCGAGCGTCCAGGCCATCCTGATGGCGGGGGCGGCGGGCGCGGAAGAAGCCATCGCCGCCCTTAAGCGCGGGGCCTGCGATTTCATCCCCAAGCCGTTCGAGAGGCGGGACGTGCTGGCGGCGGTCCACCGGGCCTTCGAGAAATCCGCCTTGCTCCAGGAAAACCAGTTCCTGAAGGAAAAGCTCAAGAAGAACCAGGCCCCGGCCTTCGAGTGGGGCAAGAGCCGCGCCTTCAAGACCTTGCTGGACCGGGCCGCGCAGGCCGCCGCCAGCGACGCCACCATGCTCATCATGGGCGAGGCGGGCAGCGGCAAGGAAGTGCTGGCGCAGCACGTCTATTCCAATTCCCCGCGCGCGCACCGCCCGTTCATCTCCGTCAATTGCGCCGCCATCCCGGAGAACCTCCTGGAAGCGGAACTGTTCGGCTTCCGCAAGGGCGCCTTCAACGGGGCCTGGCAGGACAAGAAGGGGAAGCTCCAGGAGGCGAACGGAGGCACCCTGTTCCTGGACGAGGTCGGGGAGCTGCCCGCGGGCCTCCAGCCCAAGCTGCTGCGCGTCCTCCAGGAAGGCGAGGCGGGCGCCATGGGATCCGGACCGTCACGAGCGGATGTCCGTATCATAGCCGCTACCTCAAGGAACCTGCGCAAGCTCGTGGAGGAGGGCGGTTTCCGGGAAGACCTCTTCTACCGCCTCAACGTCATCCCCCTGCATATCCCGCCTCTGCGCGCCCGGCCGGAGGACCTGCACTCCCTGATCTCCTTCTTCATCTCCAAGTACTGCCGCAAGACCAAGAAGGCCAACCTGTCGGTGGGCGCGGGGGCCCTGCGCCTGATGGAAGCCTATGCCTGGCCCGGCAACGTGCGCGAGCTGGAGAACGCCGTCGAACGCGCCGTGATCCTGTGCATGGGCCACCAGATCACTCCCGAGGATCTGCCGGACGAGCTGACCCACGCCTCCGACGCGTCCGCTCGGCTGTTCATCGATCAGGGGATGACCCTGGAAGAGATAGAGCTGGCCGTGATCCAGAGCGCCATGAAGCGGAACAACGGGGACAAGGCCAAGACGGCGGAGGATCTCGGAATCAGCCTGCGGACCGTGTACCGCAAGCTGGATACGGTCTCCAATCGCATGGCTCCGGCGGGCGCCCCCATTTCCGTCCAGGAGAAGGCCGCGGGGAGCGGTTCCATTTCGGGGAACGGATCCATTTAGACCATTATTAATGGTTATTTGGATCCGCTTTTCCCGTACCCGTCTCGTTTTCCGACACCGCCGGGCGCCGTTCCGGGCCGCCTCTCCCGGGGGGCGCCGGAAAACTTTATCTTATCCTTATCGCCTCTGGTGGGCGGCCGCCCGCCGGAACCTCCCCGGAATCCGGGGCGCGGCGAAGAAAGGTGGATACATGCGTTACTCGAAATTAGCCGCCATGGGGGCCATGGCCCTCGGGCTGTCTTCCTATGCGGTGATGGGCATGCCCCAGATCAAAACGGGGGTCGCCTACCAGGGTTCGGAACTCGACAACGATGCGTACCGCCCCGGAGTCGGCATCAACGGATTCGTGGGATCGGAGAAGCCCTTCGCGGACGCGGCGGGGGCCGGAGGGTTCGGCGTCCGGGCCAACTACTCCCATTACAACATCGAAGGCGATGAGTTGATCGGGAAGGATCTCGACGAGGGCGGCATCGCGCTGGTCGGAACGGTGGGCCCCAACGTCGCGAAGTTCCAGCCCAGGGTCGGCGGGCACGTGGGCTACACGCGCGTGGAAGACAACAATTACCTGGACTTGGGACCGGATTTGACCGCGGACTTCAAGGTCACTCCCCAGCTGGGAGTGCAGGCCTTGGTCACGCCGTCCTGGTTCATCAACGAGAACAGGAGCGACTACTACGGCACGAAACTGGGGTTGGGAGTCACCTGGAACGTTCCGGGAGCCTGACTCCGGGGAAAACAGCGGGCTCTTCCCCCGGGAGGGGCCTTTCGCCCGAAGCATGGATGCGGAAGCTGCCATGGGGAACGGCGCGGCTTCATGGATCTTTCCCGAAGCCGCGCCCCGTTGCGCGGGTGGATGCAGTTAAAATAAACTCCGGCTTTCCCCGCACAAAACAATTTCCCCCCGCACGGGCATTTCCGCGATCCGCCATGCATGCGGAATCCTATCGACAGCAAGGAGCCATCATGAAACACAGGATCAAGAATCCGGGCCGCGCCGTCCCGCTTGCGGCGGCCTTGGGCCTGGCAGCGGCCGCTATCGCCTCTTCCTCCTCTCACGGGGGAATGGGCGGGCCCGCCTTCCTTTACGACAGTTCCTATTCCAGCGATACCACCTCGCCTTTCGGCGGAAGCAGCATGGGCGGCCCGAGCGGCATGGGAGGGAGCGGCGTCGGCGCGGACACGGCCTTCGGAAGGGACACCTCCAGGGTTCGGCCCGGAGACACTTCTTCGGGCTATCCATACCCGGGTACCGCTCCCGGAAAGACCTTTCCCGGAGGCGGATCCGGACTCGACACGCTCCGGAGCCCGGATTCGTTATACCCGGACACCGGAGGGCTCAATCCCTATCCGGGAACCGGAGGCTCGGGCGATACCGGCATGGGCGGTACGGGCAACGGAGGGACGGGAACCGGGGACAGCCTCAACATCCGCGGGGATTCGACCCGGACCACCGATTCCCTCGGGGTGCCCGATTGGGATGAGCAGGGTTGAACCTCGATCCAATCCGGGACCGGCCGGTCCCGGACCCGTCCGCCCGGGATTTGCCGCGGAGTCCGAGCCATGCCATTCCGGAACCGGCCGCGGAAAGCAGGAACCCCGGCGCCCCGCGCCGGGCCAGTCCCAGGAGCGCCAGCGAGATCCCCAAGGCGAAGGCTGAAAAGCGGATCGCCGGGGACCAGGGCGCCGCGGCACGTCGTCCGGGCCGGGGCCGGCCGGGAAACCGCGGGCCCTCGGGAAGCGCGGTTTCCGGTTTGCCGTACAGCGGATCCATCACGTGGTTCCGCACGATCCTCACTCCCGGCAGGAACCGGGCATGGAAGACCAGCCGCTCCGATTCGAAGGCGGAGGCCTCTCCGCTCAGGGTTACGACGCCGTCCCGGGTCTCCACCTCCACGGCCCGGGGATGGGTGAGGAAATGCCCTGCCTTGGAGCGCACGCGTTCGCGCAGGATTTCGTCTTCCGCGGGTTCATAGCGGACCAGGTTCCTGAGGCGCGGCAACAGCCCGTGGACGCGGCCGGAGAGATCCGAGGAAACGCGGTGGATACTGCGGGTCGCTTCCCGGAAGACGCGCGCGGCCCGGCCGCTGAGCCTCGCCCTGCGCCTGCCTCCGGAGGCCGGGTCCAGGAAATGGGCCAGGCCCGCCCCCAAGGCCGCGCCGGCGGCGGCGGTCAGGGCCCGCCCCAGAAAGGATGATCCGGTCGGGAAGATGCGTTGGGATCGGTTCATGTTCGGCTCCCGGCGGAGGGATGGTGCGGGGGGCGCGTTCCGGCTCCGGGGCCGGCGCGCTTCACCCGGCGGCGGGCTGAAGGGCCGCGTCCTCTTTCATCAATTCCCGGAATTCCTTTTCCGTCAACGTCTCCTTCTCGATCAGCTTCCGGGCCGCCCGGACCAGCAGGGCCTCCTTGCCCCGCAGCAGGCCCAGGGCGCGCGCGTAACGCTCCCGCATGATGGCGGCGATGCGCTCGTCCAGGTACTGCTGGGTCCGCTCGGAATATTCCCGCGGGCCCAAGGTTTCCGGGACCGGCCCCCCGAAGGGGCCCGTCTTGGGATTGCGGAGCACCACGTTGCGGAATTTTTCGTTCATGCCGTGATCCATCACCATCTGCCGCGCGATTTCCGTGGCCCGGCCCAGATCGTTGGACGCCCCCGTGGAGACGTCCCCGTAGATCACCTCTTCGGCCGCCCGCCCGCCCAGCAGCACGTCGATCCGCGACAGCAGTTCTTCTTCCGTCAGCAGGAACCGCTCCTCGGTGGGAAGCTGCCAGGTGAATCCCAGGGCGCCCAGGCCGCGGGGGATGATGGAGACCTTTTCCACCGGATCGGATCCGGGCGTGAAGGTGGCCACCAGGGCATGGCCGATTTCATGGTGGGCCACGCGCTCCTTTTCCTTCGCGTTCATCAGGCGGTTCTTCTTCTTGAGCCCGCTCATCACCTTTTCGATGGCCTCGTCCAGGTCCTCCTGGACCACCCGGCCCCGGCCCGCCTTGACCGCCAGCAGGGCGGCCTCGTTGATGAGGTTGGCCAGATCCGCCCCCACGAATCCCGGCGTTTTGCGGGCGATGACGGCGAGATCGACGCCGGCGTCCATTTTCACTCCCAGGGCGTGGCGCTTGAGGATGGCTTCGCGCCCCTGCAGGTCCGGCTTGTCCACCACCACGTGCCGATCGAACCGCCCCGGCCGCAGCAGGGCCGAATCCAGCGTCTCCGGGCGGTTGGTGGCGGCCAGGATGATCACGCCCACGCGGGGATCGAATCCGTCCATCTCCACCAGCAACTGGTTCAGGGTCTGCTCCCGCTCGTCGTGTCCTCCCAGCATGTTGGTCCGGCTCTTGCCGATCGCGTCCAGTTCGTCGATGAAGACGATGCACGGGGCCTTTTCCCGCGCCTGCTTGAACAGATCCCGCACGCGCGCCGCGCCCACCCCCACGATCATCTCCACGAAGTCCGACCCGCTGATGCGGAAGAAAGGGACCTTGGCCTCGCCGGCCGTGGCCCGCGCCAACAAGGTCTTGCCGGTCCCGGGCGGGCCCACCAGGAGCACCCCCTTGGGGATCCTGCCCCCGATGGTCAGGTATTTGTCCGGGGATTTCAGGAAATCGATGATTTCCGTCAGCTCCTCCTTGGCCTCGTCCACGCCCGCCACGTCGTCGAAGGTGACGTTCACCTCGCCTTCTTCCACGATATGGGCGCGGGATTTCCCCAGGGCGAACAGGCCGGCGCCGCCCCCTCCCATGCGCGGGAGGATCACCATCCAGATGCCCATGAAGAAGAGCGCGGGCAGCAGCCAATTGAAGAAGAATCGCTGGAAGCCGCCGCCGGCCTGGGCGCGCGCGGAATATTCCACCCCCGCCGAATCCAGGAGCTTCACCAGGTCGTCCGCGTCCTCGGGCACGGGGACGGCCCGTAAGGGTGCGGGTTCCGCGGCCTTGGCCTTGGCGGCGGGAGCCGATCCGTCCGCGGCCCCGCCTCCGGGCTTGGCGGCGGCCCCGGCGGAATCGCTCCGCTTTCCGGAAAATCCCAGGAGCAGTTCCGGGGCGATTTCCACGCGTTTGATCTGTCCGTCGCGCACCTTCTGCTTGAACGCGCTGTACGCGATGGCGTCGGCCTGGGATTTGGGGATGAGGAAATTGAAGATCAAAAGGGTGATGCCGAGGAAAGCCAGATACCA
>DATENA010000083.1:0-17224 GCA_035275285.1 Fibrobacteria bacterium | reverse complement strand
TTCTACGGTCCCGCCCCGGCCCTGCCGCCGGACGCCTATTCCATGCACTGGTGCTCCAGCAACCATAAGCAATTGGCGGGCGGACTGACCTTGGAAAACCTGGCGAAGCCGGCGGAGAAGCCGACTTTGTTCCATAAGCTGGCGTTGGAAGTGATTCGCAGGGGGATTTGAAGAGAAGAGTTTGCAAATTGAAAATTGCAAATTGAAAAATGGGGAACGTCTACGGAAACACCAAATCCGAACTGAACGCCTGCTCCCTTCCCGGCATCACCTTCCGCAGCACCGCTTTGATATTGGCCACCGTGGACGGGTGATCGAAATCGAACGGGTGCATGGCCACCCGCAGCACCGGGACGTCCGCCCATAGCCGGGCCAAGGCGGGACAGACGATCAGGGATCCGTATTTCCGCAAGAGGGTGCGCGTGGCCCAGGTGATGACCGGACTGTCCAGGCTCGCGCCGGAATCCAGCCGGTACATGCGCCGATGGTCTTCCGTGTAGCGGAAACCCATGTCCCGCAGCAAGGGCGGCAAGAAGGCGTTGAACAGCCAGGCCGGCGCCACGAAGCCGAGCGGATCGGCTCCCAGGCAGGCGCGGAACGCGGCGCGGCCCGCCTCCAGCTTCAGCCTTTGCGAAGGGGCGTCCAGGGCCAGGAACTCCCCTTCCCCCGCGGTCATGAAGCGCCGCTTCCAGCCGTCCCCTTTGCTTCCGCCGCCTTCGGCGGCGGCCGGGGGTGCGGCTTCCAGGTGGTGGTGGCCGTGCAGGTGCCAGTCGACCGCGAACGGCCTGGGCGCGCGGCAGAAGCCGGCGAACTCCGGGCTCCCCGCGCTGGGGTAACCTCCGTGGTACTCCGGGACCAGCAGATAGGTGATCTTGGAGACGCCGAGTTCCCGGAAGACCGCCTCCGCGCGGCCCATGCGCTCCAGGTGGAACGGCGTGGCGTCGTGCAGGGAGATGACCAGCTTGCGCGCGGGCCCCTCCGCGGTCATAACGCGCCGGCCCCCAGGCGCGCCGCGTAGCGCTTGGCCATCCTGCCGATGGACTCGTCCCAGGTGCCGTAGCGGAGCGCCAGAGCGCGGGAGCGCGCGGTCTCCGAAGCCCAATCGCACTCGATGGCCTTGTCGATCGCCCGCAGGAAATCCTGGGCGTCCCCGGACTTGAAGGTGAAAGGCGATTGCGCCTGGCGAAGCAGCTCCGCCGTGCCGCCTTCGTCCGGGCCCACCACCACCAGGCCGCGCGCCATGGCCTCGAGCACCCCAAGGCCGAAGGTTTCGTAGGGGCCGGGGGCGATGAGGATGTGATGGGTGTCGTAGATCTCCCGGACCCTGGCCTGGCTGTCGATGAAGCCGAGGAACTGGAAACGGGCGTGCTTGAAGGCCGCGAAGCGCGGGGCCTGGCCGCCCCGGCCGATCACGGTGACGCGGACGTTGGCCTGATGGAGGAGCTTGGGGAGCGACTCCAGGACCAGCTCGATGCCCTTTTCCCGGTCCAGCCTGCCCGCGTAGAGGACGTGCACGTCCCCTTTCCCCGGCCCCGTCTTGGGCCGCGCGGCGGGATCCCCCTCGAGGAAGACCGCCGGGACGCCGAAGGGCAGATGGGTCACGGCGCGCACGCCCTTGGCCCTGAGGCGCTCTTCCATGGTCTTGGAGGAAACCGCGGTCAGATCATAACCCCTCTGGAGCCGATAGAAGGCGGGAGCGGCCGAGGCGACGAGCGCCCGCCTGAGGCCCTGCATGGACCCGGCCGAGGCCCAGGGCTCGAAATAGCTGGGGACGGGATCGCTGTGGTAGAAGGAGACGAGGAGGCCCTTGAAGAGCCCGGTCTTTTTCAGGAAGAGGCAGAAAATCCCCGTCAACCAGGGGTCCCCGGCCTCCAGGACCTGCGGTTTCACGCGGCGGATGAGCTTGAACACGCGGATGAAGTCGATGAGAAGGCGGTATCCGGAAGGATCCCGGGTCAACGCCGGGCCCAGGCCCTCCACAAGCGTGACGTTCCCGCCGTCCTTGCGCTCCCGCCGCACGGCTCCCGGATAGACCAGGAAATAGGCGTGCTCGGGATGGCCCCGGAACCATTCGATCTTGGCCTGGTGGTACGTGCGGATGCCGCCGGCTTTGTGCGAAAAGAAGGTGTTGATGTCCAGGAAGATCACCACCTCCTATTTAGCAATATTTTTATGTTTACATCTCCATGAACCCCATGAGCGTCGCCGCGGAGAGAGGAGAAATTCGGTTGGAAGCGGAACTCCCCGAGGCGCGCTGGCACCGCCCCCACGGTCCCATGGCCCTCCCCGGAATCATCCGCTTCGTCTTCCTGTACGCGCTGGAATTCGCCATCAACCTGCCCGGGCTTTTCCGGTTGCGATCCTGGTACCGCCAGGTGAAGGCGGTCCCCCCGGACGAACCCATGGTGGCCTGCGTGGGCGAGAACCTGGACGAGGTGAACGGGATCGCCCTCACGTCCCGGATCATGCTGCGGGAATTGCGGGAAATAGGCAAGCAGGTCTTCATTTTCGGCACCGCCTTCCACGCCAACTCCCCCCGTACGGAAGGGCCGGGCGGCAGCGTGGTCATGGCGCCGGGGCGGTATTCCATGGACCAGGCGGGATACTCCGCCAGCGAGGTGGCCATGCTCAAGCTGGACCACTTCATCCGTTTCCTCAGGCAGCACCCCGTGGACGTTATCGAGTTCCAGACCCCCGGGCCGGTTTCCGTGCAATGCCTGGTGGCGGCGAAGTTCGCGGGCATCAAGACCTTGAGCCATTACCGCACGGACATCCTCACCTACTCCAGGCTTTTGGTGAAGAACCGCTTCGGCGTCTGGGTGATCAACACCTGGACCGTCCTGATGACCCGCTGGACGGGACCCGTGGTGGTGCCGTCGGAGGCCTACCGGGAGAAGGTGCGCCAGATGGGCGTGTCCCCGGCGCGCATCTACAAGCTGCCCCGCGGCGTGGATTTCCGGAACTTCCATCCGGACAGGGCCGGCAACGGCGCCTGGCGCAGGCTGGGCCTCCCGGAGGACGGCATCAAGCTCTTGTACGTGGGGCGGATTTCCAAGGAGAAGAACCTGGACCTGGTGGCGGACGCCTTCCCGGCCCTGTCGGAAAAAGTGCCCGGGCTGAGCCTCACCATCGTGGGGGACGGGCCCTATCGCGAAGGTCTGCAGGCCAAGCTGGCCGGCCGGGCGGAGGTCCGCTTCACCGGCGTGGTGCGGGGCGAGGACCTTTCCGGGCTGTTCGCTTCCGCGGACATGCTGGTTTTCCCCAGCCTTACGGATACCTTCGGCAACAGCGTGGTGGAGGCGCTGGCCTCGGGCATTCCCTGCATCACTTCCGACCAAGGCGGCCCGCGCGAGATCATCGTGGACGGGGAATGCGGCCTGGTCTTCGATCATGCTGTTCCGGGGGACCTGGAACGCAAAATCCTGTCCCTGGCGGAAGATCCGGAACGGCTGGGGGCCTTCAAGGCCAGGGCCCGCCAACGGGCGGAACTGTTCACGTACGATCGCTCCGCCCGGGCTTTCTGGGACTTTTACCGGCGTTTCCACCACAACCAGCTCTGAAAGGATATCCCATGTTCATCCATTCCGTCTATTTCTGGCTCAAACCCGGCCTCTCGCCGGAAAACGTCAAGACTTTCGAAACCCTGTCGAATGCCATGGCCGGGATTCCCGGCGTCGGGCATCTCTGGGTGGGCAAGCCCGCGCCCACCGATCGCCCCGTAATCGATCGCAGCTATTCCTATGCCCTGACCGTGGTCTTCAAGGACATGGCCGCCCACGACGCGTACCAGAAGCATCCCATCCACGATACCTTCCGGAACACGTGCGGCGACTTCTGGTCGCAGGTCAAGATCTACGATTCGCTGTAACCCGCGCGGAGCGCCGGATCAGGCGGAGCATCGGATCGAGAAGAGGATCGGATCAGGATAAAGCGGAAGTGCCCGCCAGGAAGCCCGCTTCCGCCAGCTCCGCCACGGTTCCCAAGGTCTGCACGGTGAGGCCCTCCATGCGCTTGTTCAGGAACCGGTAGGACGCCACCATCAAGGCGAAATAGCCCGCGATCAGGATGCCTGCGGTGCGCCAGGGGAAAAGCAGCATGGAGCATAGGAGCGCCACCGTGAAGAACAGGGCGCGCTTCTGGCGGCGCTTGACGGCCGGGTCGGGCAGCGCCTTGGCGCTTTCCAGGCGGTGCCGGCTGAAGATGATGCCGAGCGCCTGGGAGCCGCGCCCCAGGATGGGGACCAGCAACACCGCGAAGGGCTGCCATTCCGGGCGCGTATTCGCCAGGCCATTGACCTTGAGGAAGAAGAGGAACGACACCGCCGCCATGCCCCGCCATTTGTATTCCGGCTTGGGCGCGAAACCGGACCCCGGAAAGGTGCGCCGGCCGTCGATCAGTTCCGCGAAGGCGCGCAGATGGATGCCGCCGGTCATGCCCTCCAGGACCGCCACGGTGGCGATGCAGGCCAGGTACGGGGGCAGCAGGGCCTTGCAGGCCAGGAACACCAGCACCAGCACGCTCCCCATGCCCGCGCCCACCAGGGGGAAGAAATGCACGGATCGGCTGAGGGGGATATGCTTCTTGAACGGTATCGGCAATACCGTCAGGTAGCTGAGGGCGTTGCTCAGGCTCATCAGGGACGGCCGAGAAAATCGAAATCGACTTGCGAGGTGAAGGGATCGGAACGGTCCAGCCTGACCCGCAGCTTGTCCCCGAGCTCGAAGCGCTGGCGCGTGCGCTTGCCCACCAAGTGGCCCGTGGTCTCGTCCTTTTCGTAATAATCGTCTCGCAGGCTGCGGATGGGGATGAGCCCCTCCCCCATCGGCTCGCTGATGGAGACGAAGATGCCGAAGTTCTCCAGGCCGCTCACCTCGCCGACGAACTCCTCGCCGATATGATCGCGCAGCACCCAGGCGGTGGCGGTCTTGAGGCCCTTGCGCTCCACCTTCATCACGGCTATCTCGCGCTCGGAGATCCTCTCCCCCACGTCCTTGGCCAGGACCTTCATGTTCTTGGGGACCTTCCGGCCGCGCACGTGCGCCTTGATGACGCGGTGGGTCCAGAGATCGGCGTAGCGCCTGATGGGCGAGGTGAAATGGGCGTAGTACAGCCAGCCCAGGGCGAAATGCCCGGAAGGCTCGGTGGAGTACTGCGCCTTCTTCATGCTCTGCAGGATCTTGCGCTGCACGGCGGCGGGAAGCACCCCGCCTTCCTTGCCCAGCAGGCGGATGAAGAATTTCTGGATGGCGGGATTCAGGTTGCTCCGGGTCCGGTCCATGTCCTTGAAGGCCTCGGCCATGCCCTTGTCCTTGTGGGCCAGACCCTGGGACGCCCACAGCTCCGAGACCACGTCCAGGTCCGGCTGCTCGTGCACGCGGAACAGGCCCGGGAGCTTGTGCTTGGTCAGGTATTTGGCCGTGGCCTGGTTGGCCAGCAGCATGCATTCCTCGATCCAGGAATGGGAGGCCAGGCGCTTGCCCGGGTAGATGCGGACGGGCACGCCGTTCTCCACTTCCACCTTGGGCTCCGGGAAGGAGAAGTCGATGAACCCGTCCTTGCGGCGCTTGGCGAGCAGGATGGAGGTGAACTCGTCCAGCAGGATCAGGAACGCATCGCCCTCCTCCTTGGAGGCTTGCGCCTGTTCGTAGGAATAGAACCGCTCCACGCGGATGAAGGATTCCACGAACTCGAAGCTTTTCAGTTCCCCGTCCGGCGACACCTCCATCATGCAGCTGAAGGCCAGGCGTTCCCGGCCTTCCAGCAGGCTGCACAGGTCCGAAGAGAGGCGCTGGGGCAGCATGGGCGCGGCCGTCCAGGGCAGGTATTGCGTGAAGGCGCGCTGCACGGCCTCGTCGTCCAGGGACGTGTCCGAAGCCACGTACTCGGCCACGTCGGCGATGTGCACGCCCAGCAGCCAGCTTCCGTCCTTCTTGCGCTGCAGAGAGATGGCGTCGTCATGATCCTTGGCGGTGGACGGATCGATGGTGATGATGTGCGTGGAACGGAAATCCCTGCGGTCCTCGTAATTCTCGAACACGGGCTCGGGGAAGGACCCGGCCTCCTGGAGCGCGCGCTTGGGATAGCCGTAGGGGAGCGCGTACTCCTTGAAGAAATGCTTGGACACCTCGGCGAAGGGGATGTCCTCCTTCAGGGTGGCCACGATTTTCCCCATCTTTTCGCCGTGATCGTCCTCCACGATGCGGGCGCTCACGATATCGCCGGGGCGGGCCTGGCCCAGGTTCCGGCGCGGGATCAGCACCATGTCGCCGTCCGAGGCGCGCCCGCGGCCCGCCTGGGCGGGAATCACGAAGTGGAAACCGCCTTGGCGGATCAGCTTGCCTTTGACCAGATCCTTCTCGTCCCGGGAGGCCTGCCTGTCCCCGGATCCGGCACCGCCCCCCTCGCCTTTGTACGGACGTTCGTCGCGGCGGCCATGCCGGTTCTTGTGCCGGGAAGACCCGCCGTCGCGGTCCCGGAAGCCGCCCTTCTCCTTGCCGCCCCGGGGGATGAACTTGCTCCCCCCCTTGCCGGGCCGGTTTCCTTGGCCTCCGGCGGATGAACGCCCGTCGCCTCGGCCCGGGACGGGGCGGTCTCGATCCGTTCCGCCCTTGCCGGATCCGGATTTGCCCGGTGCCTGCAGCGTGTCCGAATCGAACAGGATTTCCGCGCCCTCGTCGATGGGGATGTCCAGGACTTCGATGGGTTCCGCGGGAACGGGCGCGGCGTTGCCGCGCTTGGCGTTCTTTTCCCGCTTGCGCGCGGCCGGGCCGTTCTCATCTTCGGCCACGAATTTGCGGCCTTTGACCTTGCGTACCATACCGTCCTCCTCGAGGGTTTTCAAAATGCCCTGGAATTGCCGGGAACGTTCGCGGGGAACGTCGAACCGCTCTTCCAAGTAGGGCAGGCTGTGGGGGCGGCGTCCTTGCGAGCGCAGATGCTCCAGGATCCGCTCCCGGGTGGGAAGCCCGTCGGGGGCGGAATCGCGCGGGTCGGATTTGCCCATGTTCAGGCGGGGGTGGCGCCGGGAGAGGCCGGAATCACCGGACGCCGGCCTTGCTGCGTTCGTATTTGAGGATGGGGTCGCATTTGCCGGGGAACTTGACGGTGATCTTGTCCGTGCATCCGGTGGCGCTCAGATGCGCGCAGGTCCGGCACACGTTTTCGAACCATTCTTCGGAGATGCCGGCGGGAGGCTGGTTGGCCTTGGATTTGCCCCCGCCCGTTTCCAACTGGTCCAGTTTGGTGATGATGCCCTTGGCGATGGTCACCAGCTGGTTCACCGAAGCCTGCGGCAATTGCATGCTCGCCTGCTGCAGGTAGAGCTGCAGGGCCTGGGCGACCAAGTCCTTTTCTTCTTCCGATAAACCCATACGTTCCCCGTAGCTTCCGGCCTGGGCGTCCCGCGATCCGCGGTCCGGCCAGGCGGTAAATCCGGTCCTAATTTAAAAAAAACGCCGGATAGCGTTTAGGTGGCCGGCCGGGAAAGGGATTCCCGCACCTTATGGGCCAGGGCGGACATGTCGAAGGGCTTGACGAGCAGGCTGGCATTGGGGCGGGAGAGGATGGAAGCCATTTCGTATTGGTGCTGGCGACCGGTGCAGAACAGGATCTTCAGGTCCGGGCGGATCCGCCACAGGACTTCGGCCGTGTCCAGGCCGTTCATGACGGGCATGTCCACGTCCATCACCACCAGGTCGAAGTGGAGGCCGCTTTCCACGATCCGGATGGCGGAAGCCCCGTCCGCGGCGGTGGCGGCGGTATAGCCGAGCTCGCCCATGATGCGGCCGGCGGTGCGGCGGATGATTTCGTCATCGTCCACGTACAGGACCTCGCCCTTGCCCACCGGGGCCTCGGCTGGGGCCAAGGGCTCCGGGCCCACGGACTTGGCCGCGGGCTGGAAGTAGAGGCGGAAATGGGTGCCTTTTTTCCGATCGCTGTCCACCTCGACGTAACCTTTGTGCTGCTTCATGATGGAGTCGACGATGGTGAGCCCCAGGCCGGAGCCGTTCTCGCGCTTGGTGGTGAAGAAAGGCTCGAAGATCTGGTCCAGCTGGGCCAGGGGAATCCCCTCCCCCGTGTCCTGGATGGAAAGCAGGATCAGCTCCGCGGCCGTGCAGGAGGAATGCCGCTGGCGGAAAGCGTCGTCGATGGCCACGCGCTTGACGGAGAGCGTCAGCTTGCCGCCCGACTTCATGGCGTCGCGGGAGTTCACGCAGATGTTGAGGATGGCCTGCTCCAATTGGGAGCGATCCGCCATGATCCAGGTCTCTTCGGCCGGCACCTTGGCCATCACCTGGATGCGGCTTTCGAAGGAATGGCCGCACAGGGCCACCAGGCTCTTGACCACGGAGTTGAGATCCATCGGCTCCATGACGATATCGGCGCGGCGGGACAGGGCCAGCAGCCGCTTCACCATGGCGGAGGCGCGGGAGGCGCAGGATTCGATGACCCCCAGGTCTTCCAGGAGTTCCTTGGGATCCGCCTGGCCCTTGGCCAGGCGCTGTTTCATCAGGGAAGAAGTCCCCACCATCCCGCCCAGCACGTTGTTGAACTCGTGGGCCAGCCCGCCGGCCAGGGTGCCCACCGTTTCCATGCGCTGGGAATGGAACAACTGGTGGTTCAGCTCCACCGTGCGGGTCACGTCGTCGATGCGCAGGGCCACTTCGCCCCGGTTGCGGCTGAACATGGTGAAGAGGTTCGAGCGGTAGTATACCACCGACCCGTCCTTGCGCTTGTAGGGCTGGGGCTCGAAGTCCATGCCGGTGTCCGCTTCCACCTGCAGCACGTTCTTCAGCGCATGGGAGATGAACAGGTACTCCGGCACCTTCTCCCAGAAGACGCTGCCGAGGGCCTCCTCCTCGGGGATGCCGAAGAACTCCTGGGCCTTGCCGTTCCAGGTGGTGACCGTGCCCAGCAGGTCCATGCCTATGATGGCGGAAGGCATGGACTCGATCAGGGAGCCCAGTTGGTCCTTCAAATCGCGGATATGCTCGGAAAGCTGGGTCTGGTCCAGGAGGGAGCTGGCGTAGCGGCACATGTTCTGGAACAGATCCCGCTGCTGGCGCGTCCAGCCCTGATCGCTGTTGATGCGCTGCACGCAGAACAGGGACTTGCCGCTCAAGGTGGTTTCGATGGGGAAAGCCATGGCGGCCCGGCAGTCCACGCGGCTGGCCAGGTCGAACTCGTCCTCCATGGCGGCGCGGAACTCCTCTTCCAGGGTGCCGAACTGGGCGTCCGGGACGATGGAGACGGGTTCGGGCCACTCGCAATTGGTGGGGCCGCCCGGATGCTTGACCGCCTTCTGCAGGAACTTGACGAAGGCGGCCGGAGGCGAGGTGTCGACGAAGTAAGGCAGCGGAAGCCTCTTGATGCCGCGGTCCACCGCCTCCTGGGATACGGCCCAGGTGGGTTTGGGACCGTCGCCGACGAGGATATAGGAGACCCGGTCTGCCTTCAGTTCGATGAGCAGTTCCTCGACGATGACGTCCATCAGATCGTCGTCGTCCAGGCGCATGGTGATGCGCTGGACGAAATCCATCAGGCGCTTCTGGTTGCTGAAATAGAGGGAATGCTCCAGGTCCGTGATCTCCAGCTTGGAGAAAACGTCCATCAGGGTGGATAACTGCTTGCTCAGGCGCTGGTTCTGCGCTTGCAGCTCGCGGCATCGCGACTCGATGTCTTCTTCCAGTTGGTTTGCCATGATATTCCCGTGCTAAAACTTATAAAAGCCCGACGGTCCTACAAATGGCGCGCGGCAATCCTGAGCGGGGAAGCTTGCGCCCAGGCCCAAGCGCCCCCAATAACCGGGATCTTTGACGATTTTCCTATCCGGCACCTTCCAAAATTCTTAATTTTTGGCGACTTGGGCCCGAAGCGCCCGCACACGACATCCGGCCGCGGGGCCGCATGAGGGAGGATTCAAGTCCGCCATAATGAAGATCACGCTTCTCACCAACGAGTTCCCCCCTTACGTATACGGCGGAGCCGGCGTCCACGTGGAATATCTCTCCAAGGCCCTGGCGGCCCTGCCCGACGCGGGCAACGCGGTCGACATCCTCTGTTTCGGCGATCAGAAAGTCAAGGACGGCGCGCTCACGGCCCTGGGCGTCAAGCCCGGCTTCGCCTTGCCCGCGCAGAACCCCCGGTTCGCCAAGCTCATGGACACCCTGGCCCGCAACGTGATGATGTCCGGTTCGGCCGAGCCCACGGACATCGTGCATTGCCATACCTGGTACACCCACTTCGCCGGCTGCGTCCTGCAGAAGCTGTTCAACGCGCCCCTGGTGCTCACCACCCATTCCCTGGAACCGCATCGACCCTGGAAGGTGGAACAGTTGGGCAACGCCTACCACGTCTCCACCTGGCTGGAACGGACCGCCTACCTGAACGCGGACGGCGTGGTGGCGGTTTCCGAATCCATGCGGCGCGACGTCCATGACCTGTACGGGGTGCCGCACGATCGCATCCGCGTGATCCCCAACGGCATCGACCCGGAAGAATACCACCCCACTCCGGACCCGGCCCTGCTGGGCGCGTACGGGATCGATCCGGCCCTGCCCTTCGTCCTGTTCGTCGGCCGCGTCACCCGCCAGAAGGGCGTGCTGCACCTGATCAACGCCGTCCGCCATCTGCGCCCGGGCACCCAGGTGGTCCTGTGCGCCGGGGCGCCGGACACGCCGGAAATCGGCGAGGAGATGAAGCGGAAGGTGGAAGAGGCCCGCAAGGACTCCTCGCACCCCATCATCTGGATCCCGCAAATGCTCCCCAAGCGGGAAATCATCTCCCTCTATACCCACGCCTCCGTGTTCCTCTGCCCCTCCGTGTACGAGCCTTTCGGCATCATCAATCTCGAGGCCATGGCCTGCGAGACCCCGGTGGTGGCCTCCCTGGTGGGCGGCATCCCGGAAGTGGTGGTCCCGGGCGAAACCGGACTGCTGGTGGCCTTCGAGCCCAAGGGGCCTGAGGATTTCGAGCCCAGGGATCCGGAGAAGTTCTCCCGCGATCTCGCCGCGGCCGCCAACGCCCTGCTCGACGACGCGGAACTGCGCCTGTCCATGTCCAAGAAGGCCCGCAAGCGGGTCGAAGATCGTTTCGCCTGGAGCCAGGTTGCCAGGCGCACCCACCACTTTTACCAGGAGCTGATCCGGAACCATGGCCGCCCCTAAGCAAACCGCAAAGACCAAGACCGCGCCCGCCAAAGGCGCGGCCGCCAAAACTCCCGCGGCCAAGGCCGCTGCCCTTCCGGCTTCCAAAGCCGCCGCCCTTCCGGCCGCGAAGGCGGCCACCAAGAACGGCGCGAAGAACATCGCGAAGAACGAGGTGAAAAGCGCCGCCAAGACCGTGGCGGCCAGGCCCGCGCCTCTGAGCGCCGCCGCCAAGGCGGCCATCCGCGCCAGGTCCAAGGTTCCGGACCTCCCGGCCGTGCACGCGGTGGTGGAAAACCTGCAGCCGGTGGTGGATGGCGGACGCTACCCCGTCAAGGCCGTGCCGGGGGAGGTCATCGAAGTCACCGCGGACATCTTCCGGGACGGCCATGAGAAATGCGAAGCCGCCCTCCTTTTCCGCAAGGAAGGCGAGGAGAAATGGAAGCGCGCGCCCATGGAGTTCGTCGACAACGACCGCTGGCTGGGGAAGTTCGCCGCCTTCGAGACGGGCAACTACGAGTATACCGTCGAAGCGCGCACGCTGGGCCATTCCAACGCCGGCGAAGTGCCCTTCGCCGATACGCCTTATCGGTACGAGCCGGCGGCCTCCCTGCGCGTCGATTCGCCCCTGGCGGAGTTCAGCGCCTGGTACGAGATGTGGGCGCGTTCCCAGGGAACGGACCCGTTCAAGAGCGCCCGCTTCCAGGACATGGCCGACCGGCTCCCCGAGATCCGGGACATGGGATTCGACGTCCTGTACCTGCCGCCCATCCATCCCATCGGAGTGACCAAGCGCAAGGGCGCCGACAACGCCCTGGTGGCGCAACCGGGCGAGCCCGGCTGCCCGTACGCCATCGGCAACGGCCACGGCGGCCACAAGGCGGTGGATCCGGAACTCGGTACGTTGGAGGAATGCCGCGGATTCTTCCGCACCGCTTCCGACATGGGCTTCACCATCGCCCTGGACTTCGCCCTCAACTGCTCGCCGGACCATCCTTACGTGAAGGCGCACCCGGATTGGTTCTACCGCGAGAAGGACGGAACCATCAAATGCGCGGAGAACCCTCCCAAGAAATACGAGGACGTGTATCCGCTGAACTTCTTCTGCCAGGACCGCAAGGCCCTCTGGAAGGAAATCAAATCCATCGTGGAATTCTGGATGGACATGGGCGTCACCATTTTCCGCGTCGACAATCCCCATACCAAGCCGTTCGCCTTCTGGGAATGGATGATCCGGGAGCTCAAGGCCGAGAACCCGGACCTCATCTTCCTGTCCGAGGCGTTCACCCGGCCCAAGGTGATGAAGCGCCTGGCCAAGATCGGCTTCGACATGTCGTACACCTATTTCACCTGGCGCACCAACGCCGCGGAACTGCGCGAATACCTGGAAGAGCTCGCCCAGGGGCCGGCCAAGCAGTTCATGAAGCCCATCTTCTTCCCCACCACCCCGGACATCCTGCCCTGGCACCTGCAGAACGCCTCCCCCGCCATGTTCAAGATCCGGTTCGCCCTGGCCGCCACCCTGGTAGGGGCCTATGGCATTTACAACAGCTATGAGATTTGCGAAGGCGCCCCGGTCCCCGGCAAGGAGGAGTTCGCCCATTCCGAGAAATACCAATACAAAGTCTGGGATTGGAACCGGCCGGGGAACATCAAGGGGTTCATCAAGACCCTGAATGGAATCCGCCGCGACAACCGTTCCCTGCACCATCTCAAGAACCTGCGTTTCCACGATTCCGACAATCCCGCCATCCTGGTCTATTCCAAGACCCTGGACGAAAACATCCTCCTTTTCGCGGTCAACCTGGATCCGGACCGCAAGCAGGGAGCCACCGTGACCTTGGACCTCCCGGCCATGGGGCTGGCGTCGGAAAACATCTACGGTCTGTACGACCTCCTGAGCCATGAAAGCTACGTCTGGTCCGGAAAGTACAATTACGTGGAATTGACTCCCCAGAAGGAAGTCATGCATATCTTCAAGATTGAGAAATTTTGAGCTTCCCTCGAGGGCGGAAGGCTCTCGCGGCGTTCCCCTTCCGCGTACGGTCCGCCCGCGGAAGGGGATGAGCTTTCCCGTCAAAAAGATCCGAAAAGTCCTATATTAAGGGAAGGCCATGCGCCCCTTCCGGCGCGGCCATGGAACGGGGTCCGGCCCTGACGGGAAGCGGTAGTCCCGGCCCGGAACGGAAAGCCAATGGAATCGAAGGAAATCAAGCTCGATTGCCCCTGCTGCAAGGCCCAGTTGATTCTCGACGCCGCCACCGGCGGCGTGATCAAGTTCTTCCCGCACAAGGACGAGGCTCCCAGCCTGGAGCAGTTCATGAAAGCGGACAAAGAGCGCTCCAAGGACCTGGCCGCCAAGTTCGACGCGGCCAAAAAGGAAGAAGACAACCGCCTGGATCTGCTCAACAAGAAATTCGAATGGGCCAAGAAGAACAAGGACAAGCTCCCCGACGCCAAGCCCGGGATCATGTGGGACTAACGCCCCGCGGAGCGGGGAGAGTTCAAAAGTCAAAGTGCAAAATGCAAAAGTCAAAATGGAGGATAATACGCTACCGGATTTGCGTCCGCGGAAAAGAAGCATCCCCCCTTCTTCTCTTCAATTTTGCACTTTGCACTTTGACTTTTGCACTTTGACTTCATCCCCGCCCGCCTCCATCGGATCCCCCGCCTGATGTCCGACGCTTCCACCGCCCTGGAAATCATCCGCTCCGTGGCCCAGACCATGCAGGAATCCGCCACCACGGCTCCCGCCCTGGAAGCGGTGGTCAAGCTCATCTCGGAAAAAATGGGCGTGGACGTCTGCTCCATCTACTTGTACCAGAACGACACCAACCGCCTCCGCCTGGCCGCCAGCGAGGGCCTGAACCGCGAGGGGCTTTCCGACGTGACCATGTCCCCCGGGGAAGGGCTCACCGGCTATGCGTTCAGCCGCGGCGAGATCGTGAACATCGCCAATCCCAGCGAGGACAAACGCAACAAGTACTTCCCCGCCTTGGGCGAGGATCGCCTCAGGAATTTCCTGGGCATCCCCATCCCCCCGGCCTCCAAGTGGGGCGCGGGCGTGATGACCTTGCAATCCACCGAGGACGCGCCTTTCCCTTCCATGGTGGAAGATCTGGCCTACACCCTGGCGGCGCAGTTGGGCACCCTGCTGGAGAACCGCAGCCTCCGATCCGTCTCGGCCCCGCCGGGCAAGGCCGAACCGGAAGCGCCCAAGGAGGCCCCGCCCTTCGTGCGCGCCCAGGTGGCGGTGGGCGGCATCGCGGACGGCCGCACGGTCATCCTGAAAACGCACCAGATCTGGGACACCATCATCTTCACCGAGTGCGAGGATCCGCGCGTCGAGATCCAGCTCCTGCAAAGGGCCCTGGAGCTGGCCCGCCAGGAAAGCCAATGGCTCAAGAAGCGCGCCGGGGAATTGTTCGCCGAGCTGGACGCCCGCATTTTCGAGGCCCATGAGCTGATGCTCAAGGACGAGCATTACATCGGCCTCATCGAAAGCCACATCCGCGAGAACCTGGCGGCCCCGTTCGCCGTGAAGCTGGCCACCCGCGAACTGGTGAAGTCCATGCTGGACACCGGCAACGCCCTGCTCTCCAGCCGCGCCGCGGATCTGCGCGACGTGGGCCTGCGCATCCTCAACGCCCTGGGCGAGGTCAAGCAGAGCAAGTTCATCCACGATCAGGCCGAGGACGGCAACATCGTCGCGGCGGTGGAACTGCTGCCCTCCGATCTCATCTACCTGTCCACCCGCAAGATCCTCGGCATCATGTGCGAAACGGGAGGGCT
The DNA here is from genome assembly GCA_035275285.1 of Fibrobacteria bacterium. Classification (GTDB taxonomy): domain Bacteria; phylum Fibrobacterota; class Fibrobacteria; order UBA11236; family UBA11236; genus Chersky-265. The sequence continues at coordinate 2,288 of DATENA010000083.1, read as the reverse complement.
CACGTCCCATGCGGCCATCCTGGCGCGGTCCCTGGGCATCCCCTGCTTCATGGGCATCCCGGGGCTCACGTCCTACCTGCGCAACAACACGCGGGTGATCATGGACGGCAATTCCGGCCTCATCTACATCAATCCGGACGCCCACGTCCAGCGCGAGTACTCCCGGCTGCTGGAGGACCTGGGTACCCGCCAGCTGTCCGTCCCCAGCTTCGAATCCCTGACCCGGGACGGCGAGCGCATCCACCTGTCCGGCAACCTTTCCCTGATCTCCGACCTGGAGTTGATGGAGCAATACGGCATCGAAGGCGTGGGGCTTTACCGTTCCGAGTTCTTCTTCATGATCCGCAGTTCCTTCCCCGACGAGGAGACGCAGTTCGAAATCTACCGCCGGGTGCTGGAACGCTGCGGCTCCCACGGCGCCACCTTCCGCCTGCTGGACGTGGGCGGCGACAAGCCCCTCAAGTATTTCGATTGGGGCAAGGAGGAGAACCCCAGCCTGGGATGGCGCTCCATCCGCATGCTCCTGTCCCGGCCGGACATCCTGCGCCCGCACCTGCGGGCCCTGCTGCGCACCGCCCAGCTGGGGGAATTCCGCCTCGTCATCCCCATGCTTTCCCTCATCACCGAGTTCCGCTCCCTCAAGGAACGGATCCAGGAGGTGCTCAAGGAACTGGAAGCCGAGGCCGGACACCCCTTGCGCATGCCGGCCGTGGGCGCCATGATCGAAATCCCCGCCGCCATGATGCAGATCCGGGACTTCGCCCGGGAGGCGGACTTCCTCAGCATCGGCACCAACGATCTGATCCAATACCTGTTCGCCATCGACCGCGGCAACGAGCGGGTGGCCTCGTATTACCAGCCCTTCCACCCCGCCTTGATCCAGGCCTTGATGCGCATCACCGCGGCGGCCCACGAGGCCGGCAAATCCGTGACCGTATGCGGGGAAATGGCTTCCGATCCCCAGGCCCTGCCCATTTTCCTGGCGCTGGGCATCACCCACCTGTCCATAGCCCCCGCCGCCGCGGACGCCATCCGCATGGCCCTCAGGGGTCTGAGCGTGAAGGACTGCAAACGGTTGCTGGGCAAGATTTCCAATCTGCATACGTCGGATCAGGTGAAGGCGGAGATTGCATCCTTCCTGGAGTCGGTTCCGGCGCTGTAGGTTTTGGTCTCATGCGTCCGGGCGGCCGGGGGGTTCGGGGCTCAGACGGCTACGCCCTTCGCTTCCTTAACCACTGGGTCGATGGCCCCCCTGCTACCAGCCCTGTGGTCTGCCGCACTCGTAAGCGCGCATCGAAATCAACTCTGGCGCGGCCGCCTAAAGCGCGCTTCCGGCGCCCCACCTGGCCGCGCTTACGGGCTTCGCCGATTCGCCCCGAACCCCCCGGCCGCCCGGACGCACCAGGCATCCCCATAGCGCGTGATAACCTGGGCGGTTGGTGGGTCTTGATGTTTCTCGGGGAAGGAGTGGGGCCTTTCGCTAGAGCCGTTTTCCCAACTCCGACAAGGGAACCGCCTCGGTTTTTTCTCCCAACGGGAATCTCCTGTTGCCGGGGTGGACCACCGCGAGGCGGGTCAATTTCAAATCGGCGATTGCGGCGTGCATGGATTTGGTCATCGAAGGCGCTTGGGAATACTTGAATTCGAATCCGATGCGCCGGTTTCCGTCGGGGATCAATAAATCCAGTTCGGCACCCCCATGGGTGGCCCAGAAAAACGCGTTCCGGCCGGCTTCCGTGGCTTTCAACGCCTCTTCCAAGGCGAACCCCTCCCACGAGGCGCCCAACTTGGGGTGCCGAAGCAAGTCCTTCCCGTCCTTCAATCCCAGCAAGGCATGGAAAAGACCGGAGTCGCGAACATAGAACTTGGGGCTCTTGATCAACCGTTTTCCCGCATTTTCATGCCAAGGCGGAAGCAACCGGACCATGAAGGTTTGCTCCAGGACCTGGAGGTGGTGGAGCATTGTCTTATCGCTGAGCCCCAAGGATCTGCCTATCTCGGCGGAATTCCACGTTTGACCATGGTAGTGGGTGGCCATCATCCAGAAGCGGCGCAGTTGCGGGGCGGGTAAGCGAAGGCCCAGATTCGGGATATCTCGCTCCAGGAACGCTTCAATGAAGGATTCCCGCCATGCATGGCTGTCCGATTCCCGCGCAGCCAGGAAGGATTTGGGGAAACCGCCCCTGTGCCAAAGCTTCTCCCGGCTTCCGCCGTCCACCTCGCTCAGGGAGAGGCCCGGCAGTTCATGGAACCGGATACGGCCCGCCAAGGACTCCGAACTTTGGCGC
>DATENA010000082.1:0-5639 GCA_035275285.1 Fibrobacteria bacterium | reverse complement strand
TTGCTGTCGCACCCGGCAAGAAATGTTTACGGATTCGGCGCCTGGCCCCCCTCATATTGCTGAAAAATAAGAAGGGATACGGAATCGGCGGGAGCGTACGGGAAGGGAAAACCCTATCGCTGAAGGATTCCGGAACCGGGAAAATGAGCTACTCCCGCACGCTCGCTTTTAGTAAGGAATGGACTCCACGCTGGTCGTGTTTACGGTGCGGAGCCTACGGCGCGGAGGGGCCCAGGCGGCCGGCCAGGCGAAGGAGTTCGGTTTCCGCGCGTTTGCTTTCGAACCGGGCGGAGACCAGGCGGGTTTCCGCGGAGACGAAATTCTCCTGCGCGTCGCGCAGTTCCAGGGAGGCGATGGTCCCCAGGCGCAGCCGTTCCATGGCGATGCCCACGTTCTCCCGGGCCAGGGCCAGATTGGCCGTTTCCAGGTCGAGCACCTCGAGGCTGGCCAGGTAGGCCGCATGGGCCTCGGAAAGGGAGGCGTCCACGTCGTCGCGGGTCTCGTCGAGCTGCAATTGCGCCCGGACCAAGGCGCGGCGGGCATTGCGGTACTCGGAAGGAAGGGTGAAGCCGTCGAACAGGTTCATCTTGACGTTCACGCCGTAATTCAACCCGGCCGCCTCGTTGGACCGGAACGTGCCGGTTTCCGCTTCGCCCAGGGAATAGTTGTAGCCCAGGGAAAGCCCCACCTGGGGGAACAGGCTTCCCACGTATTCCCGCAGGCCCGCGGAAGCGACCTTGGTGCCCAGTTCGGCCTGCTTGATCTGCGGGGACCGTTCCCGGGCCGCGTTGCGCAGGCCCTCGAAGGGCGGAGGCGGACCCAGGCGGATGGAGTCCTCGACTTCGAACGCGATGGAATCCTCCCGCGCCAGCAGCCGGTTCAGATCGCGCTTGGCATTGGAGACGATCACCGACTGCTTCAGGCGGGCCGACAGATCTTCGTTCAAATCCAATTGGGATTGCAGCAGCTCCAGCCTGGACACCCCGCCGAACCCGTATTTGCCCTGGGTGAGCTTGACCCGCTCTTTGGACAGCGCCACCGCCGTGTCCAGGGCGGCGAGCACGGTGCGCTGGCGCACCACGTCCACGTAAGCGAGGATCACCCGGGAGGCCAGATCCTGGCGGGCCTGCTGCGAGCGTTCGTCCAATAGGGCCGCGGTGGAGGACAAGCGGTCGTGGGCCGCCAGGGAGGACAGTCCCTGGAACACGGTCCAGGTGCCCGTCACGCCCGCGAGCTTGCCGGTGCTCTCGGCCCCGTCCTTGGTTTCCGCCGCCGCGCCGAAGCGCTGCAAGCGCGTATCGTTGACGCTCTTGACGTAGGAGGCGGAAGCATCCACCGAGGGCAGCGCGCCCGCCCGGCCCCAGGACACCGCATCCTTGGCGGAACGGGCTTCCAGGAGGGAGACGCGGTAGGCGCGGTTGGAGTCCAGGGAGAGGGAGAGGGCGTCGTCCAGGGAAAGCTTCTCCGCGGCCGAGGGGGTGGAAGTCAAAAGGCAAAGTGCAAAGTGCAAAGTGCAAAATAAAAGAGAAGAGATTGTTCCCGGCCGACGGAACGGGCTTGGAAAATCGGAACGTAAGATGCCGAGATTCGCGCCTACGGTTTTCCAATTTGCACTTTGCACTTTGCCTTTTGAAATTTGAAATCTCACTTCCGCCGCCCCTCTCATCGTTCCACCCTGCCCGCGACCGCGCGCGGCTCATGCTCCGGAACGTCCGCATCCTCTTCCGGCGGCAATTCGCCCCGCTTGGCCAGGTAGCTGTACATGGCGGGCACCACGTAAAGGGTCAGCACCAGGGAGAAGAGCAGGCCTCCCACCACGGCGATGCCCATGGGCATGCGGCTCTTGGAGCCCGCGCCCAGGGCGAGGGCGATGGGCAGGGTGCCCAGCACCGTGGCCAGGCTGGTCATCACGATGGGGCGGAAGCGCGAGGCCGCCGCGTCCTTGACCGCCTCCACCAGTTCCAGCCCGTGGTGGCGGCGCTGGTTGGCGAATTCCACGATGAGGATGCCGTTCTTGGTCACCAGGCCGATGAGCATGATGATGCCGATCTCGCTGAAGATGTTGAGGGTCTGGTTGAAATACCACAAGGCCAGCATCGCGCCGCACAGGGCCAGGGGCACCGTGAACATCACGATGAGCGGATCGCGGTAGCTCTCGAACTGGGCCGCCAGCACCAGGTACACCAAAACCAGGGCCAGGATGGCCGCGAAGAGCAGGCCTCCCGAAGCTTCCGCCTGATCCCGCGCGGGACCCGCCAGGGCGGTCACGAAACTCTGGTCCAGCACCTTGGACGCCACGTCCTGCATGGACTTGATGCCGTCGCCCAAGGTCATGCCCGGGGCCAGGCCCGCCGACACCGTGGCGGAAACGTAACGGTTGTAGCGGAACAATTGGGGCGGATTGATCTGCTCGCTGTAGGTCACGAGGTTGTCCAGGCTGACCAGCTCGCCCCGTGCGTTCTTCACCTGGATGTTCTTCAAATCCCCCGGCTGCTGCCGGAACTGGCTGTCCAGGCGGCCGATCACCTGGTATTGGCGGCCGTCCTTGATGAAATAGTCGAAGCGCAGGCCGCTGAAGGCCAATTGCAGGGCCGTGGCCACGTCCCGCACCGAGACCCCCAGGGAGCGCATGCGCTCCCGGTCGATGTCCACCCGCAGTTCCGGCTTGTTGAGCTTCAGGTTCTCGTCCACCACGGAGAAGGTGGGGTTGGCCCGCGCCTCCTCGACGAACTTCGGCAGGACCTCCTTCAATTTCTCGAAGGTGGGCGCCTGGATGATCATCTGCACGGGCAGGCCGTTGCGCGCCCCCACCTGGATGGTCTGATCGAAGGTGGCGTTCACCCGGGCCCCGGTGATGCCCTTCACCTTGGCCAGGGCGGCGTTCATGATCTCCATCTGCGAGCGGCTGCGGTTCTCCGGATCCACCAGGTACATGCGGATGAAACCGGTGTTGACGGCGGTGCCGGAGAACCCGGGCGCGGTCACGGAGAGCAGCACGTCCTGTTCCGGCACGGCTTCGCCGACCGCTTTGATCATCTTGTCCACGTAGGCGTCCATGTATTGGAAGGTGGTGCCTTCCTGGGCGGTGGCGTTGATCATGAACATGCCGCGGTCCTCCACGGGGGCCAGTTCCTGCTTCACGTTCAGGAAGAACCAGACGCCCAGGCCGGCGGAAGCGGCGACGAGGATCAGGGCCAGCCAGCGGCGGCCCATGAAGCTTTCCAGGCTGGAACGGTAGCCGTCCTGCAGGCGGCGGAAGAAGGGTTCGGTCAGCTCGTAGAAGCGGCCGTGGCGTGCGCGCGCCTTGACGATGCGCGTGGTCATCATCGGCGTCAGCGAGAGGGAGACGAAAGCGGAGATGAAGACGGAACCCGCCACCACCACGCCGAACTCGCGGAAGAGGCGGCCGGTGAAGCCCTGCAGGAAGATGATGGGCAGGAAGACCACCCCCAGCACCAGGGTGGTGGATACCACCGCGAAGAAGATTTCCGCCGCGCCCTTGCGGCCGGCCTCCACCGGGTCCATGCCCTTCTCGATCTTGGAATAGATGTTCTCCAGCACCACGATGGCGTCGTCCACCACCAGGCCGATGGCCAGCACGATGCCCAGCAGGGTCAGCACGTTGATGGTGAACCCCGAGAGCCACATGATGAAGAAGGTCCCGATCAGGGACACGGGGATGGCGATGACCGGGATGACGGTCGTGCGCCAATCGCGCAGGAACAGGAAGATGATCAGGAGCACCAGCCCGAAGGCGATGAACACCGTCTCCTGCACCTCCAGGATGGATTTCCGGATGAACTTGGTGCTGTCGAAGCCGAGCTTGATGACCACGTCCTTGGGAACGTCCTGCTGGACGCGCTTGAAGCGTTTGTGGAACTCCTTGGCGATGGCCAGGTTGTTGGCCCCGGGCTGGGCCGTCAGCGCCAGGCCGATCATGGGCACGCCGTTCTTCTTCAGGATGGTCCGCTCGTTCTCGGCGCCCAGGACGGCACGGCCCACGTCGCGGAAGCGCACCACCCTGGCCCCGTCGGCGCGGACGATGAGGTTGTTGAAATCCTCCGCCGTCTTCAGCATGCCCATGGTGCGCACGTTGAGCTCGGTTTCCGCCCCCTCGATGCGGCCGGAGGGAAGCTCCACGTTCTCGGCGTTGAGGGCGTTGCGCACGTCCAGCACGGTGAGCGAATAGGCGGCCAGCTTCTTGGGGTCCATCCACAGGCGCATGGCGTATTTCTTTTCGCCCCAGATGCGCACTTCCGCCACGCCGGGGATGGTCTGGAAACGCTCCTTGAGATGGGTGCCTATGGCCGTCACCTCCAGGATGTCCCGGGTGTCGCTCTGCACGGTGGCCATGATGATGGGGAAGGAATTGGCGTCCGCCTTGGCCACCGTGGGCGGGTCCGCGTCCACGGGCAGGCCCTTGACGACGCGGGACACGCGATCGCGCACGTCGTTGGACGCCGCCTCCAGGTCCACTCCCAGGTCGAACTCCACCGTGATGCTGCTCTGCTCCTCGCGGCTCACGGAAGCGATGGAGCGGATGCCGGAGATGCCGTTGATCGACTCTTCGATGATCTCCGTGATCTGCGCCTCCACGATGTCCGCGCTGGCGCCCCGGTACGAGGTGGTCACGGTGATGGTGGGGGGATCCACGGCCGGGAACTCGCGCACGCCCAGGTAGGAATACCCGATCAGCCCGAAGACGATGATGAGGATGGACAGGACCGTCGCCAGGACGGGACGCTTGATGCTGACTGCGGACAGACTCATGCCGGGAACCCCTTAATCGACGCGGGAAAGGGAGACCGCGGATCCGGGACGGATCTGGACCACGCCGGAGGTGATGACGGTGTCGCCCGCCGCCAGGCCTCCGGTGATGAGGACGGTGGAATCCGTGCGCAGGCCCGCCTGCACCGGGCGCGGTTCCGCCTTGCCCCCCTTGAACAGGAAGACCTTGGTCCCGCGCGCGTCCGCGGAAAGGGCCTGGGAGGGCACCACCAGGGCGGCCTCCACGGTCTGGAATGGGATGTCGATGGTGGCGAAGGCGCCGGGAAGGATGCGGCCGGCCGGATTGGGGCACAGGGCGCGCAGGCGCAGGGTGCGGCTTTCCGTGTCGATGCGCGGATCGACCGCGTATATCTTCCCCTGGTAGCGCGTGTCCGAACCCTGGATGGTGAAGCTCACGGCCTGCCCGGCCTTCACGGAACCGGAATACTTGCCCGGCACGGTGAAGTCCACTTTCACGGGATCGATCTCCTGCAGGGTGGTGATCAAGGTGGAGGGGCTGACGAAGGCGCCTTCGCTGATCTGCTTCAGCCCCACCACGCCGCCGAAGGGCGCGCGCAGTTCCGTCTTGTCCAGTTGGGCGCGCAAGAGCTGCGATTCCGCCTTGGCCAGGTTCAGCTCGTTGAGCGCTTGATCGTAGTCTTTCCGGGACACGGCCTCGATCTTGAGCTGCATGCGCATGCGGTACTCGTCATCCTCCGCCAGTTTGCGCTTGGACTGCGCCTGCAACGCCCGGGCCTGGAGCTCGGCATCCTCTATCTTGACCAGCAAATCCCCCTTCTTGACCCGGGAGCCTTCCTTGAAGGCGATGCGGCTGACCTTGCCCTGGATTTCGCTGCGGATCTCCACTTCTT
>DATENA010000081.1:0-2639 GCA_035275285.1 Fibrobacteria bacterium | reverse complement strand
TTCATCCATGAGCGCGGCCGCGGGACCCGTCCCGTCCCGCTCCTCCTCCTGCATGGATGGCCGGATTCCTTCTTCCGCTATCATAAAATCATCCCCCTGCTGGCCGATCCCGCCCGCCATGGCGGCGGGGCCGGGGATGCTTTCGACGTCGTCGTTCCCTCCCTGCCCGGCTTCGGGTTTTCGGACCGCAAGGCCCTGTCCGAGGAGGCCATCGGCGATCTCATGGTCAAGCTCATGCGGGATCTGGGGTACCCCGGGTTCCTGGTCTCCGGCGGCGATAAGGGCGGCATGGTGGCCATGGCCATGGCCCATAAATATCCCGAGGCCGTCCGGGCCATGCATCTGACCGATGTCGGATATCCCACCGGCCGGGAAGACTTCGCCTCCTTTTCCCCGGCGGAACGCGAGTTCGCCGGCTTCATCCAGGGATGGTGGATGAAGGAGGGCGCTTTTAACATGATCCAATCCTCCAAACCCCAGACCCTGGCCTGTTCCCTGAACGATTCCCCCGTGGGCTGGGCGGCCTGGGTGATGAGCTTCGTCTGCATCGGGGCCAGCGGCGAGGAAATGGAGAAACGGCTGGGGCGGGACGAGCTGCTCACCAATATCATGATCTATTGGGTGACGGAAACCATCGCCTCTTCCATCCGCGGCTACTACGAGGGTGCGCACGCGGCCCCGGCCGTTCCGCCGGGGCAAAAGCCGCGGGTGCCCAGCTCGGTGGCCCATTGCCGATCGGACGCCCCTTTGCCGCGGGAATGGGCGGATCGGAACGTCGAGCTGAAGCGCTTCGCGACCCTGCCGGGCGGGCACTTCGCCGCCTGGGAGGAGCCGGAGGCTTTCGCCCGGGACCTCAGGGGTTTCCGGGAGGCGCTGGGGGCCGGGGCGTAAGGCCGGGAAAAATCATCAACGGCGGATGTATCAGGGTTGAAACGCCTTTGTGCGCCAATCCATATCGCCCGCCCCATCTTTTTGAAGCGGATCTTCCCTAGTTTTGCGCAATGACGGCGGTCATCCGCCGGCTTTAAACCAAATCGTCCGTTCCGAAAGGATTCCAAATATGAAGCACTCCCTAAGGTCTTACTTCTTCGGCTTGCCGATCAGCCTGATGATGGCCGTCTGCGGCCATGCGGCCCAAGGCCCGAGCAGCTCCGAGACGCCCTACCTCACCCCTGCGAACGGGACGGTGGAATTCACCTCCTTGCTGACGGTCGGTGACGTGGTCCGCAAGAACAACCCGTCCACCCCTGCCGACACCGTGTACCGCATGGTCGGCATCCCCGACGGCCTGGGCGCCTTCGACAACGGCGACGGGACCATCACCGTGCTCATGAACCATGAACTCGGCTCCAGCCAGGGCGCGGTGCGCGCCCATGGCAGCGCCGGCGCCTTCGTTTCCAAGTACCGCATCCGCAAGAGCGACCTCAAGGTGCTCCGCGGCGAAGACCAGATCAAGTCCGTCTACCTGTTCAACGCGGGCACCGGCACCTGGAGCAAGGGCACCACCGCCTTCAACCGCTTTTGCAGCGCCGATCTGGCCCCGGCATCGGCGTTCTACAATCTCGCCACCGATAAAGGCTATTTCGACGGCCGCATCTTCATGAACGGCGAAGAAAGCGGGCCCACCGGCCGCGCCTTCGCCCATATCGCCTCGGGTCCCCTCGCCGGCAATTCCTACGAACTGCCTTCGCTGGGCACCGCCGCCTGGGAAAACAACGTGGCCAGCCCCGGCTCCCAGGACAATACCATCGTCATCAGCATGGACGATACCACCCCCGGCAAGGTGTACGTGCACGGCGCCGCCAAGACCAAGGACGCCGGCCCCCTCGCCGCCGGCCTGAACGGCGGCCTGAACATGAACATCGCCGTGAGCGGATACGCGGTCGACGTGCGCGACTCCGTCCCGGCGGCCGGCACCCGCTTCTCGCTGGTCCCGACCAGCGACGCCGCGGGCACCAAATTCCTGCGCCCGGAAGACGGCAGCTGGGATACCCGGAATCCCAACCGCTTCTATTTCGCGACCACGGACCGCTATGATGCGGTCAAGGACGGCGCCGGAACGGCCATCGGCCGCTCCCGCCTGTGGCGCCTCACCTTCGACGATGTCGCCAACCCCTTGTTGGGAGGCACCATCGAGGCGGTGCTCGACGGCACCGAAGCCGGCAATATGTTCGACAATCTCACCGTGGACGCCTCCGGCAACGTCTTCCTGCAGGAAGACGTGGGCGGCAATCCCCACAACGGCAAGATCTGGAAGTACGACCCGGTCACGGATGCGCTCACCCTGGTCGCTTCGCATGACGTGGCCCGCTTCGGCGATCTCGCCATTCCCGCTACCGCTCCCCACAACAACGATGAGGAGTCCTCGGGAATCATCGAGGTGTCCCATTTGTTCGCGGGAGTGCCGGGTTACGATACCACCACCTACGGCTATTTCCTGCTTGACGTGCAGGCCCACAGCAACCTGGCGGATCTGGAATTGGTCCAGCGCGGCCAATTGCTGATGATGCGCGTCGCCAAGTAGCCCGAAAGAGCACTAGTGCTGTGACACCCCAATTGCGGGACGAAGGCGGCGAGGGATGGGGGTTCAGGGCAAGGCGTCGCCGACGCAGGAATAGCAGCGCTATTCCAAGGAGGCG
>DATENA010000080.1:0-2513 GCA_035275285.1 Fibrobacteria bacterium | reverse complement strand
GTCCCCGGGGCCCTGGGACGCCAGGCGCTTCAAGGTGGAAGGCCGGGAGCTCTCCCTCGACGACATCGAGAACGGCATCCTGCGGGCGCGCTGGAAGGACAATCGCGTCCATTTCGCCCTGAACTGCGCCAGCCTGGGCTGCCCGGATCTCTCCGCGCGCGCCTTCACGGCCGCCAACCTGGACACGCTGTTGGAGCAGGGCGCGCGCGCGTACCTGCGATCGCCCCGCGGCGCCTCCTTTACCGGCGACAACCTCACCCTGTCGAGCATTTTCGCATGGTACCGGGACGATTTCGGAAAAACCGACCGGGAGCTGCTGGAAACCCTGAGCCGGTACGCGCCCGCGGACAAGGGAAAGCGGCTCAGGGAATACTCCGGGAAAATCGCGTACCGGTACGACTGGCGCCTCAATGGGACCTGAGCGTAACCTAACGGGACCTGAGCGCCCGAACCGTCCCGGCTCCCGCCTACTTGATCCAGGATCCCGCGAGCGTATCCGCTTTCCCGTTCTTTTCCAGGACCAAGCGGTATTCCACCAGGGCCGGCTGGAAGCGATCCTTCCATTCCCTCAAGGAAGCGCCGTCGGGCGCCGGTTCCAGGCAATGGAACTCCGAGCCGGCCAGGCCGGGAAAGCGCTCTTTCAAGAGCGCGGCCATTTCCGATTCCCCGTCGTCCTCCCGCAGCCACAGCCTCCCCGAAGCGCATCGTTCCACGTCCCTCCGGAAAGCCCCATGGATGGCCCCCTTGAGGCGGTACAGCGCTCCCAACCGTTCCGATTCCGTGGTGCGCTGCAGGAACCGGAGGTTCCCGGACAGGAAGATCCGGGAAGCCATCACGACGATGAAAGCGGAAACGACGAGGGCCGCCAGGAGTTCCACCAAGGTTACCCCGGCTCCGGATCCGGCGGCCGGATCATGGGAACGCCGGGATCTCATGGCGCGCCCCGGAAATAACCGGCTTGCAATCGGGTGATCTCCCTGCCTTTCCGGTCCCGCGCGGCGCCCAGCAACCGCGTCTCCGCTCCGTCGCGGACCACCCTGATCTCGAGGCGCAAATACCCCGGTTCCGGGATCTCTTCGCTCCAATCCCGGTCCCGGCGCAGCAGGAACTCCCGGTTCAGCCTGGCTTCCAGCAGCTGCGTGGCGCGGAAGCGTTCCCAGGCGGCCCGGCTCGCCCTCGATTGGTACAGCCAAAGGCACGCGGGCAGCAGCACCGCGCAGACCAGGGACAGGGCCACCAGGGTTTCCACCAGGGTGAACCCGTTCTTCCCGCGGGCCGCGCGTTCCGCCGCGCGGGGCCCGCCTGCCGGGGACCCGGTCACAGGCCCTTCCCCGGGAAGGCGGTGGGCGGAAAACCGGTGAACAGCATGGGCGCCGGGATCACCTTCCTGCCGGAAACGGCATCGATCCGGGCATCCTTCACGTGGCCGAGCCAGATGGTCCCCTCGTATTCGAACTTGAGATTGAAGCAGATAAGGCTTCCCTCCAGGGATCCTTCCATGCGGGCGTAACAAGGGGTGTAGGCCAGGCCGGAAACGCGCGCGCCGGGGCCCACCGCAAGGTCTGGTTTTGAAGTCCCTCCCGCATTGACGCGGCAACAGGACAGAGCGGCAATCTACAGGCTCATCTTTCCCAAAATCACGAGCCGCACGGCGTCCAGCCGGATCTCCGCCCCCATGATATGCTTCAAGGTTTCCTGGAGGAACCGATCCGCTCCGTCCACTTCCGCCTGGGTCACCGAAGCGTTGATGCCCATCAGGTTCTTGAGGCGATCGCGTTCCGCCCCCAGGCGCCGTTCCGCTTCCCGGTGGGCGTCCTTCTTCGCGGCGGCCTGCTTGAAGGAAACCTTCTGGGCCGCGGCCTCCAGCAGCTTGGGCACCAGCTTGTCGAATTGATCGTGGTGCTCTTCCAGCAGCCCGGTGGGAGCCTGCTCCAGATCGGAGAGATCCAGGCGGGGCAGCAGATGGGACACGTCCTCGCCGTTCTGGTCCACCAGCACGCGGACGGGAGTGGGGGCCAGGAACCGGTCGATGTGCAACTGCCCGGGAGCGGTCGCCTCGAGGATGAACACCGCGTCCAAGGCGAAGCCGCGGATGGACGCTTCGCGCCATTCCACGAACCCCACCGTGCCCTCGCTGCCGCCCAGCACCAGGTCCACCGCGCCCCGCACCATGGGATGGTCCAGGGTCAGGAAGGCCAGATCCTCCCGGGCCAGGGCTTCCCCGCGATCATAGGTGATGGCCAGGCCCGCGGGCGGCAGGTTGGGGAAGGAGTCGACTTCCATGCGGTCGCCCGGGAACACGAAGTAGCCCCGTTTGGCTTCGGTGTTCTCCGAGTCCACGCCGAAATGATCGAAGATCTCTTCGAGATAATCCTCCAGGCCCCCGTCCTCGTCCTCGGCGCGGATCTCGGCGATCAGGGCCTTGGCCAACTCGGGCCGGTTGGAGTTGATCTCCAGCAAACGATCGCGGCCCTTTTCCAGGGTTTCGCGTACCTGCGCGGCCAGGGCCCTGG
>DATENA010000079.1:0-3800 GCA_035275285.1 Fibrobacteria bacterium | reverse complement strand
CTCGATCGGGAAACGGATTTCTTCACCGCTCCGGGTTCGGCCCGGGAAACCGTGCGCGCCCTGGCCGGGGATTTCCGCCCGGATTGGATCCTCCAGGTGGACGATTCGCTGCCCCTGCCGCACCTGGGCCTGGAAGACCTGCCGGTGCCCAAGGCCTGGTGGGCGGTGGACACCCATCTGCATTGGGAGTGGCACCGTCATTTCGCCCCCGCGTTCGACGTGGTGTTCTGCGCGCAGCGGAACCGCATCCCCGTCCTGGGCGCCCATCGCAGAGGGGTCGAATGGCTCCCTCTTTCCTTTCCCTACGCGCCCGAATTCCTTCCCTGGGACCGCCGCGAGCATGACGTATCCTTCGTGGGCACCTTGGATCCGGCCTTCCATGGGGCGCGCATCGCCTTGCTGGAAAGGCTCGCCGCGCTGGGCCGGCCGGTGCACGTGGCGCAAGGTTCCTGCGGGCCCGTGTACCGCGCCTCCCGCGTGGTCATCAACCAATCCGCGAACGACGATCTCAACGCCCGGTTTTTCGAGGCCATCGGCTTCGGCGCCTTGCTGATCACGGACCGGATTTCCCATTCCCTGGCGGATATCGGGGAACCGGGGGCGGATTTCCTGGTCTATGAGCCGGGCGATGCCGAAGATCTGCACGCCAAGATCCGCTGGGCCCTGGACCATCCGGAAGCGGCCGAGGCCATGGCGCGCCGGGCCAACGCCAAGGTGGCCGCCGGGCACCTGATAGGCGATCGCGTCCGCCGCGTCATCCGGGTACTGGAGAGCGCGGCTTCCGGCGCCCCGCCCCGCGGCCGCATGCTGGCGCATCTGGCGGCCGCCCACGAGCACCTCTCCCGCCTCACCCTGCCGGAGCCCCTGGTGGGCTTCTTCGCTTCCGAGGCGCGGCGCCTGGCGCTGGCTTCCCTGGAGGCGGCTCCCGGCGGACCTTATGCCTCGATGACGCTGGCCCAGCTCGATCTGGAACGGGGGGCCTATGCGGAAGCCCTCGGGCGCCTGCAGGCCGCCGGGGGCGGGGAAGGGGAGGCGGGCGACTCCGGGGAGGCGTATCGCCGGCGTTACCTGTTCCTGATGGCCTTGCTGCAAGCCCATTGCGGCCGGCTGGCCGAGGCCCGCCGGACCGTCGTGGCCGGCCTGCGCGACTTTCCCGGCGACGGCGATCTGGTCCGGCTCGCGGCCGCCCTGGGACCCTGAAGGGCCCGGGAACCGCCGCTCATTTCTCCCCGGTGACGATATCATAGGGCTTGCCCGCGCCGGCCGCTTGTTTGGCGGCGGCGGTCTTGGCGCCGGCGGTTTTCTTGGGCAGGCCGCGATGCTCCACCACCTTGCCGGAACCCGTGAGGTTGTAGATCAATCGGGAAGGCGAGCCCCACCACTCCACCCGGCCCGGGCCGGACAGGTCCAGGTTCAGCACGGATTCATAGTCCAGGTCGAGGAACACGAAGCCCGATCCGCTCGACGCCACGTCCGCGTCCCCGGACAGGAGGTTCTCGCCGTGGATCTCCCCGGACCCGTACAGTTCGGCTTCCAGCAAGGCCGCATAGCCTTCCATCGCGATGCGGCCCGATCCGTACAGGGAGGCCTTCAGGCGCGAAGCCGTGCCCGAATAGCGGATCTCGCCGTTGCCGTTCACGGTCAGGGCCACGTCGGGGAAATTCCCGTCCTCCTGGATCTCCACCAGGCCGCCGCCGTTATGCGTCAGGCTCCGCAGTTCCGGGACGATGAGGGTGATCTCCGGTTCCACCGTGGGCTGGATCCCGGAAGCCATGCTGATTGTGAGCGTGCCCCCGTAGGCATCGGTCTGGAAATAGCCGGTCAGGTTCGCGTCCGACGTGACGTAGGCGGAATAGGCAGGACCGGTCTTCACGATGACGTGCAAGGGCGCGTCCAGACGCACCCGGTCGAAGGAAGGCAGGCTGCGGATTTCCGTAGCGGAGATGCCGTTGCCCTGCTCCCATTGGAAGTCCACCACCATGCAGGAGGAAAGCAGAAAGGGGAGGGTCGCCAAGGTCAGCCAGGTTTTCATCGGAGCATCCTTTCCGGGGTCCGGTCCGGCCGTCATGGGCCGCGCCGGGAGTCTCCCGTTGTCGCTGGAGTCCTATCAATCAAAACCCGGGCCAACCCCGGCCCGGGGGCGATTGGGGCGGTTTGAGGCCGAATCGTCCCGGAATCGCCGCCGGGACCCGTTCGATGCCTTCGATCGGCGTCCAAGCCGTGGACAGGCGCTGTCCGGGAATTGGAAGATTAGCCGGTTCCATGCGCCGACACCCACACCCGACAGCATCCGCACCGTGGGGGCAGCCTCTCCGCTTGCTTCCCCTGCTTGCGTTTTTCGCGTTGATGGCGTTCTGCCAATCCAAGGGCGAGTTCGAAGGGGATGGATGGCGTTATCTCCAGAACGCCCGGAACCTGCTGCACGGGTACCTGGCCGGCCCGGAAACCTTGATGTTCTGGAATGGGCCGGGGTATCCCCTCACCCTCGTTCCATTCGTCGCCTTCGGCATTCCCCTGCCGCTGGCGCACCTGGCCAATGCCCTGTTCCTGTACCTGGCGATGGCGCATTTCCAAGGCGCGCTCCGGTCTTGCGGGATCGAGAAGCGGAGCCTGGCTTATGCCTACGGCATGGGGATCCTGCTGTTCCTGCATGGACCCTTGTTGGGCATGATCATGAGCGAATCGCTGTCGGCCTTCCTGGCATGCGGGGCCGCATGGCATTTCTGCCGCGCGGCGCGGCCGGATGGAACGGGGCGGCAAGCGGCGGCGGCGGGAGCGTACCTGGGCGGCCTCGCCTTGACCAAGGTCTTTTTCGGCTACGCGCTGGAGGTCTCCCTGGCGATTTCGCTGGCCGCATGGGCCTGGGCGCGGGTCCGAGAGGGAACGTCCGGGGATCCCGGCGCGGGGAGCGCCTTGGCAGCGGAGGGACGGCTGGAAACCCTGCCGGCCGCGCAAGCGGCCGCGGTCGCGGCCGTGCAAGCGACCACGGTTGCAAGGGCGGCCGCGACCGCTTGCGCCGTGGGGCTGCTGGTCTGCGCGCCGTATCTGGCACATACCTGGTCCAAGACAGGCAAGGCGAACTTCTGGGGCAATTCCGGAGGCTATATGCTCTATTGCATGTCCCTCCCGGAAGCGGAGTACCGGGGGGATTGGCTCAATCCCATGGCGGTGCTGGAGCACCCGGAGTTCTTCCGCGCGCAGGTGGGATTCATCGGCGAAACCTGGAAACTGGACGCCCTGGCCCAGGACGGGGTTTTCAAGCGCGCGGCGCTGCGCAATTGCCGGGAGCATCCGGGAAAGTGCTTCCGGAATTGGCGGGCCAACGTGAACCGGATGGTGTTCGGATTCCCCGTCACGCCCTATCCGGGATCGGACCCGGAGCTGTCCACCGGCAACCGGGCCTTCGTCTACGCGTTCCCCTTCTTCCTGCTCCTGATCCTGGCGGTCCCCGGCCTGATGGCGCGGGGCTTCATCCCGGCCGGGGTCCATTTCTGCCTGGCGTTCGCCTGCATGTCCCTGGGGGGACTGTCCCTGCTCAGCGCCATCCCCCGGCAAGCCTTTCCCCTGCTGCCCTTGATGGGGCTGTGGTGCGTCGTGGCCCTGGAAAACGCGATCCGGATCCGGGGCAGGTCGATCGAAGGGAACTAGTGCTGTGACACCCCAATTGCGGGACGAAGGCGGCGAGGGATGGGGGTTCAGGGCAAGGCGTCGCCGACGGGAGGCGCAACGCAGCCCTGAACCCCCAGACCCGGCGAAAGCGGCCCGCAATTGGGGTGTCACAGCACTAGGCGCGGATATCG
>DATENA010000078.1:0-2961 GCA_035275285.1 Fibrobacteria bacterium | reverse complement strand
TCGAAATGCCAATCCTTGTGGTAGCCCCGGAACAGATCCCGCACCTTGAGCGCGCCGATGCCGCCGCGCTCCACCTGGGCGATGGTGCCCCAGAAATGCATGGTCCCCATGTCCCAGGAATGGGCCTGCATATTGGTCACCTCGAAGGATTTGTCCATGGCCACGATGGAGGCGTTGATGCGGATGCCGGTGCCGGCCTCTTCACGGGTCTGCACCTGGTGCACCAGCACGTTCTTCTCGGAGATGAGGCCCAAGTGCACGGGCGAGGTCTCCTTGGGCTTGGCGGTGATCGGGTCCGATCCCGAATACGCCAGATCGCCGGTGATGACGATGTCCCCGCTGGCCCCCAGGGTGAGGGACTTGGACAGGGTGCCTTTGACTTCCACCTCCCCGTCCACGAACAGGCCCCCTTCCTTGGGGATGGCCCGGGTGATGGGGGTGGAATAGACGTCTTTGACGGTCCGATCGCGGTAGCTGAGCTCCATGAGCGGGCCCTTGAAGGTGATGGACAGGACCAGGCCCGGATCCGGCCGGATCTTCTGGGCCGGCGGGACGTTCCGGATCAGGCTGGACATGTTGTCGAACCGGTATTTCTCCCCGCCCTGGGGTTTTCCGGACGCGAGCTTGGGCGTGGCGGTGAATTCCGGATGGAGGATGAACCCGTCCTTCACGTCCCCCATTTCGAACACCGGGTCCGTGAAAATCGGGCTGCCGGCGATGGCGAAGCGGGTGTTGCTGTGCACGGGACCGTCGATGGTATCGCCCGTGAAATAGAATTTGCCGCCGGCGTTGTCCTCGATGAGGAAATGCTCGGAGATGGCCGTTCCCGCCTGTACCACGACCGAAAGGCTGCACAGGGGCGGGAATGCCAGGTTGCCGTCATAGACCATGGCTGAGACAAGGTAGCGGGGGAAGCGGGAATCGTCCAAGCGGCGGATGCGGAACCTGGCGGGATAGTCGCCGCCATCGATGGCCGTCAAGATGGTGTCCCGGGGCTGGGCCACGCGGTTGGCGCGCGCCAGGCCTTGGGATAAAGCTTCTTCGGCGGCCCAGCGGATTTTGAGATCCTTGTAGGACTGCTCCACCTCCCTGGCCTCGTTCGCGGGAAATCCCAGGTAGGCCAAGCCTAGGGTGGAAAGGATCATCAGGAACACCACCGCGCCCACCAGCGCGGATCCCCGTTCCCGTAAGTCCGGGTACTCCCTGAGAGCCGGTCTCAAAAGGAAGTCCCTCCATAATCGCCGCGGATCACCGCGGCGCCCAGACCCAGGTTGCGCATATGCACGGACGTCTCGAACCAAAGGCTGTCCGAAGGCCGATTGGGCGTTTCCCGCGAAAACATCTGCACGCCAAGGGAGAACACACGCACGCCAAGCGCCGCATCGAACGCTTCTTCCAATTTCAGGTCCGCCACCCCGATTCCGCTGTCCCCGGGCGAGGGAACGATGGGCTTGCCGTCCATCCACAAGGTCCGTTCCCGCAATTTGAAAATGCGCTTCCGGACCCTGGACTGTTCGTCCAGCGGGGAAGCGGGCAGGTCAAGATCGAGTTCCTTTCCCTGGAGGAAGGATAGCTTATAGGCTTGCGAGGCTGCGGCGGCCATTTGCTCCAAGGCATAGGTCCCCTCCGCGTCCATGCGCACCTTCGCCTCGGATTGGATCCACATCCCCGTGGCGAATCCGTAAACCCAGCCGAGCCCCAGGAATACCGCGCCCCCCAGGAACATGGCCACGATCATCTCCGTCAAGGTGATTCCCGCTTGAGAGGATGCGACGGGCGAGGTCATGCTCTCGGACTTACCGTTATCTGACATATTGATTGGTTTTTACGTCCAAGATTCCCTCGAAATCCCCCCGGCCATAGGAGACGCGCACCCAAAGTTCCTGATAGCTCAGATCGCGGTCCTGCCGCGGCGGTGAAATCTGCGGGTCCACCTGGAAGTCGATGCCGACCGGGTTCTGGATCCGCCGCGCGCGCCGTCCCGCCTCGTCGGGCCGCACGGGGGCCTCCTTGGAAGCCGACTGGAACCGCGCGTGCCAGAACTCCAATTCGCCTTTGAGCAGCCCCAGGGCTTCCCGCCGGTATTCCAGCTTCTTGAGTTCGATGGCGCCGAAGCCGAAAAGCTGGAAGAAAGCGACCGCCGAAATGAGCGCGATCATCATGGCGAGCATGACCTCCACCAACGTCATTCCCGCCTGGTCCGGCGAGGATCCCGATCGTATGCGCATCATTTGAGCTTGGACGGATCCACGGCCAGCTTGGCCGCCTCGTCCCGGGAGACGATGCCGCGCTGCACCAGGTCCTGCAGGGACATGTCCAGGGTGGCCATCCCCTGGGCCCCGCCGGACTGCATCACGTTCGCGAGCTGGTACACTTTGTCCTCGCGGATCAGGTTGCGCACCGCCGTGTTGGCCACCATGGCCTCCAGCGCCATGGCGCGGCCCCTGCCTTCCTTGCGCGGCAGCAGTTTCTGGCTGAACACGGCCACCAGGGACTCCGAGAGCATGCTGCGGATTTGCCCCTTGCTTTCCGCCGGGAAGATGTCCACGATGCGATCGATGGTCTTGGCCGCCCCGCCGGTGTGCAGGGTGGACAACACAAGGTGGCCCGTCTCCGCCGCGGTCAGGGCCAGGGAAACGGTTTCCAGATCGCGCATTTCCCCGATGAGGATGACGTCCGGATCCTCGCGCAAGGCCACCCGCAAGGCGGCGGCGAAGGAAGTGGAATGCCGGCCCACTTCCCGCTGGTTGATGAGGCAGCTTTTGTTCTTGTGGATGAACTCGATGGGATCTTCGATGGTGATGATATGCTTCTGCAGGTTCTCGTTGATATGATCGACCATGGCCGCCAAGGTGGTGGACTTGCCGGAGCCGGTGGGGCCGGTGACCAGGATCAACCCCCGGTCCCGCAGGCACAGGGACTTCAGGGCCGCCGGCAGGCCCAGTTCGTCGAAGCCGCGGA
>DATENA010000077.1:0-7263 GCA_035275285.1 Fibrobacteria bacterium | reverse complement strand
CCCCGGAGCGCATGGCGCCGGGCCTGGCCGCGGGACGCGGAGCCGCGCGCCTCAGAAGGTGTAGTAAAGGTAGGTGAGTTCATAAGCGACGGGTTCCAGGGTCAGGAACCGGTCCGAATCGGCGCCGAGTCCCTTCAGTTTGTTGTTGAGGGGAAGGAACAGGACGCCGCCCCCCAAGGTGAAGTGGCGGCTGACGCGGGACTTGTAGCCCACGCTGAGCGCGCTGAGGTGGCCGCGGTTGAAGAAAGGGATGAACTCCTGGTAGCCCACGTAGGTGCCCAGCCAGTATCCCAGGTCGGGATTGGATTTGCGGAAGAAGATCCCCAGCATCTCGATGCCGAACTTCAGCATCTGGACGTCGAAATTCACCCCCAGGCTGTCGGGGCCGCCGGACCCGGTGGCGAGACCGTATCCCAGGGAAACCGAGAAGAGCAGGAATTTGTCGGAGGTGACCGCCTCGCTCAGGGTGCCCTCCACCCCGTATTGCGTCAGGGCCAGGCTGGAAAGCGTGTCCGGCTTCGGCTTTCCGGTGATGGAATCGGACAGGTCGGGGCTGGGCAGGATGGCTTGCCGGATGGGGAAGCGGCGGATGTTCGCGGAAGCGCTCCAATCGAGGTTCCAGATTTCCGGCTTCCCCTCGTTGGGCCCGGCCACGAAGCTGCCCGACCAGACTATCTCTCCCGTGCGGTGGCGGAACACCTTCAGGTTCACGATCACGTCGTTGTCCGCGCTCTTGGAGCAGGAGCCTTCGATGTAGCCGTCCACGCGGAGCTTGTCGCCCAGTTTCCAGAGGTCCTCCATGGAAGGCAGCGTGTTGGAGAACTTGAAGGTGCTGTCGGTGGCCACCACGCGGAAGGTGCGGAGTTCCGGGGAGGTGACCACGGTCCTGCGCCCGTCCTTGCGGAACACCTCTTCGATCTGGGCCTGGATGTAGCGCGCGAGGCCCGGGCTGAACTCCCGGGGGTCCGTCTTGATCTGGGAGAGGGCGATGCGATCCACGTTGGGGGGGATGTCCCCCATGGTCTTGGACAGGCGGCCCATGATCTCCGCGATCTGGCGCAGGCCCGTGGAGCTGGGCGCGAAGGGATCCGCGGCCGGGGCCGGGGCGGCGGAGGCGGCGCGCAAGGCGAAGGCCAGGATCAGGACGGGAAGGGCGGGGACCCGCGGCGCGGAAGCGGCTTTCATACCGGCCTGCCCGAATGCCTGATCTCGTCCCGGATCCGGTGCAGCAGGCGGCGCTGGGCGGTTTCGGAATCCTTGGGAGTGGCGTTCTGGGGGCCTTCCAGGCCTCCGGCCACCATCATCTGCATGCGCTCGGGCAGCAGGGAGAGCACTTTGGAGCGGACGGCCTCGTCCACGTGCAGGATAGCCAGGATCAAGGTCTCCTGATCCAGGCCCTGGAGCACGTTGGCCAGGAACTTGTCCGGCAGGCCCACCACTTCCGGCAAGGTGACGTACCGGTTGCGCAGCTTCTCGCCCAGCCCCAGGTCCATCTCGGAGATGGAATGGATGTATTGGAACTGGAGGTGGAGGGGGAGGCTGTCGATCAGCTCCAGGATGCTGTCCACCCCGTCCGCGGCCACGTAGCGCATGTTGCCCACTTCCAGGGCCTTCAGGGAGAGCCGGTCGGCGATCTCCTTGTACACGTTCAGGGGGATGTGATCGATGTTGCCCATGGCGATCAGGAGCTTGGCCCGGTTGTCCGGATCCGTCCGCTGCAGGATGGCGCCCGCGGTCTCGCCCGGCAGTTGCGCCAGCACCAGGCCCACTATCCCCAGGGATTCGTCGCGCAGGATGTGCATGATCTGCTGCTCGTTCATCTGGAGCAGGAACCCGAACAGGTCCTTGTACTGGTCCTCGTCCATATGGCCGTTGGCCAGGTTCTGGTACTCGCGCTTGAACTCCTTGCAGAGCGTGAGCATCTCCTCCGGGGCGGGCGCTTCCCCCGCGGTCAGGTGCATCTCCAGTTTCTGGGACAGATCGCGGCCCAGTTCGGAGGCGAGCACGCCCACCATGCGGGGATCCAGGCTGGCTACCAGGGCGGCCGAGTCGCGCATGCCCTTGTCCGGGTCGCGTTGGATCCAGCTCTTGAGGATCTGGCCGCAATGCTTGGGGCTGCCCACGAAGCAGTTGAGCAGGAAGGGGCGGAACGCGGCCAGCTCCGAGGGCGGGGCTTTTCCCGCGTCGGGCCTGGCCGCCGCCGGAGCGGGAAGCGCGGGCGCCAAAGCGGGCGGGAGGACGGGTTCCTGCTTGCCGTTGCGGGAAGAGCCCGCGATGGCGCGCGAGACCATCCACACGCAGGCGAGGATGAGCAGGCAGATGAGGAGCAACGGGATCAGGGAGGGCAGATGCTCCGTGTAGGCGCCGAAGGGATTGGCCGCCGCGGCTTTTTCCTTGGCATCTTCCTTCTTGGCGGAGGAGTCGTTCCGGGGGGGAGCCTGGGCCGGAGGCGCGGGCGGGGGATCGACGGGCTTGCGGTAGCCGGTGAGGGCGCGGTTGTCGCGCGGGAACACGCCCTCGTGCACGGAGACCCGGTCGCCGCGCGAATCGTCAAGGCGCGCGGCCATGGCCAGCAGGTTGCGGATGAACTCCGCGTCCTTCTCCGAATACCCCGTATCGACGAGGATGTCCAGGGTAACCGCTTGGATACCCCCGGGGGCCTTGTCCGCGCCGGAGGCGGAAGGCACGGGCGCGGAAGGCTGCGCGTTCTCGGGCAGGAAAGGAAGGCCCGGCAACTGCTGCGGCGCCTCGCCCGCCACGGCTTCGGGATCGTCCCCGCCCGGCTCGAACTCCGGGGGCGGTTCGAGTTCCACCTTGGCCTTGACGAGATAGGTCGCCTCTTCGTAGTAGCGCGACAGCGTGCGCGAGGCGATGGTCTCGTAGTATTGCGCCAGCTTTCCCGCCCGATCCTGCGGACCGCGGGCGCCCGGCGGCGGCTGGGGGAGAGCGCGCGCGGCCGCCCCCAGCAGCAGGAGCAGGGCTAGGCTTGCGGTTTTATAGGCTGAAGGCATGGCAATACCGATTATACAACCCGGCATTTGCGGAGACTACGGATTTTCAGTTTGCCCCGCAAAGGACAAAGCTTGAAAAAAGCTTAACAGGGTGTTGGAAAAAGTCCCCGCGCGGCCTTTTTCAACACCCTGTTAAAGTTCCGCGGAGGATTGTCCGATAACCACCGGATGAACCCGCGGCCTTCGCGGAGGGCCGGATCCCCGGCGCGGCCGGAAAAAGGGGACAGGGAATGTCGTTTCGCTTTCGTCTCGCGGTCCTCGGCGTCCCGGCGCTCCTGGCCCTCTGCGCCTGCGGGGAAGGGACCGTCCACATAGTCCGTTACCCGTCCGGGGAAATCCGCGAACTGTGGACCGAAAAGGACGGGAAAAAGAACGGCGCCGCCAGCGCGTGGGACGCGGAGGGCAGGCTCCGGTTCAAGGGCGAATACGAGAACGGCTTCCTGGTCCGCGAAACCCGCTACGACGCGGCCGGCAAGGCGTCCCCGCAGCGCCGCTTCGCCGTCAGGTCCGCGCGCGTGAAGGCCGTGGGATCCGCCGGGGATTCGCTGACGGTCGAGGAGACCTGTGCATGGTCCGAAGAACCCGGCCGCAAGCCTGTCAGGCACGGGCTCTGCGACATGCGGTACGCGGACGGCAAACCCATGGCCTCGCGCTATTACCGCTCCGGGCGCCTCCACGGCCCCGTCAAGGCATGGTATCCGGACGGCACGCCCTGGCTGGACGGTTCGTACGATGAAGGCGTTCCCGCGGGCAGATGGCGCACCTGGACGCGCGCGGGGAACCCGCTCTGGTCCGGAGCCTATTCCAAAGGCGAAAAGGACGGCGATTGGGAGGAATGGTTCCCGGACGGCGGGCCCAGATCGAAATCGGCCTACCGCCTGGGCCAGCCGCAGGGAGGGTACCAGGAATGGTACCCCAGCGGGAAGCCCAGGCTGCGCGGGGAGTTCCAGGCGGGGCGCCGCGAAGGGCGCGAAACCGCGTGGTACCCGGACGGGGCCCGCCTGTATTCCGCGCGCTACGCCGCGGGGAGCCTGGACGGCGATTTCCACCAATGGCATCCCAGCGGACGCCTGCGGCTGCATTGCCGGTTCGCCCAAGGCAGGAAGGTCGGGGCCAGCCGCGTCTGGTACGAGAACGGCGTGCTGCAGGAGCAGGCCTATTACAGGGACGGCCGCCTGAACGGCCCTTATCGCACCTGGTCCCCCGAAGGCGCGCCCATGGCCATGAAGGAGTTCCGCGACGGAACGGTGGCCTTCGATTCCAAGGCCAAGGAACTGCTCGATCTGCTCGGCGCCGATCGATTGCGCGTGCCGGTGGGGATGATGGGGTTCTATTGGGGGATGGGCGCCAGGGAATGCCGCGCCAACCTGGGCCTTTACCAGGCCTCGGAAGTGCGCGCGGACAGCCAAGGCATCAACGCGCGCCTGATCGCCTTTCCGGACCGCCGCCCCACCCAGGCCCGCATCCGCCTCTCGTTCAACGCGCAGGGAGAGCTCTGGGGCATCCGCCTGGATCTGCTCCAGGGCTCCTCCGGGGACTTTTTCCCGCTGTGCGAGAACCTGGAAATCGAAATCGGCGCGGCGCTGGGGACGGCGGGGTTGCGCAAGGGGGAAGGGCGCGAGGAATACACCATGACCCGGAAAAGGGAGTGGGGCCGGTTCACGGTGACCACCGCTTCGGCCGGGGGCATCCGGCAGGATCTGCCGGTGCTGAGCGCGGAAGGCTCCGGGCCCGCCGCGCAAGGTTGGTTCCGGTTTTCCCTGGAGAACCATCTCTACCGGGAATACGCCGACCCGGCCAACACGTCCATCACGCCCCCGCGCTGGCGGGAGGATGCCTTCCTCGCCGGGCGGTGAGAGTCAGCGGCTGAGCTGCTTCAACGTCTTCTGCAAGGCCGTGATCCGCTTCTTGAAGGACTTCAGGGCCGCCATGGCGGCTTTCACGCTCTTCAGCTTGCGGCCGTCAAGGCCCTTGGCCGCGGCGCGGCCGGCTTTGCGGCCCCCGGTTTCGCCGTTCATCCAGCGCTTCAACGCGATGTAGGATACGCCGAATCTCTTGCCGGCCGCGGAAATGCCGCCGCGGCCCTGTCCGTTCACGAAATCGAGGATCTTGCGTTTCTCCTCTTCAGTGTAACGCTTGCCCGTATTGCCTTTTTTCCTGGTCTTGACCAAAGCCATGTCCTTTCCCCGGAGCGTGTTCCGTTTCCCGGGCCGTCGCCCACGCGAGCGGGCGGAATATAACAATCCATTAATTTAAATAAAGAAATGGCGTTAGCAAAATTAATAGTGGGAAAAAGCGGATGGTCCGCTCAAGGTTCGAATTCCGCGGGGGAGAACGCGTTCATGGTATACCAGAAATCCGGGGTCCAGACGTCCTTTCCGTCCCTGGATTTGATTCCGTCCAAATGCACGTGCGCGACCTGCTGCGGCCGCAATCCATCCATGGCGAGAAGGAAACGCAGTCCGTCCTTCGAGGCCCGCACCGATTTGACGGGCACGGCCGCGATGTCCTTCTGGGGGCCTCCGTAGGCTTCCGTCGGCTCGTACCACCACTGTTTCGCCTGGTAACGCGCCGGTTCCATGGCCCCGGGCCCGGGAGGCTCGGAGAAGACCAGCTCGAATCCTCCGCGGCGCGAATGCACGGAGACGATCTCGAACACGGCCTTTCCGTTCGGCTTCATGCGCTGCAGGCCGAACTTCTTTTCCCGCCATCCCCAGTTCTGCAGATCCCCGTTTCCGAGCCCTCCCAGATACAGCGACCCGTCCGGCCCCGCGAGCATGCGGTGGACGCCCGCCTCGAAACCTCCCGAGAAGCGCAGCACGCATCCCTGCCATTCCCCGTTCACCTTTTCCACGAAGATGCGCCGCACCACGCCGAAGGCGATGTCGCCGATGAAGAATTGCCCTGCATAGGGCCCGGTCGCGGCATAGGCGGGCTGGGTGGGGGATTTCGAGACCGTGCCATAGGGCAGCCATACCGCGGGAGGGGCGGGATAGCCGTCGTCGAACGGGCCGGGAGGCTGGATGCGGTGGCCGTAGGTGCGCCCCGGGACCACGTGGATGAACTTGGAAGCGGGCAGCCAGCTTCCCTGGTTGTCGCTGGCGAACAACCCGCTGTCGGGACCCAGGCACAGGCCGTCCGGGGCCCGCAAACCGGTCGCGATCACCTCGACCTTCCCGTCCCGGGACATGGAGACCATCGACCCGCGGCGGGAATCCTTCTGCGGCACCAGGGTCTTGCCGGTGGCGGTGGCGGCCACGGAAAGTCCCGTGAAGAAACGGCCCTCTTTGTAGGCCAAGCCGAAGGACCATTCGTGGAAGGAACCCGTGAAAGGGAGCGCGCCCACCCGCGTCCTTTTCTCCGGCAAGCCGTCGCCGTTCCCGTCGCTCAGCGCGTAGATGCCGTCCTGGTCGGCCGCGAACAGGGTATCGCCCACGGCGCTCAGACCCATCAGTTCCTTGAAGCCTTCCGCGGCCTTGCGCACCGTTATCGCCTTGGCCGGGCCCGCGTACCCGTCCAGGATGTACACGGCATTGGGATGCCAAGTGCCGAGGGCCATGCGGCCGCCGGGCAGGAATTCCATGGCGGCCACGCCGGGCTCGAAGCCTTTGGGCCGGATGACGGTGAGATCGAATGCGGGATGGACCTGGTCCTCTTCCGGGACGGCCGCGGAACCGGCCGCGCAGGCCAGCCCCAGGCAGATGGCCGATACTTGCAAACGCGCGCTTTCCATAGTCTCCTCTCGGGGTGGCTTGAGAATGGGACCAATAACTTAGCAAGCTTCCACCGCGCCGCCCCGCGCGCGGCGGGGAACGGGGCGGCGGGCCCCTCCAAAATGGTAAAGACTCTTAACTATATTTCCGGACATGGACGCATTCTTCGACGCCGTATTCGCCGCGGGACCGCCTTCGCTGGGGCTGGATCCGAGACCGGGCACCCTGGACGCGGACGCCGTGCGCAGGGCCGTCGCCATCCATGCGAAACCCAGCGCCAAGAGCCCTTCGCCGGACCGGACGCGCCTGCTCGAGGGGATCTCGCTGCTTTGGAACGATTGCTGGGACCAGGCCCATGAAATCGCCCAGGCCCGGGAGGGCGAGCGGGACTTCGACACGTTGCACGCCATCCTCCACCGCCGGGAAGGCGACTATCCGAACTCCGCGTACTGGTTCCGCGCCGCCGGGAAACATCCCAGTTACCTTATCCTGGAGCGGCGCGTCGCCCCCATCCTGGACGGGGAGGCCGCGGGCGCGCT
>DATENA010000076.1:0-24488 GCA_035275285.1 Fibrobacteria bacterium | reverse complement strand
CGGGAAGTGCGGCGGGTTCAGCCCCAAAATACCAAATTCTAACATCCGGGGACCCCCGAAGCCAACGCAAATCCGGCTCTCATTTCCCAAGGCCTCCGCATCGCGCCATAAGAAAACCAAATGCCTCCTATCAAGGTGGTTCAGGCGGCATCCGGGGCGTTCTTGAAAAGGGATTCTATCTCCGTGAAGACCCGGCCCCGGGACGCTTCCGCAAGATAGTCCTTGATCGAAGCTTTGGCTTTTCCTCCGATGTCGGCCCGCAATCCGGGCGAAGCCTCCAGGCGGGACATCCATCGCGCCGCGGCCTCGATCGACGGCTCGGCCCATAACTGGTTCACTCCTTTGGAGATGGAGAAATATTGCGTGCCCGGATCCAGGGGAACCAAGGTATACGGCACGGGGCAGGAGTTGCTTCCGTCCATGAAATCCACGTTTCCGGACCAAGCGGTGGCGATAACGGGTTTCCCCAGGGCCATGCACTCCATCATGCCCAGGCCCAACCCCTCTCCCCGGTGCAGGGAAACGTAGACGTCGATGCTGGCGAAAAGGGAAGCCACTTCCTCGTAGGCCATGGAACGGTCCAGGATGCGGATATCGGGCATGCCGGCCGTGGCCGCCTTGAAGCGCTCCACCACCAGGCGCGCCTCCGGGCTGAGATCCGGATTGTTCACCTTGATCAGGAGCAGGGCTCCTCCGGAGGGAAAGGCCGCGCGGAAGGCTTCCATCACCGCCAGGGGGTTCTTCCTCTGCATGCCGCTGGAAACGTCGAAGCTGAACAGGAACACGGTCCGGCCATCGGGCAGATTCCAGCGCCCGCGATCCGGGACCGCCCGGGGTAAGGAAAGGGTCTGGCGGTAATATTTGCAAGGCGCGCTCACGCCCGCGTCGGCGATGGCCTGGCGTACGAAGTGGCTGGGCGCCAGCACCAGGTCCATGCCGTCCAGCACCGGCTTCCAGGACAGGGGAAGCTTGGGCAGTTCCCAATAGGGCACGCAGATATTGCGCTTGGCCCGCATGTCCACCAGCCCGGGAAGATCGCGGAACAACCCTTCCACGCCGGGAGGATTCATGTGGAACAGGTTCACGGGATGGGGCAAGGGCCGCCCCGCTTCCACGAAATGCGCGCGGGCTGAAAAATCATGGCCGGTGCGATTCCCCCCGGGGTCGATGTCCAGGACGCAAAAGGGATGGCCCATGCCCTTAAGGAGCGAGGCCGTGTTCCTCAAGGCGACGCCAAGGCCGAAATTCGCGGTGGCGAAGCCGATTAGATTGAAGCCGATTGCCATGGGATTTTTTATTAATTTTCGCACGATAGCAAGTAGGAATCAATCCCCGCGGGACGAACGGAAACATGGCCAAGATCAACTCCAATTACCAGAAGCTGCAAGCCGGATACCTCTTCCCGGAAATCGGCAAGCGCGTGCGCGCCTATGCGGCCGCCCATCCATCCGCCAAGGTCATCCGTTTGGGGATCGGGGACGTGGTCCTGCCTCTGCCCGCGCCCGTCCTGGAAGCCATGCGCCTGGCCGTGGACGAAATGGGCAAACCGGAGAGTTTCAAGGGATACGGACCCGAGCAAGGGTATGATTTTTTGCTCCAGGCCATTTCCGCGCATTTCAAATCCCAGGGGGCGGAGGTGGCTCCGGACGAAGTATTCGTTTCCGACGGGTCGAAATGCGACACCGCCAACATCCAGGAAATCTTCGCCACGGACAATGTCATCGCCGTGACCGACCCGGTTTATCCGGTTTACGTGGACACCAATGTGATGGCGGGACGCACCGGAGAGGCGGAAAACGGGCGCTATGGCAAGCTGGTTTACATGCCCACCACTGCCGAAAACGGGTTCGATCCGGAAATCCCCGAGTCCGCGCCTTCCGGCCACGTGGATCTCATCTATCTCTGCTCGCCCAACAATCCCACCGGCGCGGTGATGTCCCGGGCCTCCCTGGAAAAGTGGGTCGCCTATGCCAAGGCTACGGAAGCCATAATCCTGTTCGACGCCGCCTACGAGGCGTTCATCACCGAACCGGGGTTGCTGCATTCCATTTACGAGATTCCCGGCGCCCGGGAAGTCGCCATCGAATTCCGCAGCCTTTCCAAGACGGCCGGCTTCACCGGAACCCGTTGCGCCTACACAGTGGTCCCCAAGGATCTGAAAGCGCGCAACGACAAAGGTGAATCGGTTCCGGTGCATTCCCTGTGGAACCGCCGCCAGACCACCAAATTCAACGGCGTCAGTTACCCCATCCAGAAGGCGGCTGCCGCCATTTTCACCCCGGCCGGCGCCAAAGCCGTCCAGGACAACGTCAAATACTACATGGAGAACGCCCGCATCATCCGGGAAGGCCTCAAGTCCGCCGGATATACCGTATACGGAGGCGTGAACGCCCCGTACATCTGGTTGAAAGTGCCGGGAAAGTCCACGTCGTGGGATTTTTTCGACAAGCTGCTCCATGAGGCTCAGGTGGTCGGCACCCCCGGTTCCGGCTTCGGCAGCTGCGGCGAAGGGTACTTCCGCCTGAGCGCGTTCGGTTTCCGGGAAAACGTCCTGGAAGCGGTGGAGCGCATCAAAAGCCGCGTCAAGCCTTGAACGGCTCGCGGGATTCGAACCTGGTTTCAAACCTTCAGGGACTACGATTGGGAGGCCTGTGATGAGATCCATTTTCAAATGCATGGTATTGACGGCGGCCTTGTGCCTTTCCGTCCAGGCGGCCACCGGCCGGAATTTCGGATTGGGATTCGTCCTGGGAGATCCCACGGGATTCAGCGGAAAATACTGGACCAGCTCCAGCACGGCCTTGGATTTCAACGCAGGCTGGGCGGGGTATTGGCATGGCCGCAACGGGTATTGGGACCCGGATTGCAACAGCAACGCCTTCTACCGGAGAAACGTCGCGTATTGCGAGGACCAGGCCTATAATTACCGCCACGATTACGGGTACGGCGGTTACGGCTGGCGCATCTTCCATTTGCACGCCGATTACCTGTTCCACAATTTCGACGCCATCCGATCCACGGAGCGGTTCCCCCTTTTCTACGGCCCGGGCGTCTCCATCAATTACTTGAACTACGATTTTCTGCAAGTCGGGGTGCGCGGGAATTTCGGCATCGCCTGGATGCCGCGCCGCTCCCCCATCGATCTCTTTCTCGAAGTGGCTCCCACCATGGAACTCTTTCCCGGTCCGGATTTCGACGTAAGCGCCGGACTGGGAGCCCGCTTCTACTTCTGAACCCGGAACGGCCCCGAACGCCGCCGAACCGGGGAAAATCCCGGCCGAATATGCTATGCTATGGCGGGAAACCCGCAAGCGGAGAGCGCCATGGCCATCAATGTCTTCGTTCCTTCCTTCCACGTCGATGAAATCCTTCCCTTGATCCGGGAATGCCTGGAAAAGGGATGGACGGGCCTCGGCTTCAAAACCGTGGAATTCGAAGAGGCGTGGAAGACATATTCGGGCCTGGCCCATGCCCATTTCCTGGCGTCCAGCACGGTCGGATTGCACCTCGCCGTGCACGCTTTGAAGCTCAGCCGGGGATGGAAGGACGGGGATGAAATCATCACCACCCCGCTGACCTTCGTGTCCACCAACCATGCCATCCTCTACGAAGACCTGAAACCCGTTTTCGCCGACATCGACGATTCGCTTTGCCTGGACCCCGCCTCCGTGGAAGCGAAGATCACGCCGAAGACCCGGGCGGTCATGTTCGTCGGCATCGGCGGCAACATCGGAAAGTATCCCGCCATCGTGGACCTGTGCCGGAAACGCGGGCTGGACCTGATCCTGGACGCGGCCCACATGGCCGGCACCCGTGTCGGCGGGCGCCACGTGGGCCACGACGCGGATTGCACGATCTTCAGCTACCAGGCCGTCAAGAACCTGCCCACTTCGGATTCGGGGATGATTTGCTTCCGGGACCCGGTCCTGGACAAGCTGGCCCGGGAGCTGTCCTGGCTGGGCATCAACAAGGACACCTTCCAGAGATCCCAGGGCGGCTCCTACAAGTGGCGCTACGATGTGCCCCATGTCGGGTTCAAGTACCATGGCAACTCCATCCAGGCTTCCATCGGCCTGGTGCAGCTCAAGTACCTGGACCAGGACAACGACCGCCGCAGGGCCATCGCGGCCTTGTACGATTCCCTGCTCGCGGGGCTGCCGGAGGTGAAGCGGGTGGAGCATTCCCCGGAATGCAAAAGCTCGCGGCACCTCTACCAGATCCGCGTGAAGCATCGGGATCGGATCATGGCCCATTTCCATTCCAAGGACATCTATCCCGGGGTGCATTACGTGGACAACACGGAATACGCGCCCTATGCGGAAGCGCGGGGGACTTGTCCCAGGGCCGGGGAGATTTCCGAAGAGCTCATCACCCTGCCCATCCATTTGCGGCTGACGGACCAGGATTGCCGCACCGTGGCCGCCGTGCTCCTGGAAGGCATCGCGAAGCACGCTTAGAGTTCCCGGGAAGCGTTCCCAGGAAGCCGCTCAGATCCGCATCGCCAGGATCTCCCGATAGATCTTTTCCGTTTCCGCCGCCGTGCGCGCCCAGGTGAAGGCGGCCGCGCGCTCCCGAAGCGCAGGGCCTGCGGGCCGATCCCAGGCTTCGCGGATGCGCGCTCCCAGCCCGTCGGGATCGTCCGGCGCGGCGTACAGGCAGGCGTCGCCGAGATAATCGGCGATGGTGCCGTAGGGGCTGGCCACCACTTGCCGGCTCCAGGAAGCGGCTTCCAGCGTGGCCAATCCCGGCAGTTCATACCAGCTCGGCAGACAACAGACGCGCGCGCTCCGGTAGGCGGATACCAGCGCGGGCAACGGCAACCTCCCGGTGAAAACCGTCCGCCCGCGGCGCCTGAATTTCCGGCAAGCCTCGGCGTACTCCGGCGCGTACGCGAATCCCCCGTCGGCGAAGACCACCGTCAGGTCCGAATCCTCCAGGGCGGCCAGGAGCATGAGCTGGTTCTTCCTGGGCTCCAACCGGCCCACGCACAAGACGAAGTCCTCTCCGCCCATCGCGCTCCGGAAATCCGCCCCGGGCGCATCGGCGGCCGGATGCGATCCCGTGGCCAAGGGGATCACGGGCGCGCGCGCGGCGGGATAATCCCGGCGCACGGTGGCCACCTCCTCGGCGCCGGTGCAGAGGATGGCGGCGGCCCGGGCCGCCTCGGCGCAGAAAGGCATTTCGGCCGCGGGACATTCCCGCAACATGGCCAGGGTGGACTCCAGACGTTCCCGCGGCTGCCCGGCGGCGACGTATTTCTCCAGGACCACCGCGGTGGCCAGGGCCTGGTTGAGGAAACGGGGCCAATCCTCTTGCAGCGCGTGGATCAGGAAGGGTACGCCTTTGTCCAAGGCATCCCGGGCCATGGGGCCGATGAGGCCCGGCAGGGTCAGATTGAACAGGTGGACGAGGTCGAACGCACCGGCATCGGCGGCGGCGTCCAGATCGAATGCGACGGCGTGCCCCAGGCCCTGGAGCCCGTCGCGGAGCCGTTCCATCACCACGGTATCGCCGCCCGGATGGCTGAAGGCGTCGCGGCGGTTGCGCATCAGGATGCGCAAGGGGCGGGCGGAACGGAGCGGGTTGCCGGGTATCCTCATGGTGACTGGCCCCGCCGGGAAACGCGGCTACGCGGGTTGCGCCGCGAGGCGGCCGTAGATGTCCCTGAGCTTGCGCGCGGTCTTGTCCCATCCGTAGGTCTCCCCCACGAAGGCCCGCAAGTCTCCCGGACCGGAATCGTAGGCCGCGAGGATGGCGGCGCGGATGCCCGCCGGATCGTCCGGTTCGCAATAATGCACCCGGTCGCCCAGATAATCGCGCGCGGTGCCCCAGGAGGTGGTGACGATGCGGCATCCGGCGGCGGCGGCCTCCAGGCTCACCAGGCCGGGCAACTCGTACCAACTGGGCAGGGCATGCACGCGCGCGGCGCCGAAGGCGGAAACCAATTCCTCGAAAGGCAGCCGTTCCAGGAAGACCACGTTCGGGGGCGCGTAGGCCTTGGCCGTCCCGGCGAAACCGGGATTGGAAAACGATCCGATCAGGACCAGCTTGATCTCCGGAAGGGTCCGGAAGATTTCGATGAGGCTCCATTGGTTCTTGCGGGCCTCCACCCTGCCCACGCACAGGACGAAATCCTTCAGGCCGTATTTGCGGGCGAAGGCCGTCCCGTCGGCCGCGAGGAAATCGCGGTTGAACCCGAAATGGACCGGCTCCATGCGCCGCATGGGGCCGAAGCGTTCCGCGATGGAGCGGCTCTCCCCTTCCCCGCTGGTAAGCACCCAGTCCACCGTGGCCAGGATCTCCCGCTGCTTCTCCTTGTCGCCGATGCCCAGGTACTTGGCGACGGGGTTGTCCAGGGGATGCTGGGGCAGCTCGAAGCGGGAAAGCACCACCTTGATCTCTTCCGGAGACAGCCTGGTCCCGGTGGCGGCCAGGCGCTGGTAGAGCAGGTCCAGCTTGGTCGCGGGCACCAGGTACCGGTCCATGTCCTCGTACAGGGGCGTGAGGACCGAGGGACGGCCGCGGCGCTTGGCGTTGCGCGCGTGCTCCAGCGTGTCGCGGGTCCGGCTGATGTTGTTCAGATGCACCACCCGGTAGGCGGAGAGATCGGGAGCGTCTTCCAGGGAAACGTCCACGAGGCTTCCCAGGGCCTGCAGGTTCTTGACCGTCTCTTTCAGGACGGTGGTGTCCCCTCCGGGCAGGCGATCGCTGTCGTTGCGGTTCTGCCAGAGCACCCGCGCCGCCGCCGGGCGCGGGGCGCTTTGGGGGATCCTCATCGCGGCTTGTATTCCTTGCCGGCGAAGTAGAGGCGCGGATCCTCCCGCAGCCCTTGCAGCATGAAATCCTTCCACTTGCGGTAGAAGATCACCCGGCTCGCTTCGTTGTGCTTGATGATGGCGTCCAGGTTGGCCGAAGAGCGCCCCTCCAGGTGGATCACCATGCTTTCCGGCTGATAGATGACCTTGAGGCCCTTCTCCCTGACCTTGAAGCACAGGTCCACGTCCTCGTAGTACATCGGGTACCGGGTGTCCATCTGCCCCACGTCCATGTAGAGGCTGCGTTTTATCATGATGCAGGCGCCGGTCACGGCCGGGTACTCCATAGGCGCGTTCACGGCGGCCGCGTCCTTGCCGGCCAGGTGGTGGATATGCGTCGGGGTGGCCTGGTTGTCGAACACGATGCCGGCATGCTGGATCCTCCCGTCGGGATAGATCAGCTTCGAACCGACCATGCCCACGCCGGGATCGTCGATGCGCTCCAGCATCTTCTCCAGCCAGGCCGGCTGCACGATGGTGTCGTTGTTCAGGAACACCAGGATGTCCGCATCGCAGAGCTCCGAAGCCTTGTTGTTGGCTCCGGCGAATCCCAGGTTGGTCTTGGAGCGGATGACCTTCAGCCATTCGTATTCCTGCTGGGCCTGTTCCAGGTAGGCCTGGGTGCCGTCGCTGGAGGCGTTGTCGAAGACGATGACCTCGGGGGACACCGACTGCGGATAGTTCCGGGCGATGGAAGCGAGGCAATCGCGCGTGAGCTCCACCTTGTTGAACACCGGGATCACGATGGCCACCGTTTGCGCGCCGGGCCCGGCGGCGGGGCTCCAGGAGGATTCCCCGGCATTGCCGGCCGTCCCCGCGTTCACCGCGTCCGCGCGCGGTTGCGCCGCCCGCCGGGCGCGGAACAGGAACTGGAAGGTGGTGACGCGATCCACGAAGTCCTTCACGTCCACGTTCATCTTCTGCAGGAAGGGGACTATCTCGTCGGAGAGCTGCCCGGCGTTGCGGAGGCGTTCTTCCTGGACGACCTGGAACCCGCACTCCTCCAGGAGCCGGCGGAAGGTGCTGATGGTGAAGAAGCGGAGATGGGTCCGGTCCAGGAGGCCGGAATCGGCGTATTCCCATTTGCCTTCGATCAAGCCGGAGATGATGGACCAATGGCCCACGTTGGGCAGGCAGCAAACGACCGATCCGCCTTCGGCCAGGAAGCGCGCGGCGTTCCGCAGGGTCTTTTCCGGATCGAGGAGATGCTCCAGCACGTCCCCGAACACGATGCAGTCGAATTCCTTTCCGGAAAGCAGGGTCCAGTCGAAGGCTTCGACGTCGGCGACGTATACCTCGTCCAACCGGGCCTTGGCGATTTCGGCCGCCTGGGCGATGACCTCGACGCCCACGTAATGGACGCCTCCGTTGCGCTTTTTGATCGCGTCGCCGAGCCTGCCGGAAGCGCATCCCACTTCCAGCACCCGTTTGCAATCGGTGGGGACCAGATCGAAAAGCGCCTGGTTCCAGACCTGGTAATAGTCCGGCGATTTGGTGTCCGAAGGCTTCGTCTCGCCGCCGGCGGGCTGGGCGCCCGTGCTGACGTCATGGATCATGGCTGGCTCCGTATCGGTTCCCACTGGGCGCAGGGGTACGTGGCCATTGTATGAAAATCGGAGCGGACAAGGCAACGGGGAATGCGCTGCCGGGGGGGCCGCCTAGCCTTCCAGCCGCGCGTACACGTCCTTGGCCACCAACAGCCTGGCGCCGGCCCTTCGCAGCTTTTCGCCCAATCCCAGGAAATGGGCGTCCGGTTTCCGGTCGGGCATGCGGGAAAGGGCGGAAACCATGTCCCGCCCCACGACCAGGATCTGCTCATACAGCCAATCCGCGGCCAGGGACATGGCCGGATAGCGCATCCGGACCTCCCGGGCCAGGGATTCCACGTCGTCCGGATCGATCCTGGACGCGGACAGATAATGGTAAACCGATTGCGTCCCGGCGATGAGATTGATCAGCGGGCCCACCGCCGCGCCCGCGACCGAATGCCGGGCCAGGCCCGCGTCCCATCCGGATCCGAGGGTGGCCATGGGGTCCAGGAACGCCGCGCAATCCCCTTCCATGGAGCGCGCCAGGCTCTCCAGCACCGGACGCGAAAAGGACCTCTCTTCGGTTTCGAGGATCGCGGCGACCCCCTGCAAAACCGACTTGGCCTCCGCGGCCCGGCCGGCGGGCACCATGCAGATGAATTCGGTCCGCAACCGCCTCCCCAGCGCCAGGGTCGTCAGGACCTCCTTCAGGGCCCGCAAATCCTCCGCCGGCCGGACCAGCACGGTCATGCTTCCGGCCCCGGCGGGAAGCGGTTTCCGGTTTCCGCCGGCCGGAACGGGATGGGATTCCGCACCCCCCGGCGCCTTGCGGGCTTTGATGGCGTAGCTTTCGATGCCCGCATGCTCCAGGAGGTTTCCCCGCAATCCGCGCGCGGCCTCCATGAATCCCAGCAAGGCCGGGTCCGGCCGCGCATCGCCCGGCACCGGCCTGCTGGAAACCACCGTGAACCCGGCCTTCGCCAGGAAAGTTTGCAGTTCGAGGAGGGTGAAGAAACGGATCCGGCCCCGTCCGCCCGTGGGCGCCCACGTGCCTTCGATGAGGTTCCGCAGCACGGGCGCATGGGATACGTTGCGGATGGTGCAGGACAACTCGCCCGCGGCGGTCAGGACGCGCGCCGCATCCTTGAGCAATGCCTCCGGGGCCAGGCTGGACTCCAATTCGCCTCCGAGGTCGATGGACTCGCGGGAACCGGATGCGGCCCGGGCCCAGGGGGACTCCCCCGGACCGGAGGATCCGTCCCCGGCGCCTTCCGGCGCGCCATTGGGGGATCGGCGGGCCATCTGCGAAATCAGATCCGCCAGGTACGCGGTGGGATCCTGTCCCTTCCTCCCTCCCTGGAAGGCCGAGCGGCTCCGTTTCCGCAAGACGCGGAGGCGCTCCCGCGACGTTCCGTTCTCCAGGGCGTCGAGGAGGCATGCGGCCAGATCCTCGTTCCGGCATTCCAGGATCCCGGTGTAACCCGGGTAATACGGGCCCCGGCGCCAGCCTTCCTCGGTGATCAGATTGATGGCGAGGGTATCGGCCAGCAGGGCGTCGGCGGAAAGCGTCGAGTCCACGGACACGATGGCATCGGCGGCCAGCAACAGTTTCTCCAGATCCGCGCGGACGAACGCGAAGTCGCCGGGCGCCAAGCCTTCCGCCGCCGCGAGGCGCAGGTATTCCTCCTCGAAGGATTTGTCGTTGTTCGGCCGCAGCTTCACCACCGCATGGATCCGCCGGCCCGTTTTGCGCAAGGCGGCGATGGCCCGGAAGAAGGCGGTCGCGGAGGCGGAAGTGTCTTTCTTCTCCTCCGTGGCCGTCAGGTTCGCGGCGAAGGTGGTCCCGAAAACCACCATCGGCGCGGCCGGTCCCGGGAAAAGGCGCGCCGCCATTTCCGCGCGTGCGGCCGGCTTGTGCGCTTCGGCATTCCCATAGACCAGCCAATCCGGGTTGCCGCTGATGAAGACCCGGTCTCCCGTAAAACCCGTCTCCATGGGGCCGTCGGCCACGATGGGGCCGTATACCGCAAGGGCGTCCGCCGCGATTTTCCCGTGCACGGTATACCAGCCGCTCATGCCCAGGGAATGGTTGATGTGCAGGACGGGGATCCCGCGGGACTTCGCCCAGACCACCATGGATTTCGGCAAAAGGGTGTTTTCCTCGTTGAGGACCGCGGCGCGGATGTCCAGCGCTTCGCACGCGCGCTCCAGGCATTCGATTTGCAGGATTTGCTCCAGCAACTTGGGGCCGGCGTCCCGGAAAAGCGTTTCCGCCGTTGCTTCGGACGGCACGTCCAGTCCCCGGCAGAATTCCTTCCAAAAGGGCTTGGAGGCCAGATCGCCCAGGAAGGCGGCATGGTCCAGGGCCTGCATGGAAAATGCGGCCTTCTCCTCTTCGCCTACGAATTGCTCGTAAGGGATGATGCGGCCCGAGAAGGAAGCGAACGAAGGGAAGTTGCGGAAAGCGGGATGCTGCACCAGGATCAAGTGATCGAGGCGGCTCTCCGCGAACGCCTTGATCACGGGATAATGCTTGTTCCAGAGGTTGAAGAGCACGGCTTTGGGCTTCATCTATCCCTGCGCCTTCCGGAAGCATCCGAACACGTCCGCGAGCATCCTCCGCAATTGTTCATATTGCAGTCCGGGCCCCAAGGGAATCCCGCGGTGGCGCAGCCTCCCCCCCATTTCCGGGAGCAGATGCCAGCCGTCCACCACGGCCATCCCTTTCGCGTCCAAGCCTTCCTGGGCGAGCCAAGCGCGGTACTCCCCATGGATCCAATCGGGAAGCAATTCCTTCCAGCCCGGGCGGCGGGATTCGCCGAGATGCGTCCAGGCCAGTTTCCAGAGATGGTGCAGGAAGACCAGGTTGCGGGTATCCCGCGCATGTTCCGTGAAGATGGCGTGCAATCGCTCCCTGGGGATCCCGATCCCGTCCGGGAGCGGCCGCGATTGGCCCGCTTCGCCGTCCTGCGAAGCCTCGCCCGCGGACTTCCGGAGCACGGCCGCGAACCGGGGCGCGCATTCGGCGCCCAATTTCGCGGCCACGGCTTCTTCCAGGAACAAGGCGAAATCGAACAGCCTCTCGTCCGAGGAGAGCCAATCCAGGATCCTTTCCCAACGGAACCGGCTGCCCATCAGTTCCAGCCATAGGGAATTCCCGTAGAAAGAGGAATAAGGGACGACGGCCGCCACCTGCAGGCCGCACCGCCGCGCCGATTCGCGCACCTCCCCGGTCGTCGCGGTCCGGACGGGCACGGCGGCCCGGTCGCGGACGGGCGCGCGATCCCCGGGCCCGGACAAGGAGCCGGCCAGGGCGAAGTGGTCGGCGGAAAAGAAGTTGAGGAAAAGGGTTCCCTCCTTTTTGAGGGCGCGCGCCAGGTCCTCCAGGCCCCGGGGGAAGTCCCCGTGGACCTGGAAGAAATCCAGGCCGAAGACGGCGTCGAAGGACTCCGGAGGAAGCCCGCGGACCCAGGCGGCCGGATCCGCATCACCAGGAATAGTGGTTATCTGTGCCGGCCCCCCGTCCGGGGAGAAGAATCCCTCCCGGCAGGCAGGCTTGAGGTTGAGCAGGGTCCCGGCCCCGTCCTTGCGGAACCGCCGGTAAATGCCCCATTCCACCGCGGATCGGAGCCGGTCCTGCCCGGCCTCCAGTTCCGCCTCGGGCGTGTCCCGGAAGCGGATGTCCGCGCCGGATTCGGGGATCTTGGCCCGGCCCCTCTGGAAATCGCCGATGCGCATGCTGCGAGCATATTGTTTTTCCGCAGGGCATTCAATCCTCCCCGCCCCAAAGTCCCAAACAAGCCCAAGTTTCGCGGGCGGCCGCGGGGATTGTTCCACCAACCTTAAAGTTTCCGGCTCCGGGGATCGATAACCAGAAGGGAGGCCCGGCAAGACCTCCGGGACGCTTCCGGTCCAGACCGGCGCTTCCCGCTCGCATGAGTTGCATCGCGAGGGATTCGAATTGTAACCTAAGTCCGGCTTACGGCCCGGCCGCTCGAAAAGGACAAGCTATGCTCGACAACAAATCCATCCTCGTCACCGGCGGCACCGGATCCTTCGGGCAGAAATTCATCCGCATGGTCCTGGAGCGGTATACCCCGAAGAAAATCATCGTCTATTCCCGCGACGAGATGAAGCAGTGGAACATGGCCAACGACCTCAAGGACCACCCCAAAAAGCACCTGGTCCGCTTCTTCCTGGGCGACGTCCGGGACAAGGACCGTTTGCATCGCGCCTTCAGCGGCATCGACTACGTCATCCACGCGGCGGCCCTCAAGATCGTTCCCGCGGCCGAATACAACCCCTTCGAATTCATCAAGACCAACATCAACGGGGCCATGAACATCATCGACTGCGCCATCGACCAGAAGGTCAAGCGCGTGATCGCCCTCAGCACCGACAAGGCGTGCAACCCGGTCAACCTGTACGGCGCCACCAAGCTCTGCTCGGACAAGCTCTTCGTCGCCGGCAATTCCTACAGCTCCGCCACCAGCACCCGCTTCGCCGTGGTGCGTTACGGCAACGTCATGGGCAGCCGCGGCTCGGTCATCCCCCTGTTCTGGTCCATGCGCCATTCCGGGGAGCTGCCGATCACGGATTCCAAGATGACCCGCTTCATGATCACCCTCGAGATGGGCGTGGAAATGGTCCTGCACGCCCTCAAGGATTCCGTGGGCGGCGAAATCTACGTCCGGAAAATCCCCTCCATGCACGTCATGGACGTGGCCCGCACCATCGCTCCGGACGCCAACCTCAAGATCGTGGGCATCCGCCCCGGCGAGAAGCTGCACGAGCAGATGATCAGCCCCGAGGACGCCCAGACCGCCTACGAATACGACAACCATTTCAAGATCCTGCCGAGCATCCACGAATGGCACCTGGATCCCAAGCGCATCGGCAACGGCGTCAAGTGCAAGCCCGGCTTCTGCTATTCCAGCGACACCAACGTGGATTGGATGTCCCAGGCGCACCTGCGCTCCTGGCTCGGCAAGGAATACGGCAAGGAGAACGTGGCCGGGCCCGCCATCGCCTTCCCCACCGGCACCGGCGACTGGTCCCCCACCGTGGAACCCGCCGAGCCCGAACTCACGGCCTCCAGCGCAAAGCGGTCACAGCCTGACTTCGAAATCTGAGCCCCGGGAAACCGCCCCTGTTCCTCCCGGCGCGGCGCCCGTAATCCCCTACGGGCGCCAATCCATTTCCCCCCGGGACATCGAAGCCGTGGTGGCGACCCTGCAATCGGACTGGCTGACCCAGGGTCCGGCCGTCGAGCGCTTCGAAAAGGGCGTGGCCGCCTATTGCGGCGCCGGGCACGCCGTGGCCGTTTCCAGCGCCACGGCGGCGCTGCATGTCGCCTGCCTGGCCGCCGGCCTGGGGCCGGGGGACGTTTGCTGGACCTCCCCCAACAGCTTCGTGGCTTCGGCCAATTGCGCGCTGTACTGCGGCGCCCGGGTCGACTTCGTGGACGTCCTGGGCGACACGTACAACATGGACCCGGCGCTGCTGGAAGCCAAGCTGGAGCGGGCCCGCGGGGCGGGACGCCTGCCCAAGGTGGTGATCCCGGTGCATTTCGCGGGCCAATCCTGCCGCATGGACCTGATCGGCGCGCTGGCGGCCCGCTATGGATTCACCGTCATCGAGGACGCGTCCCATGCCATCGGCGGCTCCTTCGCGGGCGCCAAGGTGGGCGGCTGCGCCCATTCCAGCATGACCGTGTTCAGCTTCCATCCCGTCAAGATCATCACCACGGGCGAAGGCGGCATGGTGACGACCAATGATCCCGTCCTGAAGCGCAAGCTGGAACGGTTGCGCAGCCACGGGATCACCCGCGAGGAAGGGGAAATGCATTCGCCCTCCCACGGCCCCTGGTATTACGAGCAGATCGAACTGGGATTCAATTACCGCATCACGGACGTCCAGGCCGCCTTGGGGCTGAGCCAATTGGCCCGCATCGACGAATTCATCGCCCGCCGCGCCGCCCTGGCGGATCTCTACGACGGCCTGCTGCGGGACCTGCCGGTCGCCGTTCCCCATCGCGATCCGCTGGCCGCCTCCGCCTGGCACCTCTACCCGATCCGGCTGGACCCCTCCCGGGGAGCGCCTCCGCGGGATCGCGTCTTCGCGGCCATGCGCAAGGGCGGCATCGGCGTCAACGTCCATTACCTGCCCATTCCGGCGCAACCCTACTACCGCGGCCTGGGTTTCTCCCCGGAGGGCTTCCCGTCCGCGAGCGCTTACTACGCGAACGCCATTTCCCTTCCCCTCTTCGCCGACCTGACCCGGGCGCAGGCGGAGAAGGTGGTTGAACTCCTAAAAACTCAATTGATATAATGGCCTTGCCCTCGTTCCGCGTGAACGGGCGAGTCAGGATGGGCGTTGCAATCAGCCTCCGGCAAAGGGAAAATCCATGAATTTCAATATCGGGGATCGGCAAATCGGGGACGATTTCCCCTGCTACATCACCTTCGAGGCCGGGCCCACCCATGACGGCCTGGAGACGGCCCTGAAACTGGTCCGCCAGGCCGCCGAAGCCGGCGCGGATGCGGTCAAATTCCAGCTCTTCGATCTCGATCGCCTGGTTCCCGACCGCAAGCAGCCGTTCACGTATTCCATCCTCGTCGACCGCGCCACGGGCAAGATGGAAGAAGTCACCGAACCCCTTTACGACATTCTCCTCAGGCGCCATCTCAAGCGCGAGGATTGGGTCCCGCTCAAGCGCGAATGCGACAAGCTGGGCCTGGCCTTCTTTTCCACCGCCGCCTTTCCCGAGGAAATCGACTTCCTGGTCAAGCTCGGCTGCCATTCCATCAAGATCGCCTCCGGGGACGTCAACCACCATCCCCTGATCCGCTACGCGGCCAAAACCGGCCTTTGCCTGCAATTGGATACCGGCGGATCCACCCTGGGCGAAGTGGAAGCGGCCGTGGACGTGATCCTGAAGGAAGGCAATTCCAACATCATCATCCACCAATGCCCTTCCGGGTATCCGGCCCGCCTGGAAAGCATCAACCTGCGCATCATCCAGACGCTCAAGCAGATGTTCCGCTTTCCGGCGGCCTTTTCCGACCATACGCCGGGCTGGGAAATGGACATCGCCGCGGTGGCCCTGGGGGCCAACATGGTGGAGAAGACCATCACCCTGGATCGCACCACCCGCAGCGTGGAGCACAGCTTCTCCCTGGAGAAGGAGGACATGCCGAAATTCGTCCGCGCCATCCGCGAGCTGGAGACCGCCCTGGGCAAGACCCGCCGGATCATGGGGGAAGAGGAACGCGCCAAGCGCCTGGGCGCCCGCCGCAGTTGTTTCCTGGCCAAGGATATCAAGGCCGGGGACGTCATCACCGAGGACATGATCGACTACCGGCGCCCCGGCAAGGGCATCGCGCCCAACGACGCGAAGGCCCTGATAGGAGCGCGCATGCGGCGGGACAAGCAAGCCGGCGCCATCTTCGAATGGAAGGATCTGGAGTAGCGCGGCCGCCATGGCAACGGGACCCGGAAAAAAAAGCTCCGTCCTGGGATTGATCCCCGCCAAGGGCGGCTCCCAACGTCTGGCCAGGAAGAACGTCCTGCCCCTGGGCGGGAAGCCCCTGCTGCAGTGGGCCGTGGACGCCGCCCTGCAAAGCGGTGTCCTGGACCGGCTGATCGTGTCCACGGAAGACACGGAGATCGCCGAGGTGGCCCGCAAGCTTGGCGCCGAGGTCCCTTTCCTGCGGCCGGCCCATCTGGCCAAGGACCCTTACGGCGTCGTCGATGTCGGCCTGCACGCCTTGGAGACCCTGCGCGAGGCCGGCCAAGCCTACCATACCCTGGTCATCCTGCTTCCCACCTGCCCGCTGCGCACGGCGGAGGACATCGCCGGAGCCTACCGCCAGTTCCGCGAGGCCGGGGCGGAATCGCTGATGAGCGTGGCCCTTTGCGACCATACGCCCTTCACGGCCCTGAAATTGGAAGGGACCCGCCTTTCCCACTGGTTCCCGGAATACCTGGGGGCCAAGCCGGGCGGCCTGCCCGCCGCGTACCGGCCCAACGGCGCCATCCACGTGCTGGACGTGGAATCCTTCGAACGGAAGAAATCCTACACGGCCCAGCCCCTCATGGGCTACCTGATGCCGCCGGAGCGCTCCGTGGACGTCGACACCTTCCAGGACCTGGCCATGGCCGAAGTCCTGCTGGCCGGGCGCTAGCCGTGTCCGCCGCCAATCCGGCTCCACGCCCGCGCGGCCTGGACATAGCCTTCCGCGTGGACGCCTCGGTGCGCATGGGCACCGGCCATGTGGCCCGCTGCCTGTGCCTGGCGGATGCCTTCGCGGAACGGGGCGACAAGGTCCGCTTCCTCACCCGGGAATTCGATCCCGCCGTTTCCGCCTGGCTGCGGGGACGGGGGCATGAGACCATCGGCCTGCCTGCGCCTCCCCCCGGGGCCGCCGGACCCGAGGCCCGGGACCACCCGGAAACCTGGTTGGGAGTCCCCTGGCAACGGGACGCCGAAGAAG
The DNA here is from genome assembly GCA_035275285.1 of Fibrobacteria bacterium. Lineage (GTDB taxonomy): Bacteria > Fibrobacterota > Fibrobacteria > UBA11236 > UBA11236 > Chersky-265. Next base: position 7,649 of record DATENA010000076.1, on the reverse strand, counting down.
TCGGGGACGCCTTGGCGGGCACCGTCGTCGATTTGCTCGTGGCCGATCATTACGGACTGGACCGCCGATGGGAATCCCGCGTCCGCCCCATCGCCCACAAGGTGATGGTCCTGGACGACGGCGGCGATCGCCATCATGACTGCGACGTCCTGTTGGATCAGAATCTGCACGGCGAAGGCGATCCCGGCCCCGCCGGGCGGGTGCCCGGCCATTGCCGGCTCCTGTTGGGCCCCCGCTTCGCCCTGCTGCGCCCGGAATTCCGCCTGCCCGGGGAGGAGGCGGTGCCGCGCGACGGGTCCCTGCGGAGCGTCCTGGTCTTCTTCGGCGGCAGCGATCCCACCAACGAGGCGGGCAAGGCCCTGGAAGGCCTCCTGCGGGCCGGAGGGCCGGAATTGCGGATCACCGTAGTGGCGGGCGGGCTCAACCCCCATATGGCCGAGCTGGAAAAGATGAAAGCGGCGTTGCCCGGGCTTACCGTGCACCGGCAGGTGGATTTCATGGCCCGCCTGATGCGGGAGGCGGACCTGGCCATCGGCGCGGGCGGGACGGCCACGTGGGAGCGGTGCCGCATGGGACTGCCGGCCCTGGTGGCCATCCTGGCGGAGAACCAGGCCGAGATCGCCGCCGCCGTGGCTGCCGCCGGGGCGCAGCGGACCTTGGGATGGGGCCGGGACCTGGGGCCGGAGGACTATGCCGCGGCCGTGCGGCGGCTGGACGCGGAAACCTTGTCGGAAATGTCCCGGGCCGGGATGCGGCTCGTGGACGGGAAAGGATGCGAACGCGTGGTGAGAATGGTGGCGGACCCATGAGAAGGATATCCATCGCGGGCAGGGACATCGGCGAAGGCTGCCCCCCTTTCATCATCGCCGAAGTCGGCATCAACCACAACGGATCGCTGGAAACGGCCCTCGAGATGATCCGGACGGCCAAGGACGCCGGCGCGGACGCGGTGAAGTTCCAGACTTTCCGCGCCGACGAATTCATCAGCGATCCGAACGTCACGTTCACCTATCAATCCGCCGGCAAGAGCGTCACCGAATCCATGCTGGAGATGTTCCGCCGCTACGAGCTGCGCCCCGGGGATTGGGGCGTGATCAAGGAACGCTGCGAAGAGACCGGCATCCTCTTCCTCTCCACCCCGCAGAACCGTTCGGACCTGGACCTGCTGCTCAAGGTGGGGATACCGGCGGTGAAGATCGGATCGGACGATTTCACCAACCTGCCCTTGCTCAAAAGCTACGCGCGCACGGGGCTGCCGCTGCTGGTCTCCTGCGGCATGTCGGACCTGGCCGAAGTCCAGCAAGCCCTGGAAGCCGTGGGGACGCTCGACGGTTACCCCACCATCCTGCTGCTCTGCACGTCCCAATACCCCACGCCTCCCGCCGACGTCAACCTGCTCAAGCTGGCGACCCTGGCGGCGGCCTACCCTTCCCTGGTCCTGGGCTTCTCCGATCATACCCAGGGGCCCCTGGCCTCCTCGCTGGCCGTGGCCATGGGCGCTTCCCTGTTCGAGAAGCATTTCACCCTGGGGCACGGCCTTCCCGGGCCGGACCATTGGTTCTCCGAGGAACCGGCCGGCCTCAAGGAATGGATCGATTCCATCCGCAAGGCGCACGTGATGATGGGATCCGCCCTGGTGCGCCCCACCGCGGCCGAGAAAAGCATGCGGGCCCTGGCGCGGCGGAGCATCGTGGCCCTGAAGGCCATCGGGGAAGGCGAAATCCTGGGCGAGGACAATCTCGGCCTGCGCCGGCCCGGCACCGGCCTGAATCCGGGTTTCTGGGACGCTTTGATGGGGAAAAAGGCGTTGCGCGGGATCGCCAAAGGCGATCAGCTGCGAATGGGGGATTTCTCCTGATGGACATGGAGCGTTTCGGAGAGGCCTTCTCCCGGCACACGCATTTCCGGGCCAACCGCTTCCATCCCCTGGTCTGGATCAACGGCGAACCGGAGATCGGCGAAAACGTCTATATCGGCGGCCTGTCCGAAGTCAACGCCAAGCACTGCCGCGTGCGCATCGGGGACAATTGCGATATCGCCTCCTTCGTCTCCATCAATTGCGCGGACTCGCACCGGAAATCCATCGGCCTGGCCGATGAGGTGGATCGCAGGGAAATCATCCTCGAGGAAAACGTCTTCGTAGGGTCCCACAGCGTCATCAAGGGCGGGGCCCATATCGGGCACCACAGCGTGGTGGCTGCGGGCACCATGGTGGAGGGGCGCAAGATCCCGCCCTATTCCCTGGTGATCGGCAATCCCATGATCGTGAAGGAAGGGTATTACCTCAAGGCGGAGAACCGGCTGGAAACGGTGCCGCACAACCGGCCCACCCTGGGCAGGGAAGAAGAGCAGGCGGCGGCGCGCGTGGTGCGCAGCGGTTGGCTGGCGCAAGGCGGGGAGGTGCGGGCCCTGGAGGACGGGTTCTGCGCGTTCCTGGGACTGGAACCGGGCCATGCGGTGGCGGTTTCCAGCGGCACGGCCGCGCTGTTCCTGGCGCTGGAAATCCTCGGGGCCGCGGGCCGGAAAACCGCCATGCCGGCCTATGTATGCGCAGCCTTGAGGAACGCCTGCCTTTTCGCCAAGGCCGAACCCCTGCTCTTGGACAACGCTCCCGGCTCGCCCAACCTGGACCCGGCGGCGCTGCGCCGTTCCGGTGCGCAGATCGCCATCGTGCCGCACATGTACGGCATCCCCCTCGATCTGGACGGGGTGGAGGGCATGGTACTGATCGAGGATTGCGCCCAGGCCCTGGGGGCTTCCGTCAAAGGCGTGCCCGTGGGGTTGCGGGGCGACGCGGGCGTATTCTCTTTCTACGCCACCAAGCTCATGACCAGCGGCGGCCAGGGCGGCATGCTCGTCTGCCGGGATCGCGCTTTGGCGGACGCCGCCCGGGATTTCCGCGAATTCGATCAGCGCCATGACCGCAAGGCCCGCTTCAACCTGCAGATGACGGATCTGCAGGCCGCCATCGGCCGCGAACAGCTCAAGAAGCTGCCCGGATTCCTGGAGAAGCGCCGCCTCCTGTCCGGCCTCTACCGCAGCCACGGGCTCGACCTGCTGGCTGCCTCCGGGGAGGGCTTGGAACCCGCATGGTACCGCGCCGTCCTCCGCACCGGCTCTCCCGCCAAGGTGATCGCCGCCCTGGAGTCCATCGGCGTGCGGGCCATCAACCCGCTGGAGGAGTGGGAACTGCTGGGAGACGCCGCGGATTACCCCAATGCGTCCGCCCTGTGCCGGACCACGGTCTCCCTGCCCCTGTACCCTTCCCTCTCCGAATCCGACGCGCGGCGCATCGCCGAAAAGGTGAAATCGACATGATTCTGACCGCCCATCAGCCCTCGTACCTGCCCTGGCTGGGGCTGTTCCATAAAATCGCCCTCGCCGACCGGTTCGTCGTCTTCGATCAGGTCCAGTACGTCCCCAAGGATTGGATCAGCCGGAACACCATCAAGGGGCCCAACGGTCCCATCCTCCTGACCGTGCCGGTGCTGCGCAAGGACCACCGCGAAAAGCGCATCATCGACATCGAGATCCACAACGGGACGCCCTGGGCCAAGAAACATTGGATGAGCATCGAGCAATGCTACCGGAAGGCCCCCTTTTTCAAGGCCTACGCGGATTTCTTCGAAGAGACCTACAAGCGCGAATGGGCCTTGCTGGCGGACCTCGATTACCATATGCTGATCTGGTTCCTGGAGACCCTGGGGATCAAGACCCCGGTCAACAAGGCAGGGGAATTCGAGTTCGAAGGGACGAAATCCGACCTGGTGCTGGACATGTGCCGGAAGCTGGGGGCCGGGACCTATATCTTCGGCGCCCTGGGAGCCGGCTACGCCGACGTCGGGACGTTCCGCGCGGCCGGCGTGATCCCCTATTTCCAGAACTACGTCCATCCCGAGTACCGCCAGGGCCATGGTCCGTTCCTGCCCAACATGAGCGTGGTGGACCTGCTGTTCAACGTGGGACCGGCCTCCCTGGAAACCATCATGTCTTGCAATGCCACCCGCGATGAAGTTAAAATGCTGAAATGATCCGCATGGCGGATCGGAAGGGGATCCTATGAAGGAAAGCGCGGCCGGTTCCGACGGGCGGAAGGACGAGAAGTCCGCCCACGAGGATTTGGTGGAACTGTTCAAGGCATGCCCCATCCCCGAAGCCGAAAGGGTCAACAACCTGGGCGTTTTCATGAAACGGCAGGCTTTGACCCGGCTCATCTTCATGTACGAGCTGTACCGGAAGATCATCCCGGTGCATGGGATCATCGCGGAATTCGGCGTGCGCTGGGGGCAGAACATGTCCCTTTTCTCCAACTTCCGCGGCATGCTCGAACCCTTCAATTACAATCGCCGCATCGTCGGATTCGACACCTTTTCGGGCTTCCCTTCCGTCTCCGACAACGATCCCGGCCACGCCCGAAAAGGCGGCATGAACGTCACGGAAAACTACCAGGACTTCCTGGAGAAAATCCTGGCCTGCCACGAGAACTTCAACCCCATCCCCAACATCCGGAAGCATCAGTTGGTGAAAGGGGACGCGACCAAGACCTTCAAGAAATACCTGGAAGACCATCCGGAAACCATCATCGCCTTCGCCTACTTCGATTTCGACATCTACGAACCGACCAAGGTCTGCCTGGAGCTTCTGAAGGACAGGCTCACCAAGGGCAGCGTCATCGGGTTCGACGAAATCAACAATCCGAACTGGCCCGGCGAGACCGTCGCGCTCAAAGAGGTCCTCGGCCTGGACAGGTACCGCATCCAGCGCCTTCCCTACATGCCGACCTCCTCCTTCATCGTCATCGAATAGCCATGCGCCGCGGTTCCGCTCCGGCAGGTCCCGCCTCGTGAGCTTTTCGGCGGAATGGGAATCCCGTTACCGGAAGATCGGCGGCATGAGCCTTTGGCCCTGGTCCGATCTGGTCTCCCATTGCAAAAGGCATTTCCGCGGAGACGCCCGGGGACTCAAGGTGCTGGAACTGGGCTGCGCATCCGGGGCCAACATCCCCTTCTTCCTGTCCCTGGGCGCGGACTATCACGGCATGGAAGGCAGCCCGTCCATGGTCGCCGATTTGCTGGCGCGGTTTCCCGGCCTGGAAGGCAAGGTGGCGACCGGGGATTTCACCCGGGAGATCCCTTTCGCGGGTCCCTTCGATCTGATCGTGGACCGCAGTTCGCTGACCCACAACCATGCGGCCGCCATCGCGGACTGCCTGCGCCTGGTGGGAGCCAGGATGAAGCCGGGCGCCAAATACATCGGCATCGATTGGTTCTCCGACGCGCATTCGGATCTGCCTTTGGGACGTCCGGCGGAGGACGCCCGCACCCGGAAGGATTTTCCCTCCGGCCTGTTCTCCAACGTGGGCCGGGTGCATTTTTCCGACCAGGCCCACCTGGCGGATTTGTTCCGGGACTTCACCCTGGTTTCCCTGGAGCATAAAGTGATCGAGAAAAAGCTTCCCGCCGGGGGAGGCGTCCATGCCACCTGGAACCTGGTGGCCGCCAAACCGGGGGATGGATCCGCATGAAGAGCACGGTACTCGTCGTGGCCGCCCATCCGGACGACGAAGTGCTGGGATGCGGCGCGACCATGGCCGCCCATGCCCGGAAGGGCGATCGGGTCCACGTGCTCATCCTGGCCGAAGGCCTCACCAGCCGCGATCCGGAGCGGAACCGCGGCAGCCGTGCCGGCGGGCTTTCCAGGCTGGCGCGGGCGGCGCGCAAGGCCCATTCCATCCTCGGGGTTTCCGGGACCACCCTGGAAGCCTTCCCCGACAACCGCATGGACTCGGTGCCGCTGCTGGACGTGGTCAAGGTGATCGAAAGCCGCATCGCGGCGGTGCGCCCCGACGTCATCTATACGCACCATGCCGGCGATCTGAACATCGATCACAGGGTCGTGCACCAGGCCGTGGCCACGGCCTGCCGGCCCCTGCCCGGAACCGCCCTGCGTTCCCTGCTCTGCTTCGAGGTCCCTTCCAGCACGGAATGGCAGATCCAGTCCCCGGCTTCCGCGTTCGCGCCGAACTGGCACGTGGACGTTACGGATACCCTGGCCCTGAAGCTCAAGGCCCTGAAGGCCTATGCTTCGGAAATGCGCCCATGGCCCCATTCCCGTTCCCTGGAGGCGGTGGAACATCTGGCCAGATGGCGGGGGGCGAGCGCGGGATGGGATGCGGCCGAAGCGTTCATGCTCGGCCGCCATCGCGCTTTTTGAGCGGATCCGGAAGCGGAACGGATCCGGTTCGCTCCCGGATCCCCGAGCTAAGGGTCCGGCGAAAGCATGCCGGAGATCCAATCCACCACGTTTTTGACCGGGTCCCCGTTCTGCCGGGGATGGTAGGCGGACCTGGCCGCCTCCAGGCGGCGGGGATCGGGCGGGCGCCGTTCCAGGGCCTTCATCACTTCCCCATACAGCCCTTCCGGCGCCACCTCGATGACCCCCGTATCGGCCGCGAAGGCCGGGCCCGCGCGCCAGCCGGAATCGGTGAGGACATTGATGGCCTGGGTCCCGGCCAGGAGGGCTTCCACCGCCAGGCCGGAGTCGACGGACACCACCGCTTCGGCGGCGGCCAGGAACAACTCGGAATCGTTGCGGAAGAAGTGGATGCGTCCCGCAGGCAGGCCTTCCTCGGCCGCCCAGGCGGTCAACTCGCGTTCCAGGAAAGGAGGATCGGACGGCCGCAGCAGCACCGCCCATATGGAACCGGGATGGGTCCGGGCCGCCTCGCGCGCGCACCGGAAGAACGCCCGGGCCGCTTGCGACAGGATTTCCGGATCCGAAGTCGCCGGCTTGACGGGACCTTCGCTGGTCCCGAACACCACCAGCGGGCCGGATCCCCAGCCGATCAGCCTGGCCAGCCCGGCGCGGCAATCTTCCTTCATGGCGGACAATTCGGAGAATTTCATCCATGCCGGGTTCCCGGTCTGGATCACCCGGCCGGCCGGCAGGCCCATGTCCTGGAAGGTTTCCGCGGCCCGCGGTCCGGCGGCCGTGATCGAATCCGCCAACAGGTCCCCGCTTCCGGCATAGTGCCCGTCGAGGGCCAGCCCCTGGTAGAGATGCAGGACGGGGATCTTCCGCTGTCCGGCCCATAGCGCGAGCGTCCGGGCTTCGGCGGAATATTCCTCGTTGAGGACCACGGCGCGGATGGCGTATTGCTGGAGCGCGCGTTCCAAGGACTCCACCAGCAGCGCCCCGGCGCCCCATTCCTCCGCCAGGTCCTGGCGCATGGACTGGCGCAACGCGTCCGCGGGCAAGCCATGCTTGGCGCACAGTGCTTCCCATTCCTTCCCCACGAACAGGAAGGGGCTGCGGTCCAGGACGCTCCGCACGTATTCATCCACCGATTGCAGGTCCTTGGGAGGAAGGATGGCGGCGAGCGCCGCGCTCCGTCCCGCATGGCGGGCGATTTCCGGGGCGCGCAGCGCATCCTCCGCGGTGACCAGGGCATGCTGCCCGGAACGGGACAGGTACTCGTCGATGACCGCCCAGTTCGAGGACGGGAGATGGAACACCACGGCTTGCTTCACGCTTGCGCCTCCCCGGGGAACGGGTGGGTCAGGCGGAACAGGTTCCTGGCCTGGGAATGGAAAAGGGTTTCGGCCAGGGGCACGCCCCGGTGGGTGAAAGACCTCCTCACGGCGGGCAGA
>DATENA010000075.1:0-3159 GCA_035275285.1 Fibrobacteria bacterium | reverse complement strand
CAACTCCCGACCCCCGACTCCCGACCCCCGACTCCCGACGGGGCGCTACCCCGAGAGCCACGGCCTCCAAATCCACCCCGCGTTCCCGATCTCTTCTTCTCCTTCTTCTCTCCCCTTTGCTACATTTCCGCCGAACCACCCCGGCCCCGGGGAATCCGTCCGTACACGGGCCGGTTCCCCGTTCCGCGGCCTCCGGAGCAGCATGGAAAGACAGCCCAAACCCGAATTCTTCCACATCCTCAGGACCCAGCAATTCGACCGCGCCATCCTGGACGAGTTGTGCGAGTTGACCACGGCCATCCGCAAGTTCGCCAAGACCAAGGAAGGTCTCCTGTACCTGAGGGGATTGCTGGCGCATAAGCGCGCCATGCTCTACTTCACCCAGCCCTCCACGCGCACGTTCCTCTCCTTCAACAATGCCTGCCAGATCCTGGGCATCCAGACCAGCGAGATCCGGGATTCCTCCACTTCTTCGGAAGTGAAAGGCGAAAGCCTCCTCGACAGCCTGCGCACCTTCAGCTCCTACGTGGACGTGGTGGTGATGCGCACCAACCAGGAAGGCCTGGCGGAGAGCGCGGCCGGCCTGTTCGACACCATCCAGCGCCGGGTGCCGATCATCAACGCGGGCAGCGGCAAGGATCAGCATCCCACCCAGGCCCTGCTGGACATCTACACCCTGGAGCGCAGCTTCAAGGAGGACGGCGGGATAGACGGCAAGACCATCGGCATGATGGGCGATCTCAAGCGCGGCCGCACGGTGCGGTCCCTGTGCTACCTGATGAAGAACTACCGCAACGTGCGCCTGGTGTTCATCGCCCCGGACGATTTCGCCATGGGCGAAGACATCAAGAAAAGCCTTTCGTCCCACGGCGTGCAATATCTGGAGACCCAGGACCTGAAATCCGTTCTGCCCAAGCTGGACGCCGTCTACATCACCCGCATCCAGGACGAGCATGACAAGGACGGGGAGTCCAGGAAGGTGGACCTGTCCAAGTACAAACTGGGCGTGGAGCACCTGAAACTGATGAAGCCGAACGGTGTCATCATGCATCCTTTGCCCCGGAGGGACGAGATCCACCCCGAAGTGGACATGGATCCGCGCGCCAAATACTGGCGCCAGGAGCGGAACGGCATGTGGATGCGGGTGGCCATCTTCGTCAAGCTGTTCAAGGTCGATCACCTGGTCATGCACGGGCATTTGCTGGACTGAAACTCCCGCGGCCGCGCCTCCGCCCACCCCGGTGGATGGGGCGAGGCTCTCCCGCCCGCCCGATCAGATGTTGCCGGTCAGCTTCCACGCATTCTCCCGCGGCATCGTCCGCTCGGCGTCCCTTTTCCCTTGAATCCACCCGGATATCCTCGTCCCCGCGCTTGGGGAACCCGGGCACGGCTTTTGCAAGCAGCCCTCTGCACGCTTCCGTTGGAAGCCCACGCAGAAAGGGAGAAACCATGCGGGCACGCAGTATCGGAATCCAAACCCATCGCTTGGCGGCGATGGCTATCACATTGGCCGCATGGGCGCATGGCCAGGTGACCTGGCAGACCACGCATACGAACAATGAAGGCGGAGGCTACAACTCGGGCAACTGCGCCCTGGCGAGCGCCTCCGTGCGCGTGCGGGTCAATCCCGCCTTCCTGGACGTGGAAGAAGACGTGGAAATCGGCCTGGTGGGCGGCGTGGGCATCGGAAACGACGGCAAGAGCCTGGAGATTGTCGGCAACTTTACCCTGCCTCCCGGAGCCGCGGTGACCGGGGCCTTGCTGTGGGACGGACCCCGCGTTCTCCAGGGGAAATTGCTGGACAGGAACGTCGCCGACAGCCTGTACGAAGATCTGGTCGATCGCAATTCCGCGCCCCCGCCGCGGCCGCGCGATCCCTTGATCCTGGAAAGGATCCAGCCCGGCGCCTACCGTTTCCGCATCTATCCGGTCGCCCTGGGGTTCAGCCGGCACATGCGCTTGCGCTACCAATTGCCGCCGTCCATGGGCGCGCAGGGATTGATGATCCCGTTCAAAGCGGCGGTCGCATCCTTGTTCGGCGGTTCCACCTTGCAGATCCCGGTCACGCTGGAGAATGCGGGCAATGCTCCCAAGGTGATTTTCTCCCTGGGGGAGGCTTCCCGCACAGAAATGTCCCTGCCCCGCACGCGGCTGCTGACTCCCGGCGAATTGGGGGACGGAGGATATAGTTGGGACATGTGGGACAACATGTCGGTCGCCCCCGGCATCGTCATCCGGCCCGTGACCGCAATCCGCCAGGCCGCGGTCAAGACGGCCTTCGCGGAAGGCCAGATGGCCGGCAATTACCTCAATCTTTACGCCACCGTTTCCCAGGAAGTCCTCAAAGGGTTGAACCTGAGGAGCGCCACCAGCCTGGCCGTGGTGGTGCGCAATGCCAAGAAGTCCTACGCCCTCCCCGTGCCCTGCGAAGGCGGCCTGGCCATCGGGTGCGGCAGCGTCGCATTCAACGGGAAGTCGGACGCGGCCTGGGAGGATTCGCTGCAATGGGAAGCCTACGATGCGGCGGGCAAGTTGCTGGCCTCGGCCAAGATCAAATCGACGGTGTACGAAAGCGCCCGGGACACGGGCGCGGCGGTCCTGTGGGCGGCCTCGGACAGGCATTTCTCCGAAAAGAAAGAGCTGCCCCTGGGCCCCGTGTTCGGATTCGTGGACGAATGGGCCAGCCTGTTGTCTCTGCCCGGGGACTCGGTGACCCCCGTCCTGGCGGCCTTTTACAATGAGAACGGAGTGCCGCGCATCGCCAATGCCGCCGTCAAGGACGTGATCCCGAACTACGCGGAAGGCCAGGTCCCCAATCCCGGCGGCACGGGGACCCCGGATCCCTGGAGCAACCCTCCCATCACCACGGGCCTGGCCGCCAAGCTCGGGAAGCTGACCGACCCCTCCGCCTGGCGCGTGGAACGCATGCAGGGCGGGTTCATCGTGCGCATCCAGGGACTGGCCCGGGGCATGGACGCGGTGGTGGAAATGTATGATCTGGCGGGGAAACGCGCCGGGTACTGGGCGTCGCGGTCGGAGGAGGGGGCCCTCAACCTCTCTTCCGCCGCCGTGCGCCCGGGCTTTTATCTCCTGAAGATCCGCATCGCGGGAAAGGTGTCGGTCAAGCGCATCGTTCTTTAGAGGGTGTTATGCACAATT